>NZ_JBSFKI010000004.1:0-339278 GCF_053598475.1 Kitasatospora sp. NPDC001119
CCGCACCGGTGCGGCAGGCCCACGGCCGTCTCGGGAGGGGTGAACCGTCAGCCGGCGTACACGTCCTCGACGTACCGCCCGGCCTCGATCAGCCCCTGCAGCCAGGCCTGCGCCCGCTGCTCGTCCGCGCCCGGGACGCGCTCGCGGTACAGCGTCCGGAAGGCCTCCCGGACGCCCGGCGCCATCCGGGCGCCGTCGCCGCACACGTACACCTCGGCACCGGCGTCGAGCAGCTCCCAGACCTCGGCCGCCTCGGCGGCGATCCGGTCCTGCACGTAGCGCCGCCCGTCCCGCGGCCGCTCGCTGAAGGCGGGCCGCAGCGAGACCGCGCCGGCCTGCTCGGCCGCCTCCAGCTCACCGCGGTGCAGGTAGTCCGCGTCCGGGTCGTCGCAGCCGAAGTACAGCAGCGCCGGGGCGAGCCCGGCCCCCTCGGCGAGCAGCGCCCGGCGGTCGGCGACGGCGCCCCGGAAGGGCGCCAGGCCGGTGCCGGCCGCGATCATGACCACCGGGGTCCGGTGGCCGATCCGGAACGCCTCCCGGCAGGGCTGGACCCGGGCCAGCACGGTGTCGCCGACGGCCACCCGGTCGAGGTAGCCGGAGCCGGTGCCCCGGAAGGTGCCCCGGCCCGAACGGGCCGGCCCGCTGAGCACCGAGACCATCAGCTCCGCCCGGCCCGGGTCGCCGGCCGGCGAGGAGGAGATCGAGTAGTGCCGCGGCCGGATCGGCGGCAGCAGCTCCAGCAGCACCGGCCAGCCGAGCCGCCCCTGGAGGGCCGGGTGGTCCTCGACCAGGTCCAGCAGGGTGCGCGGGTCGTCCTCGGGCAGCGCCCGCAGCGCGGCCTGCTCGGGCGGGCAGGGGTTGAGCGAGGCCAGGGCGGCGCGCTGCTCGGCGCTCGGCCGGTCCTGCAACTCGACGTGGCGGGTGAGCAGTTCGCGCACCGTCAGCGGGCGGTCGACGGCCAGTCCGGTGCGCCGGTGCGCCACGATGCCCAGCACCGTGTCGAGGTCGGCGCCGAACAGCTTGGCGGCGCGCTCGACCAGCGCCGGGTCGTTGGCCGGGAGCACGGTGAGGTGGTCGGCGGTCCGGTAGCCGGTGCCCTCCGGCAGGGCCAGCCGGACCAGCCGCTTGACCCGGTGGTAGGCGGGGTCGGTCAGGCTGCCGACGGCGGTGACGGTCAGCTCCGCCATGCCGTGCCGGGCGGCCAGCGCGGCCAGCGGGCCGCCGGTCACCTCGGTCACCGAGTAGGCGGCCGCCGGCCGCGCCTCGGCGGGGGCGTCGGCGTCCCCGTAGCGCGCCAGCAGGGTCTCGCGCAGCTCGGCGGTGAACTGCCGTACGGTGCCGGCCAGGTCGCCGGAGGCGTCGGCCTCGGCGCGGGCCAGCAGCCGGGTGCCGCCGAGCGCGGCGAGCCGGTCGTCGATCAGCCCCGGGACGCGCTGGTAGGTCGCGGCGTAGGTGCGGTCGCCGATGCCGAGCACCGCGTACTCGACGCCCTCGGCCGTCCCGCCCTCCTGCCCCTCCCCGGCGTCCTGAGCCTCCTGGGCCTCCTGGAGCCGGCGGACGAACCGGGCCGCGTCGTCGGTCGGCTGCCCGTTGTACGAGGCGGCGGTGATCACCACCGGCCGGTCGGTGGGCAGCCCGTCCGCGTACGCGTCCAGCGGGGCGGTCTCCGTCTCGCAGCCGAGGTCGGCGGCGGCCTCCGCGAGCTGCCGGCTGAACTCCCGGCAGGCGCCGTAGTTGGAGCCGTGCAGGAGCAGCAGCCCGGTCCCCTGGCGGACCCGCCCGGCCGTCCCGGGCCGCTCGGCACTGCCGGTGGCAGCAGCGGTGGAGCCGGAGCCGGAGGCGGTCGCGGCCCGGCCGGGCGTGCGCCGGGCGAGGCCGAGGGTGAAGTCGTCGGGCTTGATGGTGAGCGTCTGCTTGATGGTCAGCCGGTAGTCGGTGTGGTCGATCAGCCGGTAGCGGTGGACCAGCATGCCGAGCAGCATGACGGCCTCGTGCAGCGCGAACTGCCGTCCGATGCAGGCGCGTTCGCCGGTTCCGAAGGGCTTGAAGGCGTGCGGGGAGCGGGCCTCCTCGCACTCGGGGTCGAACCGGGACGGGTCGAACAGCTCCGGGTTGTCGCCCCACGACGGGTCCCGGTGCAGCATCGGCGTGGAGACGAAGACGGTCTCCCCGGCGCGCAGCGGGATGCGGCCGCCGAGCAGGGTGTCCTCGCGGGCCTCCCGGCTGAACGCGGGCGCCGTCGGCCACAGCCGCAGCGCCTCGTTGAGCACCTGGCGGGTGTGGCGCAGCCGTCCGACGTCCTCGTAGGAGGGCTCCGGGTCGGCCTGGTCGCCCCAGAGCTCGTCCACCTCCCGCTGCACCTGGCGCAGCACCGTCGGGTGCTTGACCAGGTAGTACATCGCGAAGGAGAGCGCGCCCGAGGTGGTCTCGTGGCCGGCGATCAGGAAGGTGATCACCTGGTTGCGGATGTTCTCGGCGTCCAGCCGGGTCCCGTCCGAGGGGCGGACCGCGCCGAGCATCAGGCCCAGCAGGTCCTCGGCCAGGGCCTGCTCGCCCTCCCCAACAGCTCCCTCCCCGGCGGTTCCCTCCGCGGAGCGGGCGGCGATCACCTCGTCCACCACGGCGGCCAGGTAGTCGGCGTCGGCCCGGAAGGCGGTGTCCCGCTCGCGGTGGTCGGCCTCCGGGTCACGGGTGAGCCTGTTCATCGCCCAGCCCAGGCAGCGCACCATCGCCTCGACGAAGGGGTGCGGCTCGTCCCGCTCGAAGGAGCCGAAGTCGAAGCCGAAGCCGGCCAGTCCGATGGTGTCCAGGGTCATCCGGGTCATGTCGCCGGGCACGTCCACGGGCAGTCCGGCGGCCTCCCGGCGGTCCCAGGAGTCGACCAGCCGGCGGGCCACCCGCAGCATCACCGGGTGGTAGGTACGCATCGAGCCGAGCGCGAAGGCGGGCATCAGGATGTCGTGCGCCCGGGCCCAGTTGGGCTCGTCGTTGTAGGCGGTGAACAGACCGTCGCCGGTGAACTGGCGGACGTTCTCCAGGCCCGGGCCGATCGACTTGGTGAACCGGGTCTCGTCGGCGAGCTCCTCGACCAGCTCCAGCCCGCTGACGATCAGGCTGTCCCGGCCGTGCAGCCGCTGGACGAAGGCCGGGCCGTGCTCTCTGGCCAGTTCCATGGTGCGCAGCATCGGGGCGGCGATCGGCGGCGCCGACGAGATGTCCACCAGGGGGACGGCCCGACCGCTCCCGGCCCCGTCCGCCCGCTCGCCGCCGTCCGTCCACCCGTCCTCGGCCGTCCACTGGCCCTCGGTCGTGCTCTCCACGGTCTCGGTCATCGCTGTGGCCCCTCCCACGGCAGGAAAACTTCGGTCTTCCACCACTGTGCGCCCACCAGGCGGAAGGTCAGACCCCGATCACTACATGATTGTGTAGTACCAGGGGCTCCGACGGGCTTGCCCACGAACCGTCAGCCCTGGCCCCGGAGAGGAGAACCACCGATGCGATCGACCGAGGACTGCGCCCCCCTGCCGGGCGGCCGCCTGGACCCGGCGGTGATCTGGCGCAACCGGGCGCTGCGGCTGATGGACCACGTGCCGATGCCCATCGCGGTGTGCGAGTTCGGCGGGCAGATCCTGATCGTCAACCGCGCGATGGCAGCCGAATTCGGCTGCTTGCCGGGCCAGTTGCGCCACCGTAGGATTCTGGAGTTCTTCACCCTGCGGGACACCGGCACGCTGGAGGCGCTCACCGAGGCCGTCCGGCTGCACCGCCGCTCGCAGTACCCGGCCCGGGTCTCCTGGACGCCCGCCGGCGGCACCGAGCGGCACGGCGAGATGACCGTCGACCTGGTCAGCGACACCCCGGAGCAGACCCCGAACCTCCTGCTGTCGCTGCAGGCGGCGGAGCCCGCGGCCGAGGCCCCGCCGTCCGGCCCCCGAGCCGAGGCCAGCCCGGTCGAGGCCCGCATCCTCGCCGCCGCGGCCCGGGGCGACACCACCGCGCAGATCGCCCGGGCCCTCGGCATCACTCCGGACGGCGTCAACTACCACCTGGCCCGGCTCTCCCGCCGCTGGCGCGTCCCCAACCGCACCGCCCTGGTCGCCCGCGCCTACACCACCGGCGTCCTGGCCCCGGACACCTGGCCGCCCCAGCCCGCCGGCCCGGAGTGATGCCTCGGCGTCAGTCCGCGGTACGCCGCTCCGCCTCGATGAACGCCCTCGTGGTCGACGGGTCCGGGAGCGGGCGCCCGTACGTCTCCGCGAGCCGGGTCAGGGCGGTGGTCTCCACCGTCCAGCCGTGCCCGGCCAGCCAGTCGCCGGTGCCCGGGCCGAGCCCGCCGCGCCACAGGCCGGTGAGGTGGGTGAGCGCCGGGTCCTGCGGTGTGCGGCTCACGTCCCCGCCCTGCTCCAGCAGGAGGCGGCTGCCCGGGGCGGCCAGCCCGGCCACCGCCGTGAGCAGCCCGGCCGCCTCGTCCGGGGCGAGGTAGACCAGCAGGCCTTCGGCGAGCCAGACCGAGCGCCGGGCCGGGTCGAAGCCGGCGGCGACCAGCCGCTCGGGCCACCGCGGGTCGACCAGGTCGACGGGCAGGGCGGTGCGCCGGGCCTTCGGCACGGCGCCGAGGCCGTCCAGGACCTGCTGCTTGAAGTCCAGCACCGGGCCGAGGTCGAGCTCGAACACCCGGGTGCCGGACGGCCAGTCCAGCCGGTAGGCGCGGGTGTCCAGGCCCGCCGCCAGCACCACCACCTGGTCGGCGCCGGCGGCCGGCAGCCGGTCGTCGTAGAAGCGGGTGCGCAGGATGCCGTGGGCGACGAGGGCCTTGGCGAGGCTGCTGACCGGGCCGGAGAGGGCGGGTTCGAGGCCGGCGGCGTCCACGAAGGCGAGGGCGTACGGGTCGACGAAGAGCGGGTCGGGTCGGGAGCTCTCGTAGGCCCGCACCCGGGCCACGGACAGGGCGGTGCGGGAGACCGGGCTGAGCGGTTCGGAGGTCGTCATGCTCGGCAATCTACATCGGCGCCGATGCATCAGTGAAGATGTATTGGTGGAGATATATCGGTGAAGATGTATTCTTGCGGGCATGGACGGCGTGCAACTCCTCAGACTCGGCAAGCGGCTGACGGAACTCGGCCGCGCGATGATCACCGACCCGGCCGCCGAGCACCTCAGCGCCGGGGAGATCGCCGTGGTCTCCGACGTGTACCGCCACCCCGCCACCTCCGTCCAGGAGATCCGGGTCCGCACCGGCTTCGCCCAGAGCCACGTCTCGGTCTCCGTCGCCCGGCTGCGCGAACGCGGCCTGCTCGACGCCGCCGCCGACCCCGCCGACGGGCGCCGCACCCTGCTGACCGTCTCCGAGTCGGCCCGGCACGCCATCCGCGCCCACGTCGCCCAGCCCGCCGAGCCCGTCATCACCAAGGCCGTCCCCGACCCGGAGAAGGCCCGCAGGGTCACCGAACTGCTGGACGAACTCGCCGGCCTGCTGCTGCCCTGACCCGTCGCCGGGCACACCACCAGCCCCACGCCCCGGCCGAGTTCCACAAGTCGGTCACAAGCTCGCCAGGCCACTCCCCCGCCACCGCCGGCCCCTGCCATCATCCCGACTGAACCCGGGAGGCGCCCGGGCGAGGCCGAGGGAGTGCGATGGACGCGCGGATCAGGGTCGCCGGCGGCGACGGGCTGCGGGAGACGGCGGAGCTCCGGGACCGGCTGCACCGGGAGCGCGAGCTGGCGGGGCCGGCGCTGAGCGACGACGATGAGTGAGCCGCCGACCGACCGCGTTCCGACTCCGCCGACCGACCAGGCGGCCTCCCCGCCACCCCGCCGCCCCCGGCACCACAGCCGGCGGTCCGTCACCCCGGCCGCCCGGATCGTGGCCCAGGCCCTGCTGGTCGTCATCGGCCTGTCCACCGTCGCCCTCGGCTTCTCCTGGTTCGTCGACACCTTCGACGAGGCGCTCGCCTACCGCGGCGCCCCGGTCTGCGGCGCCCCCGCCACCGCACCCGGCGCGGACTGCACCAAGCAGGAGACCGGCCGGGTGACGGCCAAGAAGACCGACTCGAACGGAGACTCCACCACCTACGGCCTGACCGTCTCCCGCGAGACGGTGCCCACCGCCACCTACAGCGTCACCGAGGGCCTCTACGACAGCCTGGAGAACGGCGTCAACGTGGACCTGACCCTCTGGCGGGGCCGCGTGGTCGAGCTCTCCCACCAGGGCCACCGCTCCACCGTCCAGAGCACCCCCTGGCTCACCGCCCTCAAGCTCGCCCTCCTGGTCGGCACGGGAACCGTCCTCGCCGTCTACGGCCTCCTCCTGCGCCGCCTCGTCAGCTGGGCGCTCCCGCTCGCCGTCCTCCCCTTCCTGGTCCTCTTCACCGTCCTCGGCAGCATCATCCTCATCACCGCCCAGTGGCCCTTCGCCCTCACCATCGCCCTCCCCCTCATCGGCTGGCTGGTCCTGACCGCCATCACCGCCACGATGTCCTGGGACTACTAGCCGGGGAGATCCGGACCCGGCCGGTCACACCAGGGGCGCGTCCAGGCAGGCCCGGCGGTGGCTGAAGGTGTCGAGGGACCAGCGGCCGTGGTAGCGGCCGGAGCCGCTCTCCCCCACGCCGCCGAAGGGGAGTTCCGGGATGCCCAGGTGGGCCACCGGGAGGCCGAAGTTGAGGGCGCCGGAGGCGGTCTCCTCGGCCAGGCGGCGGCGTGCGTGCCCGTCCTCGGTGAAGGCGTAGAGGGCGAGGGGGTGGTCCCGGTCGTTGATGAAGGCGATGGCCTCGTCGAGGCCGGCGACCTCGACGACGGGCAGGACGGGGCCGAAGACCTCCTCCCGCATGACCGGGGCGTCCGGCTCCACCTCGGCCAGCAGGGTGGGCGCGATGTAGCGGTCCGCGCGGTCGTGCTGCCCGCCGAAGACCGTACGGCCCGAGTCGAGGAGGGCGACGACCCGGTCGAAGTGCCGCTCGTCGACGATGCGCCCGTACGCCGGTGACCGCGCCGGGTCGGGGCCGTACAGCTCGGTGACGGCGCGCGCCAGGGCGCCTTCCAGCGCGCGGGCCGTGGCCGGGTCGGTCAGCAGGTAGTCGGGGGCCACGCAGGTCTGCCCCGCGTTGGCGAACTTGGCGCGGGCCAGCCGGGCGGCGACCGGCCCGGGGTCGACGCCGCGGTCCACGAACACCGGTGACTTGCCGCCCAGTTCGAGGGTGACCGGGGTCAGGTGCTCGGCGGCGGCCCGCAGCACCGTCCGGCCGAAGCGGGCGTTGCCGGTGTAGAGGATGTGGTCGAAGCGCTCGGCGAGCAGGGCGGTGGTCGTCTCCCCGCCGCCCTCCACCACGGCGATCGCCGCCGGGTCGACGTACCGGGGCAGCAGCCGTGCCAGCAGGGCCGAGCAGGCCGGGGCCAGTTCGCTCGGCTTGGCGAGCACCGTGTTGCCGGCGGCGATCGCGCCCGCCACCGGCACCAGCAGCAGCTGCACCGGGTAGTTCCAGGGCGCGATCACCAGGACGGTCCCGAGCGGGGCGTGGCCGGTGTGGGCGCTGGTCCCCGGCGGCAGCCGGGTGAGCGCGGCGGCGGGCACCGGCTCGGGGCGCAGCCACTGCTCCAGGTTCTGCAGGGTGTGGTCGACCTCCCGTACGGTGAAGTCGACTTCGGCGATGTCGGTCTCGGCGCGCGGCTTGCGCAGGTCGGCGTGGAGGGCCTCGGCGATCTCCTCGCGGTGGCCGGTCAGCAGGGCGCGCAGCCCGGCCAGCTGCTCGGTGCGCCAGGCGAGCGGCCGGGTGCGGCCGGTGTGGAAGGCCGCGCGCAGCCGGGCGACGGTCTCGGCCGGGGCGGATACGGAGGGCGCGGTCACAGCCGGCGTGTTCACTGAGAGTCCTCTCGGACGGGGTCGGGGATCCAGCTGCCGTGGAAGCCGGCCGGCACCCGCACCGGCAGGTGGACGGTGGCGAGCGGGGCGCCGGTGAAGTCCTCGGCGGAGAGGACGACCAGGTCGCTCGCGCCCCGCTCGGGGTCGTGGACGTAGGTCAGCAGGTAGCCGTCGTCCTCGCCGCGGGCGCCCTCCCTCGGCACGAAGGAGACCTCACCGGTGTACCGGCCCGCGCCGAACTGCCGTACGGTGCTGGACTGCTGTCGCAGGTCGTGCTTGATCAGCGCGTCCCCGGCGGCCTCCGGGGGCAGCGCGTCCAGGTCGTCGGCCGTCGCTGCGAGGTGGCGCAGCAGCTGGGTGGCCACGGTGGAGTAGCCGTAGCGGTGGGCGCCGCCGAGCACCGCCGGGTTGACCGCCGGGAACTCCTGCGGCCGGTCGTCCAGCCGGGTCTCGGTGACCGTGCCGGAGACGGTGTCGACCGTCCAGCGGTCCAGGGTGGGGCTGCTCTGCCCGTCCACCGCGCCGCCGGCGAACATCCTCGGGTAGCGGACCACGTCGACGACGACCCGGTCGCCGTCCTCGTGGGCGTTGAGGGTGTGGAAGACGAAGCAGGGCTCGACCTCGAACCAGCGGACCTCGGTGCCGTCGCGGGGCAGCAGCCCGACCCGCGCGCCGCGGGTCTCGTCCCAGACCGCCGGATACGTCTTGCGTGCCAGGTTGTCGGGCATGCTGACGCGCCCCGCGAGGTCGAGGACGACGGCGAAGTTCCGGGTCAGCGCCATGTCGTGCACCACCGGCCGGTGCGGGACCGGGATGTCCACGGCGCGCACGACGACGCCCTCCGGGGAGACCACCAGGTGGCGCAGCCGCTCGCTGTCGTCCCGCTGCCAGGTGATCGCGTGCAGCTCGCCGGTGACCGGATCGAGCTTGGGGTGGGCGGCGAACCCGTCGGGCAGCGTGCCGCAGAAGTCGCCGGCCCCCACCGTCTCGATCTCGTAGGAGAGTTCGTACGGGCGGAAGCCGCCCTCGACCAGCGCGAGGGTGCGGTCGGCGTGCCCGATCACGTGGGTGTTGGGCGCGACGTCGGCGATCCGCGGCACGGCGCCGGGGCGCAGCCGCTCCCCCAGCGCCTCGGCCACGGCGGCGCTGCGGACCAGCCGGTTGCGGTACCACCGGGCCCGCCCGTCGAGCAGCCGCACCCCGTGCACCATGGCGTACCCGGCGAACAGGTGCCGCGGCCGCGGGTCCTCCGGCCGCATCCCGTTGGGCCCGTTGCGCAGGTACCGGCCGTTGAGCTCGGCCGGGATCGTCCCCGTGACCGGCAGGTCGAAGGCCGTGACTTCCTCCTCCACCGGGGCGTAGCCACCGGTGAACGGGTTGGTGACGGTGGACACCGCAGACTCCCTCAGGCCGCTTCCGACTACCACTGCGCACGCGGGGCGGCGCACCCGGCTCAACGAGCCACCCACCGGCGGGTGACGGCCCGCCGGGCAACGGCGGGAGGGAGCCTGGAGGAGCCGGGGGTCCGCCGCACCGCCGGCTCACTGGTCGGGCAGCTCGAAGGTCGGGGCCGCGTAGTAGTCCATGCCCTTCAGCTTGCAGACCAGCACCTCGTCGGCGCGGGCCAGGAGCTGGCGCATCCGTCCGATCGCCACGTCGATCAGGGCCGGGCGTCCTCGGAACCCGGCATCCAGGTCTGTGATCATCTTCTGGTAGAGCTCCGTGAAGCCGAGGGCGGCCTTGAGGGCGTCCGGGCTCTCCTCGTAATTCGCCAGCTTGGGGTTCACGAGTGTGTTCACGACCTCGTCCCCTTTCGGGACGTGGAAGCCGTCGCCGGTGGGGTCGAGCGGTTTGTCGTCCTGCCGGTAGAACCTTCCGACGCTCAGCTCGTGGAACGTGAAGTAGTGCGACAGGTCGCGGTTGGAGTCCAGGATTCCTCCGCCGTCCCCTTCACCCTCCCAAATGATGTCCTGCATGAGCGTCAGCGCGTCGTCCAGGCCTTCCACGGTGATGCAGTCCTGCCCGAAGTAGGCGTACTGGCGGTCGAGGCGCCCGGCCGGGAACACGGCCTTCTCCCCGTACAGGTGGACGCAGTCCTTTAGGTGCTGCATGAGGTCCCGGTAGAACTGCCCGATCGTCTCACCCGGGTCGGGGAGGATCGGGGTGTGCAACCGCGGGTCGAACTCGGCGGTGACCGGCAGTGCAGCCCTGAGCCCCTCCGGCAGGGTCCCTTCGTCGACGGGCCCCGGGGACTCGATGCACATGCCCATGGCCAGGAAGGAGTCCCCGAAGGGCTGGAGTTGGATCTCCATGGGGCCGGGGGCACTGAAGAAGCGCGGATAGGGGAGGGAGGCGACGGCCTTGATGTCGGGGTCGGCACCGGTGGCGATCAGGACGTTCGCGGCGATCGACAGGTGCCGCATCTCGACGGTCACCAGCTCCCGGATGAGTTTGGCCGCGGTGCTCCGACGGTCCTTGATCGACCACCAGCCCGTCAGGTAGGCGGGGATGGTGGAGAACTCGACCAGGCAGGCGCTCTGCAGCATCTCCCGCAGTTTCTTGATGTCGTCCTCGAAGGTCATGAGGTGACCTCCTTCGGCTTTCCGGTCCTGAGCAGGGTGCGGTACATCTCCAGAACCTTGCGCTTGCCGCTGGACAGGTCCCTGGTGACGGGCATGTAGAGCGAGGAGTTCGCCATGGAGACCGAGGACAGTTCCAGGATCTGGTCGATGTTCCGTTCGACGGCCGTCCTGTCCCCCAGGTCGAGCGCGGCGTAGTACTTCATGACCGGGAAGATCATGTCGTACACGTAGAGCACCCGCTTGTAGACGTAGTCCCAGGCGGCGGCCGGGTCGTTGTGGTGCTCCTCGCAGTACTTCCGGAAGTCCTCGGGGAGCTGGTCGTCGAAGGGCAGCATCCGCACACAGCAGTAGAACGCCGAGACGAAGGACCACGGCGCTCCCACGAACCCCACCCTTTCCGGCGGAACGTCCGGACTCCCGTCGAGGTAGTAGGGAAAGAAGGCGATGACCGGGAGGTTGGGGGCTTCGAGACCGCTCACCACGGTGAACCCGATCTCCGCGCGGCCGTTCACCACCGGCCCGACCTTGGTGATGGTGAGGACTTCCTCCTCCTTCTTCTCCGGTTTCTTCCAGAAGGAGCCGTTCTGCATGGGTGGCGGCGGGTCCGGCAGGTACTGCTGGACGACCAGCCCGACCTTGCGGGTGGGGATCGCACCCCGGTCCCGGACCTCGACCACCACCACCCGGTCCTTGTCGCTCTGGTCGACGTAGATCGATCGCAATTCGGTCTGGGCCGTGAGCACCTTCTCCGTCAGCATCGTGACCTGCTCGGCATTCGGCTTGCACCGGATGCCCAGGACCCCGTCGGCCAGGTCCGCGTCGGTCACCTTGCCGTCGACCGGCACGTCGATGATGCCGGAGGTCAGCTCGTAGCCGCTCCTGTCGTAGACATCGGGCTTGATCTCCGCCACGGTCTCGATGGTGGCGGCGCCGGCGACGACGAGCTCCAGAGTTCCGAAGGACGTCTCCTTGTCACCGCTGGCGTCCTTCTCCGGGATCGTGGCCCCCAGGTCGAGGCTGACGTAGCGGGTGCCCCCGGCATTCCGGTTGACCTCCGCCACCGCCGGCCCGAACCAGGCGTCCACCGGATTCTTCTCCGAATCGAGGACCTTCACCGAGTTCGCCGGCGCCAGGAACCGCCCGCCGGGTACCGAAGCCGGCTCGCTCTCGTGCCACAGGCCGATCGTGCCGACCACCCGGGAAAGGCAGGTGTTCCGACGTGGCGGATTCCCCGCTTTTCGGTCCTGCTCCCACAGGTCCAGCAGTTTCTCGAACCGCTCCTTCTGGGTCTTGCAGCCGGCGAACTCGAGTGCGTTGAAGTAGTGGGTCAGATAGACGGAGTACCGCATCATGATTCCGCGGGCCTTCTGGGAATCCATCTCCTTCTTGAGCGCGTTCAGCAGTGGCGATTTGTCGGAGGTGAAGTGGAGATTTTCCCGGCCCACGCACGCCTGGACGACGGTGGCGCCGACCCCGTCGCGGTAGACGTCCCCTTTCAGATTCAGGTTGCGGCTGAAATTCTGCCAGCGCGCCGGCAGCTGGAGGCCGTCCTCGATGTCGCCGTAGAAGAATCCCTCCGGGCTGGTTCTGCTGCCGATCTGGATGCGCCTGGCGAAGAAGCAGGGGCTCCAGACCGAATCCGGGTTGTTGTCCGCCATGCTCGCGCTGGTGTGGAATGCGGCCCTGGGGAAGTGGCCGTCGCCGGTCTGCTCCTCCGGGGTGAGGTCGGCGATCGGGAACGAGTCCCCGGCCAGGTTGACGACGGCGCCGAGCAGCGGGTCGCCCGGGATCGACGGATCCGCTCCGTACGCGGTCTGCCCCCCGGTCACGGTCGTGAGGACGCCCTTGCCGTCCGGCGCGTCACGGGGCTGCACGTGGAGCCACCAGTCGTTGCCGCCGTAGGCACTCCACCCCGAAGGGGGCTCCTCCGTCTCCTTCCCGTCCGGGCCTTGGCCCGTCTGCATGCTGAACGCCCACTTCGGAAAGGCCTCCCGGAAATTGTCCGGGGTGATTTTCTTGTCCTTGAGATAATTCCAGTTCAGCTCCGCCGTCCGGAAGTCGTACGTCGGGAACAGGCCGTTGTTGTTCATGGTCGCCGGATTGAAGGTCATCTGACCCCGGAAGAAAACCCGGGGAACGGAAAGGACGCTCACAGCACCTCCTAGGGGGTTGGCGGGAAGCCGCCAGCGATGTACCACCGCACCTTGATCCCTAGCCCGCCTCGACCCGGACAGCCGAGGGTGTTCACTCGGCGTCAGTCACCCCGCGATCGCATGATTCCGGCCCAGGCCGATTCGGGTGATTCCTGCCGCACCGATGTGAGTGGAACGTCCGCCGTCGGCATAGATGGATCGTTGACGACGTGACAACGGATAGGGTCCTGCGGCATTTCCGCCGAATCGACGGAGAGTGACCGCGGACCGGCGAGCGGAAGGAGCCTGGCACATGCCGGAACCGGGAGCGGGGCCCCGGACGGGGGTCTGGCTGGTGGGGGCGCGCGGCTCGGTGGCCACCACCACCGTGGTGGGCGCGGCGGCGGTCGGTGCGGGGCTGGCCGAGCCGACGGGGTGCGTCACCGCGAGCGAGGACTTCCCCGGGGCCCGGCTGCCGCCACTCGGCGCCCTGGTCTTCGGCGGGCACGACACCGGCTCCGTCCCCCTGCCCGTCCGGGCCGCCGAGCTGGCCGAGTCCGGGGTGGTGCCGCAGCGGCTGCTCGAACCGCTGGAGAAGGCCGTCGTCGCCGCCGACCAGGAGATCCGCCCGGGCTACGCCACCGGTCGGAGCGGACTGCCCCAGGCGGTGGCGGCCCGGGCGCTCGCCGTCGACATCGAGGGCTTCCGGCGGCGTCTGGGCCTGGACCGCGTCGTGGTCGTCAACGTGGCCTCCACCGAGGCACCGGTGCCGGACCGCCCCGAGCACCACGACCTCGACCTCCTGGAGGCGGCCCTGCGCGGCCCGGCCGACGTCCTGCCGGCCAGCTCGCTCTACGCCTACGCGGCCTTCACCGCCGACTGCCCCTACGTGGACTTCACCCCCTCCACCGGTGCCCGGCTGCCCGCGCTGGACGCCCTGGCCCGCGCGCGCGGCCTGCCGTACGCGGGCAGCGACGCCAAGACCGGCGAGACGCTGGTGCAGTCGGTCCTGGCACCGATGTTCGCCGTCCGCGCGTTGAAGGTGCGGGCCTGGTCCGGCACGAACCTGCTGGGCGGCGGGGACGGCGCCACCCTGGCCGATCCGGGCGCCGCCGCCAGCAAGACGGCGTCCAAGCGGCGGGGCCTGGGCCGCATGCTGGGGCACCCGGTGGAGGGCTCGGTGCACATCGACTGCGTACCGGCGCTCGGCGAATGGAAGACCGCCTGGGACCACGTGGCCTTCGAAGGGTTCCTCGGGGCGCGGATGAGCTTCCAGTTCACCTGGCAGGGCTGCGACTCGGCACTGGCCGCACCGCTCGTGCTGGATCTCGTCCGGCTCACCGCCACCGCGCACGCGGCGGGCGTCTCGGGCCCGCTCGGGGCCCTGGGCTTCTTCTTCAAGGACCCGGTCGGCTCGGGTGGTTACGCCCTGACCGACCAGTACCAGGCCTTGCGGGCGTTCGCGGCGGAGACCGCGGCGGCGACCGCGGGCGGCGGGCCGCGCACATGAGGCTCCCGGCCCTCGGCACCGTCGCCGAACTCGTCCGGGCACCGGCCGCGATCACCGTGCCCGGCGACCCCCTGGTCGGGGCGACGCTGGCCGGCCGCCCGCTCGGACCGGCCACCGGACTGCTGGCCCTGTCCTCGGTCTGCTTCTACTGGGCGGGCATGGCCCTCAACGACTACGCCGACCGGCACACCGACGCGGTCGAGCGTCCGCACCGTCCGATCCCCTCCGGCCGGGTGGAGCCTTCGGTCGCCCTCTCCCTGGCCGCCGGCCTCACCGGGACGGGGCTCGCCCTCGCCGCGGCGGGCGGTGGGCGCGGGGCCCTGTCCGTCGCGGTGCCGTTGGCGGCCGTGGTCTGGAGCTACGACCTGGGCCTCAAGGGCCGTCCCGTCGCCGGGCCCGTCAGCATGGCCGCCGCCCGCGGCCTCGACGTCCTCCTGGGCGCCGGGGGCCGCGGGCTGCGCGCGGCCGCGCCCGCCGCCGCGCTGGTCGGCGCGCACACCCTCGTGGTCTGCGCGCTCAGCCGCCACGAAGTCCGGGGCGCGGACGGCCTGCTCCTCCCCGCCACCGCGGCCGCCACCTGCGCCGTCGCCGCCGTGGCCGCCGCCCCGGGTGCAGGCGGCGCCCCGGGTCGCCGGGCGGTCCGCCTCGCCGCCCTCGCCGTGTACGTCGCCGGCTTCGGCGGCGCCCAAGCCGCGGCGGGCCGGCTCGACCCGCGACGCCTCCAACAGGCCGTCACCGCCGGCATCGCCGCCGTCCTCCCCCTCCAGGCCGCGTGCGCCTGCCGCGCCGACGCCCTGCCCGTGGCCCTGTCCCTGCTCGCCGCGGCGCCGGTGGCCCGCCGCCTGTTCCGAAAGCTGTCCCCCACATGACCGGCACGGTCACCGACCAGGGCCACACGCAGCCCGGCCCCGTACGAACGGACGCCGTACGGACGGACGCCGTACGCGCGGACACGGGGCTGCGGTTCGGCTACGGCACCAACGGGTTCGCCGGGCACCGCCTGACCGAGGCCATCGCCGTGCTGGCGGACCTCGGCTACGACGGGATCGCCCTCACCCTGGACCACTGCCACCTCGACCCGTTCGCCCCCGGGCTGTCCCGGCGGGTCGCGCGGGTCGCCCGGCGACTCGCCGAGACGGGCCTGGAGACCGTGGTGGAGACCGGCGCCCGCTACCTGCTCGACCCGTGGACCAAGCACGCCCCCACGCTCGTCGACGAGGATCCGAGCCGTCGGCTGGAGTACCTGGGTCTGGCGATGCGGGTGGCCGCCGATCTGAACGCGGGGGCCGTGTCGCTGTGGAGCGGCGTGCCCGCCCCGGGCGTGCCGTCCCGGGTGGCGTGGGAACGACTGGTCCACGGCTGCGGGTGGGCGGTGGCGGAGGCGGACCGCCACGGCGTCGTCCTGGGCTTCGAGCCGGAACCGGGCATGCTCGTCGACACCCTGGACGCCTACGAGCTGCTGCGCCGCCGCCTCGGCGATCCGCCCGCTCTCGGGCTGACCCTCGACATCGGCCACTGCCGCTGCCTGGAGTCCGCCCCGGTGCCCGACTGCGTCGTACGGGCCGGGCCGCACCTGGTCAACGTCCAGATCGAGGACATGCGCAGGGGCGTGCACGAGCACCTGGAGTTCGGGCAGGGCGAGATCGACTTCCCGCCCGTGCTGGACGCGCTGCGCCGCACCGGCTTCCCGGGACTGGTCAGCGTCGAACTGCCGCGGCACAGCCACGCCGCGCCGCAGCTCGCCGCGCGCTCGCTGGCCTTCCTGCGAGCCGCCGCCGACGCGGCGCACGGCACCCGGACACCGCGATGAGCTTCGGCAACGCCGCCCGGGTGACCGTCCGCGACCTGCGCGCCGCCCTCGACCGGCAGCTCACACCGGACGCCGCCCACTGGCTGGCCACGGCCCTGACCGAGGTGGCCGCCGAACCCGACCAGGCCCTGCCCCGGCGCTTCGCCGAGGCGGGCCGCCGGGGCGGCCGGGCACTGCTGGCGGCGGCCCCCGCACCGCATCAGGACCCGGCGCCCGCGGTCCCCGCGGAAGCGCTGGCCTGGACCGTGGACGACGCCGTACGGGCCCTGCTACTGGCCGCCGCCCCGGCCCCCGCCGACGGCCCCGCCGTCCGGGCGTCCGCCGTCTACCGCCACGGGGACGCCGCGGAACGGCGCGGCGTGCTCCGCGCCCTCGGCCCGCTGGACCTGCTGGCCCCGTACGGCCTGCGGGACGACGCCGTCCCCCTGGTGTCCGACGCGCTGCGCGCCAACGACCCCCGGCTGCTGGCCGCCGCACTGGGCCCCTACGGGGCGCGGCACCTGCCGGCGCCCGCCTACCGGGAGGCCGTCCTGAAGTGCCTGCACTGCTCCGTCCCCCTGCGGGCCGTGGCCGGGCTGCCCCACCGGACCGACGCCGAACTGGCCCGGATGGCCGCGACGCACGCCCGTGAACTCACCAGCGCCGGACGCCCCGTACCGGGCGACGTGCGCGCGCTGGCCGGCCCCCGACCGGCCGCGACCGAGCCCCTTCCGCCCCCTCACCCTGCCGGGACCTGATGCGCATCTTCGACCCCCACATCCACATGACCTCGCGGACGACCGACGACTACCAGACGATGCGGGACGCCGGCATCCGGGCCGTCGTGGAACCGGCGTTCTGGCTGGGCCAGCCCCGCACGGACGTCGCCAGCTTCGTCGACTACTTCGACTCCCTGATCGGCTGGGAACCCTTCCGGGCGGCCCAGTTCGGTATCCGCCACCACTGCGCCCTGGCCCTCAACCCGAAGGAGGCCAACGACCCCCGCTGCACCGCCGTCCTCGACGTGCTGCCCCGCTACCTGGACAAGGACGCGGTGGTGGCGGTGGGCGAGGTCGGCTACGACTCCGTCACCCCGGAGGAGGACCACGCGCTCGCCACCCAGGTCCGGCTCGCCATGGACCACGAACTGCCCGTCCTGGTGCACACCCCGCACCGGGACAAGGCCGTCGGGACCAGGCGCACGCTCGCCGTGCTCCGCGAGTGCGGGATCGCTCCCGACCTGGTCCTGGTCGACCACCTGACCGAGCTGACCGTGACGGAGGTCGCCGACACCGGCTGCTGGACGGGGTTCTCCGTCTACCCGCACACCAAGATGGACCCCCACCGCCTGGTGCAGCTCCTCAAGCGCCACGGAACCCACCGGGTGCTGGTCAACTCCGCGGCCGACTGGGGCCGCAGCGACCCGCTGGCGACCCGGCGCACGGCGGAGGCGATGCTCGAAGCCGGCTTCACCGCCGACCAGGTCGACGAGGTGATGTGGCGCAACCCGGTCGCCTTCTACGGCCAGAGCGGACGCCTGACCCTGCCGGTGGACGGTCCCGACACGCCGGACCACCGCGAGGAGCCCCACGAGCGGGCCGGCGACGCCGTGTACCTGGGGAACTCCATCGCCCGCGGCGAGTAGCCCTTCCCGGAGCAAGGAGACCGCCCCCGATGCGCCTGCGCCACCCCGACGGCAGCACCGTCCACCTCGCCTACTGCACCAACGTCCACCCCGCGGAGGACCTCGACGGCGTCCTGGCTCAACTCGCGGTCCACGCCGAGCCCGTCCGCGAACGGCTCGCGGCGCCGTCCCTGGGCCTGGGCCTGTGGCTCGCCCACGACGTGGCGCGCACCCTGGCGACGGACGCGACGGCCCTGGACCGGCTGCGCCGTGAACTGTCCACCCGGGGGCTCGAAGTCGTCACCCTCAACGGCTTCCCCTACCGCGGCTTCCACGAGCCGGTCGTCAAACGGGCCGTCTACCGGCCGGACTGGAGCGACCCGGCCCGCCTGGCGTACACCCTCGACCTGGCCCGGGTGCTGTCCGCACTGCTGCCCGAGGACGCGGCCCGCGGGAGCATCTCCACGCTCCCCCTGGGCTGGCGGGTCGGCTGGACGACCGGACACCAGGACCGCGCCCGCCGCGGCCTGGACGAACTGGCCGAAGGGCTCGCCAAGTCGGAGTCCGACTCCGGCCGCCGCGTCCGGGTCGGCCTGGAACCCGAACCGGGCTGCGTGGTCTCCACCGTGAGCGACGCCTGCGCACGGCTCACCGGGCTCGACACCGAGCGCATCGGCGTCTGCCTGGACGTCTGCCACCTCGCCGTCGACTTCGAGGACCCGCCGTCCGCCCTCCGCGGCCTGGCCGACGCCGGCCTGCCCGTCGTCAAGGCCCAGCTCTCCAGCGCCCTCCAGGCCGACGATCCCTCCGACCCCGCCGTACGGCGGGCGCTCGCGCGCTTCGCCGAGCCGCGGTTCCTGCACCAGACCCGCGCCGAGCCCGCCGGCCCCCGCCCGGAGCGGTGGGACGACCTCGACCTCGCCCTCCGCTCCCCGGCCGACGACGCCGATCCGCGCCCGTGGCGGGTGCACTTCCACGTCCCCGTGCACGCCGACCCGGAGCCGCCGCTCACCGCGACCGGGCCGGTGCTGACCGACGCCATCCGCGCCCTCGTCCACGGCCCGCACCCCGTCACCGACCACCTGGAGGTCGAGACGTACACCTGGTCGGTGCTCCCGGGCCGGGACCGGCCGTCCGACGACGAGGCACTGGTCGCGGGCATCGCCGCCGAACTCGCCTGGACCCGCCAGCAGTTGCTCGCCGCCGGACTGCGGGAGCACACCTCGTGACCACCGGCCGCCCCACGCCCCTGCTGGTGCTGAACGTCGCCGCGCTCACCCCCCGCCTCCTGCGCCACATGCCGCACCTGCGGGCCGTCGCCGAACCCAACGGCGACACCCAGGGGCACGGCGCCCAGCTGGAACCGGTCTTCCCCGCGGTCACCTGCTCCGTCCAGGCCAGCCTGCTGACCGGGCTCCCCCCGAGCCGACACGGGATCGTCGGGAACGGCTGGTACTTCCGCGACCTCGGCGAGGTGCTCCTGTGGCGCCAGCACAACCTGCTGGTGGAGGGCGAGAAGGTGTGGGACACCGCCAGGCGGCGCCACCCGGGCTACCGCGTCGCCAACATCTGCTGGTGGTACGCCATGGGCGCCGGCACCGACATCACCGTCACCCCGCGCCCCGTCTACCACGCGGACGGCCACAAGTCCCCCGACTGCTACACCGTCCCACCGGGCCTGCGCGACGAACTGACCGACGCCCTCGGACCGTTCCCGCTCTTCGACTACTGGGGGCCCCGCGCCTCCATCGCCTCCAGCAGGTGGATCGCCCGGGCCACCGAGCACGTCATCCGCACCGCCGCACCCGACCTGACCCTCGCCTACCTGCCGCACCTCGACTACGACCTCCAGCGCTTCGGCCCCGCCGCACCCCAGGCCGCCGCCGCGGCCAGGGCCCTCGACACCGTCCTCGCGCCCCTGCTCCACCTGGCCCGGGAGCACGGGACCACCGTCGTGGCGCTGTCCGAGTACGGCATCACCGCGGTCGACCACCCCGTCCACATCAACCGCGCGCTGCGCGCGGCCGGCCTCCTCACGGTGTACACCCAGGCCGGGATGGAGTACCTCGACCCGTACACGTCCCGGGCGTTCGCCGTCGCCGACCACCAGGTGGCCCACCTCTACGTGCCCGACCCCGCCGACCTGCCGCGCGTCGCGGAGCTCGTCCGAGCGCTACCCGGAGTGGAACGCGTCCTCGACAGCGCGGGCAAGGCCGCGTACGGAATCGACCACGCCCGCGCGGGCGAACTCGTCGCCGTCGCCAACACCAACGCCTGGTTCACGTACTACTACTGGCTGGACGACACCCGCGCCCCGGACTTCGCCCGCTGTGTCGAGATCCACCGCAAACCCGGCTACGACCCCGCCGAACTCCTCCTCGACCCCGCCGACCGCCTCGTCCGACTCCGGGCCGCTGCCGCCCTCGCCCGCCGCCGGCTCGGCCTTCGCTCCACCCTGTCCGTCGTCCCGCTCGACGCCACCCACATCCGCGGCAGCCACGGCCGCCTCCCCGACGACCCGGACGACGGCCCCGTCCTCCTCCTCTCCGACACCACCCGCCTCCCCCGTGTCCAGCCGCGCTACGCCGCCACCGACCTGCCCGGCCTCCTCCTCCGACTCGCGGGCGGCACGGGCCGGGAGGGGCACATCGCACCCCGCGTCCGCTCCGGCGCCCGACTCACGGACGAGTAGTCCGCGTTCCCGGACGCCGAGCCGATCGACGTCTCCGACTTCCTCCAGTACACCGCCACCCCGGACGTCCTGACCGACGTGCGCGAGGGCACCCCCAACCTCCTGCTGTTCACCGACGACCTGTAGCACCACCAGGCCGGACCGGCGGGGTCGAGGTTCCGCCGGTCAGACCTTCGCGTCGCGTGCCTGGTGGAAGCGTTCCAGGGCGAGTTCGACCAACTCCGGTGCGTTGCCGAGTTGTTGGGAGACGCCAACCACGCCGGCCGCGGTCGAGGCCTCGACTGTCACACGGAACAGCAGGCCGGCGGCGAAGCAGTAGGACGCGACCGCGATCCGCCGGGCCCCGGTCAGGACGGAGTATGCAGCTGTTCCTGGTGACGTCGTAGGTGGTGAGGGCGGTCCCGTGGACCGCGACGACCGTGCCGTACCCGTCCGTCCGCCAGACGCCCTCCAGCCGGTTGACACCCGGGCGCTTCGGCCTACCGGTGGCGGCGGCCAGGTGTCCGGGCGAAGTGCTCCAGGAGCCGGACGTGGCGGAACTCGTAGACCGCGCCGACCTTGCGCAGCACGCCCCGCTGATGGGCGTCCTCCAGGAAGGTCATCGCCGCCTGGGGCAGTTGTCCGGTCAGCGGCAGCCAGATCCGCGCGAGGAGGGTCCACTGACCCCACGCGGTCAGGCTGAGCATGGTTCCGAGCCCGGCTCCGAACGTCGTGAGGAGTCCGAACCTGAGCGCGATCTCGGCGTTCCAGGCCAGCGTGAGACCCCAGAGCCGGTGGTCGAAGAGGGCGATGACGGGTTTGCTCCCGATCGCGACCAGGCATCCGAACACCGGCGCGAACATGAACCACTGCAGGAGTACGGTCCTGCGGTTCATGACCAGCAGGTCGCGGGGGTCGGGGGCGGACGCGATGGCGACGCGGGCTTCGAACCAGGCCATCAGCGCCCCGGTGAGCCCGGCCGAGAGGCCGAACACGACCCCGTAGACCACCCCGGACACCAGTCCGTACGTGTACCAGTCCGGGTCCCCCGAGCGCAGGGTGCTGCCGACCCCCTGCAGGAGGCCGATCCCGGCCCCGCCCACCAACCCTGCCGCGAGCCCGACCCCGGCGCGCGCGAGGATCTCGGAACCGGATCTGGCACCCCCTCCGGCCCTTCCGCCGAGGCGTATCCGCACCTGCGACGGTTCCAGGGCCGCGCCCCGGAACACGAAGCCGATCCCGTGCACGAGCGCGAAGGCCAGGAAGGCCGGGAGGCCGTTGATCAGTCCGTCCAGCACCGCCATGGTGAACCCGTGGTGGAGCCTCGCCGTGAGGCCGCGCGGGGGCCCGGCGTCGTCGAAGACGGCGAAGGCCCCGTCCATGGCGCCGATGACGAGGGCGACACAGGCCCCGGTTACGAACCCGGTGAGGAGCATGCGCGGCACCAGCCGCATGGCGGTGCCCAGTTTCCACCAGGCGAGGTCAGGGTGCTCCTGCCGTTCGAGGTGCCGGGCGAGGAAGCCCAGCCAGCGGGACACCCGCTCCGGATCCCGGTTCCGCTCCTCCCGCGACCACCGGCCCGACGCCTTCCGGCCGGGTTGGGCCGACGGCAGCGGACCGGCGGGATAGACCGACGGGACCAGGGAGTCCAGCAGGTGGCTCTCGATCGCCTCCGGGGTGGGAAAGCAGCGCCGCTTGGCGAGGTCTCCGGGACCCCCGCCCGAGGTCGGGCGCTGGTAGGCGGTCCGGCACAGCCACAGCATCAGCGGAACCGTCAGGACCTCGGCCGCCGGGCAGGACGGATCCTCCGTCAGCGCGTCCGTGAGCGGGCGCCAGCGGTCCTGGTGCTGGGGTGTGGCACTCCTGAGCAGGTACCGCGAGGCCTCCTCGGCGGTCAGCGGTTCGGCCTCGACGACGGCGGCCGAGCGGAGCACCTGGGCGGCGTCGATCGCCTCGACGTAGTCCTCGGTCCGGCAGGTCAGGACCAGGGGGGTTCCGTCCTCGAGGGCGTTGAGCTTCTCCAGGGCCACCGGCCGTTCGTCGGCGGGCAGTTCGTCCAGACCGTCGAGCACCGGCATGATGCGCCGGTCGCGGCGCAGCAGCCGGACCGTCTCGAGGCCCAGGTAGGGGTACTCGCGCAGCAGTTGCCGGTCCAGCCACTCGGTCAGGTGGTCCACGCGCGGCCGCCAGGAGGCGATCGACAGCAGGACGGGGACCGGCTCTCCCTCGCGCATCCGCCGCAGCAGTTCGATCACCAGCAGCACGGCCAGGGTCGTCTTTCCGCTGCCGGGCCCGCCCAGCACGACCAGCCGGCGCTGCGGCAGGCGCAGGAACGCGCCGGCGAAGGAGGCCAGGTCCGCGGCGCTCCCCTCGACGGGGTCCGCCGTCAGGTCGGGGTGGTCGCCGAACGCGCCACCGGATCGAGCGCACCACCGGACCGGGATCGGCTCCGGCCCGTGGAGGCCGCGCAGCGCGGCCTCCTGCCGCCACTGCGCGAGCACCACATTGCCCAGCTGCTGCGCCGCCGTCTCCACCGGGTCGGGGAAGCGCAGGGTGAAGTAGTTGTTCTGGACGCCGTTGGGGCCCGACAGGATCGCGGTCGGGCCGTAGAAGACGATGGTCGGCTCGCCGCCCGGCTCCGCACCGGTCGTGCCCGGCTCCGTAGCGGTCATGAGGCCCCGAAGCGGTTCTCCTGGTGGCCGTGGTCACCGACCACGATCGCCGTGGACCCGTGGAAGGTGTTCCCGGTCATCGTGTTTCCGCCGCGGCCCGGATCGGCGGCGGCCTCGGCCGCCTGGACTTCCGCCACGGCCTCCCGCAGTGTCCCGGCGAACCCGGTGTCGTCCTCGACCGCTTCCTCCAGGGCCAGTCGCAGCCGCTGCCGGGTACGGTCGGTCGGCTCCGTCAGACCGGAATCGGCCTCCTGGATCATCCGTTCCAGGGCCGGATCGGCGCCCAGGCGGACCGCCACCACCTCGTGCAGGCGGTCCATCCCGGCGTCCAGCGCGTGGTCGACCTCCGCGTCCATCCGGCCCGACACCCGCCTCGCCTTGCGCACCGCCCACGCGAAGAGGAAACCGACCGCCAGCTCCACGCCCACCATGTTCGCTCCCTTTGCAGGACACGTCTCGTCGGTGTACCGACCCTAGCTGCACCGGCTCGGCCGCGTGGCACGATTCCCGACCCTCGCCACGGTCGCAACCTTGGCGAACTCCCTTATTCCAACGTGTGTATGACTGTTCGTCAGATGAGCGACGGGGATGCCGGAACGCGACGGGAGGCGTCATCGGGATGTCATCGACCGCTGCCACGGTCGTCCGGTGACGTCGGACGACCAACTCATGGAGGGGAACGCCGTGACGAGGACAGTGACCCGATGGCGACTGGTGGTGGCCCTGGTGGCCGCCGCCCTGGCCATGGCCACGACAGCGGGGACGACAAGGGCCGCCGGCGGCACCGGGGCGCCGCCGCCGATGGCGGACGGGTTCGGCCTGACCCAGGTCGAACCGGCCGTGGGCGGCCCCACGAACTTCCTCCTGACCGTGGCCACGCCGGAGGTCGCGGGCAGGCACCACATCAAGATCATCCTGCCGAGCGGCTACTACGACGACCCGACCAGGCGCTACCCGGTGCTGTACTTCCTGCACGGTTCACCCGACGATCCCGTCAACCAGACCTACCCGGCGCTGACCACCTCGAACGCGATGATCACCGTCATCCCGGACGGCGGCGCCCGCGGCTGGTACGCCAACTGGCTCGACCAGCACACCCCGGCCGGGGCCCAGAACTGGGAGAACTTCCACCTCCACCAGGTGATCCCGTTCATCGACGCGAACCTGCGGACCATCGCCACCAAGAAGGCCAGGGCCGTCGCCGGCGTCTCCATGGGCGGGTTCGGGGCCTTCCACTACGCCCAGGACCACCCCGAGCTGTTCAGCCAGACCGCCTCCCTGTCGGGCGACATCGACCTCTCCGTCGACTCCATGGACCTGCGGCTGGCCATGGTCGCCTCCCTCATCGACGGGCCGGGCGTGATCTGCGCCCTGTCGTCCGGTGCCTGCGACCCCGCGAACTCCCCCTACAAGCCCGCCGTGGACAGCGACGCCCTGTTCGGCTCGCCCTACCCGGTGTTCAACGCGGACTGGCGGTGGAACGACGCCGACCCGTCACGGCACATGGACAGGCTCACCGGTGTCGGGGTCTCCATCTACGTGGGCAACGGCGGCGGTGTGGTCACCGAACCGGAGTTCTGGCTCGAAGGCGCCGCCCGGCACGTCAAGGAGCACCTGGACGCCCTCGGCATGCCCTACCACTACGTCGACTACGGCGACGGCTCCGCCTGGGGCACCCAGTGCAACGGCCGCCACAACGGCGGCTGTTGGGAACAGGACCTCCGGGACCTGATCCCCCGGCTGGAGGCGGCCTTCGCCTCCTGAGCCGACAGGATCCGGTCGCTTGACCCGACAACGGTCCGGTCTCCTGTCCCGACCCTCAGGGCCGTCCTCGGCCTCACCGGTTGCCTCCGGTGGGGCCGAGTCCGGCCTCGTCCCCGCGCAGGACCATCCGGTACGTCTGCCGCAGCACCCGACCCGGCGGCACCCCCAGCTCGTCGGCCAGCCGCCGGCGGGTACGGTCGAACACGGCCAGGGCGTCGGCCCGCCGGCCGCCGCAGTACAGCGCCCGCATCAACATCGCGGCCACCAGCTCGTTCAGCGGGTGCTCCGCGGACAGCGGGAACAGCTCGGCGACCGCCTCCGAGTTCCGGCCCAGTCGCAGCTGCCACTCCAGCTTCCGCTGCGCGACGGCGATCCTGCGCTCGGTGAGCCGCAGCCGCTCCAACTCGGCGAGCGGGCCCGGCAGTCCGGCCAGCAGCTCCCCGCGGAACAGCTCCAACGCCTGGGAGCAGAACCGGACCGCTTCGACCGGGTCGCCCGCCCGGTGGGCCGCCCCGGCGGCGGTGACCAGGTCCTCCATCCGCGCCAGATCCACCTCCGCCGCGCCGGAGACCAGCCGGTAGCCGCCCCGGTCGTACTCGATCACCGCGTCCGGGCTGTCCCCGATGCGCAGGATCTTGCGCAGTCGGTAGATGTGCACCGGCACCACGTTGGCGACCGGCTGCTCCAACCCCCAGACGCCGTCCAGCAGTTCCTGTCGACTGAGGGCCCGTCCCCCGCGCAGCGCCAGCGCCGCCAGCACGGCCTGCCGGCGCGGATGCCCCAGCTCCAACGGCCGCCCGCCCTGCCAGGCCCGCAGCGGCCCGAGCACGGCGATCCGCACCGCGGGCCCGACCGTACGGCTGGCGGTGCCCCGCGGCGCCGCGCGCACCGGCCGCACGCGGGGGCCGCGGCCCGGGGCGACGAGTCCGCAGTCGAAGGCGTGGACGATGGCGGCGGCCCGGTCGCGCAGCCCGAGCTTCCCCAGGATCCCCGCGAGCTGCGCGGCCACGGCATCCTCGGAGGAGGCCAGGGCAGCGGCGATCTCGTCGTCCCTCAGCCCGCAGCCGACCGCGTGGAGCACTTCGCGCTCCCGCTGCCCGAGTTCGGCGCTGAGCGGCCGGCCCGTCCCGGCGGTCGTCGGCATCGCTGCCCCATCAACGAGAGTCCCGCTCAGGTTCCTCCGGCCGGCGCACCCTTTCCCGCCCCGCGCGCGGACCGTTGCCAGGCGAACGGTACCTCCTCGTACGGGACGGTAAACCGTGGGACGGCGCGGGACGTCGACGGAGCAGCCTGCGGCGGCCGTCGGTCGCGGCCGTTCTCACCCGCCGTCAGGAGCGAGGGTCCCGGCGACGGTGAACGGCTCCCCGACGAACCGGCCGAGTCGTTCGGCCCAGGCCAGCGCCACGTCATCGGGCACCTCCGCTCCGGCCAGGCGGGCGGCGGCCAGGGTGGCCGGGAGTGCGCCCTGGTCCAGCAGGACGGCCCACTGGCCGGCGGTGAGGGCCAGGTAGCGCAGGTCGGGGCACTCGGCGAGCGCGGTGAGGTTCCGGACCTCCGCCCGGGAGAGGTCCAGGCCGCGGAGGTTCGGGACGGTGCGCAGTGGGGCGATGTCGACGGGCCCGGATGTGGCGAGGTCGAGGGCGGTCAGGTACCGGTGGCCCGCGAGCGGCGCGAGGTCGCCGCCGTGCAGGGTGACGCCCAGGAACTCGACGGGCAGCTCCCGAAGCGGGGACAGGTCGTCGACAGGGCGGCGTTGGAGTTCGAGGCGCCGCAAGTGGGGAGCGGCGGTGAGCGGGGTGAGGTCCACGGGCCCGGCGGGCGCGTCGGAGTGGATCAGGACGGTCTGAACGCCGGGCGGGATGTCATGAGGAAGTCCGTCCGCCAACAGCTCGGAGTCGGGGCCGGGTTCACCCGGGCCTTCCACGAAGTAGATGTGGTCGACCTCGCCCTCCTCCACCTCGTAGGCGTCCCGCTCCAGCAGGTCCACATAGCGGGCGAGGAGTGAGGTGACGGAGTCACAGACGTAGAGCGGCCCGTCGTAGTAGTCGCGGCCGATCTGGATCACCTGGCCGGGACGTCCGGCCCGGGCCGGGGACATGTCGACCGCCAGGTAGTTGCCGTCGTCGGCGGTCGCGAACGGCAGCCAGCCCGGGTGCTCGTGGCAGCGCCGGACGGTGTCGAGCGGCTCGGCGTCGAGCACGACCGAGTCCCAGGAGGTCTCCCAGCCGGACCACACCGGCTCCCACAGGTTCGCGTTGACGGCGACCAGGCGTGCCAGGGGCATCCAGGCGAGGCTGCCGAAGAGGCCGATCGCCTCGTCCCCGCTGCCGTCGGCGATCAGGTAGAGCGCTCGCAGGTCGGCGGGCAGCGGCCGGCCGAGCCGGCGCTCGGCGTCGTCGAGTGCCGTGGTGGTCACCGGCGGTGGCAGCCTCTCGGCGTGTCCCAGGATGTCGGCACGCCGCTCCAGGTAGGCCCGCAGCCGGGTGACCGCGAGGTCCGGATCGCCCGCCGGGGCGGCGCCGCTCTCCTCCTGGGCGAAACCCGGCTGGGACAGCCGACAGTCGTGGTCCAGGACGGCCAGGAACCCGGGACGGGCATCGTGCAGGCGGGAGACGACCTGCCGGGACGCGGTCTGGGCGAACTCGCCGGACGGCCGGCACCGTATCTCCAGATTCGTGCGCTCCCAACCGCGGGCCGCTCCCACCGCCGCCGTCACGTCGTCCAGGCCCTGGAAGATCGCGGCCCCGTGGACCGGCCGCGGCTTCTCACCGGCGATCGTGTACCGACCGGAGACGCCCAGGCCGAACAGGCCTTGGCGGCTGGCCAGCACCGCCTCCGTCCATCCCTCGGGTGCGTTCGCCGCGATGCTCTCGGCCACCCGCGCGACGCCCTGCTCCACCTGCTCGGCCATGCTCTGCTCCGGTTCTGTCGACACTGCCGGCGATCATCGCAGGGGGCTGTGACAGCCCCGTGGGCCGAGGTGCCGGGCGCACGGGCTGGGTGAGACCAGTCGGCCTGGTGCTCTTCCGGCCGAGTACCGGTTCGGGCCGGGCCCGTCCGCCCGGCCCGGACCGGAACCGCCAGAGAACCGACGGTCCGTCGAACAGGTCGGACGGGCCCTGGTAGAAAGGAAGTTCGCGCGGCAGCGGTCGACACAGGGGCGGAGCCGGGGAGTGGTGGAATTCGAAGACGGCCACGGGCCCACGAACATCCGGAACGTCGTCACCGACAGTACGGTCCACTACCTGGTGCAGATCGGTGTGCTCAACGGGGAGCTGCACCTCACCGTGCCGCCCCGGGCCGTGGCGGCGGAGACACCGCTCGGCCTCGCCGAGGAGCGGCTCGCCCGCAGCCTGCTGTACCAGTGGCGGGCCGAGGCCGACGCCTGGGACATGGCCGACCCCGAACCGTTGGCCGTCCGCTGGGTGCACAGCCGCACCGCGCTCGCGCCGGGGGCCGAACTCGGCGGGCGCGGCGACCGGGTCGGCACGATGGCGGAGGCTCTGCTGGGACTCGACCACCGCCGCCTGCTGATCCTCGGCGGGGCCGGCGCGGGCAAGACGACCCTCGCCGTGCTGCTCACCCTGGAGCTGCTCGCCCGCCGGCTCACCCGCGGCGAGGACGTCCCGGTGCCCGTCATGCTCTCGCTGGAGTCCTGGGACGCCGAGCGGGTCAACTTCCACGACTGGCTGGCCGGCCGGATCACCGAGGAGCACCCCGGTCTGCCCCGGGTGGACGGGCTCCACCCCGCCCGCCGACTGGTGAGCGAGCGCCGCCTGCTGCCCGTCCTGGACAGCCTCGACGAGCTGCCCGAGCACCGGAGGACCGCCGTGCTCGGCGCCCTCGGGCGCCAACTGGGCCAGGAGGGCGGGGTGGTGCTGATCTGCCGGACCGAGCCCTACCGCGAACTGGTGGCCACCCAGCGGGACGTGCTCCGGGTGGACTCGGCGATCGAGGCGCTGCCGCTGGCCCCCGGCGACGTCGCCTCCTACCTGCACCGGGCCCGGCAGCCCTCGCGCGCCGCGCAGTGGGCGCCGCTGCTCGCCGAACTCCGCACGGCGCCCGGCAGCCCGGTGAGCCGGGCGCTGTCGACGCCGCTGATGGTCTGGCTGCTGCGGCGCGGGTACGAGCGGGCCCCGGCGGACCCGGGCGAGCTGCTGGACCGCGGGCGCTTCGCGACCGCCTGGCAGGTGGAGCAGCACCTGCTCGACCGGATCGTGCCCGCCTCGTTCCCGCCGCTGCCGCCGGCGCCCGACCGCCTGCACCCGCCCCGGCGGTGGGAACCGGACCGGGCCCGGGCCTGGCTGTCCTTCCTGGCCCGGCTGATGAACCGCCAGGAGACCGCCGAGCTGGCCTGGTGGCGGCTGTTCGGCGCACCACTGCCGCGGGCGTTGGCGGCGCCCGCGCTGATCGTGGTGGGGATCGCCCTGTCGGTGCTGATCGACCTGGGGCTCGGGGCCGTCGGGGGCTCCGGCCACCCCTTCGGCTTCGGCACCGCCGTGGGCCTCGGTGTCGCCCTCGCGGGCTTGGTCCGCACGGCCGGACAGGGCTGGTTCGGGGACGAGACCTCGACGCCCCGACGGCGGGTCAACCCGCTGCGCTTCGCCGGGGCCCTGCGCTCGGCCGGCCGCAACGGGAGGCTGGGCCGGGCCTGGCGGCTCACGGTGGTGATCGGCGGACCGCCGGTGATCCTCACCCTGGTCGTGCTCCAGCTCCTGGCACCGGCGGCGGAGGGTCTCGCACTGGTGGCGGCGGTGCTGTTGTCCGCCTATCTGATGGTCGCGTTGGCGGCCCCCTCGGACACCGTGGACGCCGCGACCCCCGACGCGCTGCTGCGCTCGGAGCGGACCTCGGTCCTGGTGACGCTGCTGGTCCTCGCACCGCTGCTCGCCGCCGGGATCGGGCTGATGGACTGGTCGCGGACCCACCTCTACCGGTACCACCAGGTGGACTGGTCCTACCCGCTGGCGACCTGGTGCGGGGCGGGCGCGACGTTCCTGCTGCTCAGCCCGTGGAGCCGGTGGCTGCTGGCCCGGTGCTCGCTGGCCCTCGTCGGCCGGCTGCCCTGGCCGCTGATGACCTTCCTGCGGGACGCCCACCGGGCCGGCCTGCTCCAGCGCACCGCCGGGACGTACCGCTTCCGCAACCTGCGGCTCCAGCAGCACCTGACCGCCAAGGCCGGGCCCCGCTCGGGAGGTTCGGGAGGTCAGCGGGCCGCAGGGGTCCCCGCGCCCCGGGCGACGCCGGACGGAGCGACGACGGTCGCGACGGGTCCCCTCGCCGACCTGACCCGGCCCCCGGCCTCCACCTGGCGCGGCCTCACCGTACGGCGCGACCCGAGCTCGTACCTGCTCACCGGCCGCGTCCGCGCCGTCATGCTCGCGCACTGGGGCCCGCTCGGCGCCCTGCTGGGCCTGCACCTGGTCCGGATCACGGTGAGCGGCACCTGGGACCGACTCGACTCCTGGAAGCCGATCGTCGGCGTGCCCGCCCTCGGCCTGCTGGTGATGCTGATCAGCCTCCTGCGCCGACGGCACATCGAACTGCACATCACCGACACCTTCATCGCCGCCCGGACGGGCCGGCACCGCTGCCGCTACGAGTGGCGCGACGTGGACGAGGTCGCCGTCCGCCGGGTGCACCTCCGCGGCCGTGACACCCCCGTCCACGGCATCCACGTTCGGCCGCGGACGGGAGCGCCCCTGCCCCCGGCCCGCTGGCGGGGGCGGGACGGGTGGTACCTGGTGCAGCCGATGAACGTCGTCCGGACCCTGCCTCCCGACCTCACCGAGGCGCTCGCCGAGCTCTCCGGCGGGCGCTGGCGGCCGTGACGCGGGCCAAGGGCCGGAGAGGGCTCTGCCCGGCTACGGATGGCAGGGGCTCTGGCCGAGCACGTAGCAGCGCAGGTCGACGTCCTCGGGCAGGACGGGCGCGGCACCGGGAAGGGCGACGGCGCCGACCGTGACGATGAACGTCCTGGTCACGGCGTCGCTCCCCTTCTTGTTCTGTGGGTCCTGGAAGAGCAGGTAGCGGGCCGACAGGTAGTCAGCGACGGTGAGGTGGGGGCGGGCGAGGAGGTCGAGGGCGGCGGAGTGCAGGACGGCGCTGTCCCGCGGTGTGGGAGTGGCCGAGTAGACCGGCCTGCCGCCGGTCTCGATCCGGGAGGCATCCAAGCCCCGGGCCGCGTAGCGGGCGACGAGTTCGGCGTCGGCGCGGTGCGCGGCCTCACCCCGCAGGAGGCGGTTGCCGGCGACCCTCCGCCCGTCCGGCAGGAGCACCCAGTTCTGGAGGATGTCGCCCTCGACGCCCTCGGCGGCGAAGCGCCGCTCGGCGAGACGGCCGTAGCGAAGCATCGCTTCCGAGGCCGGGGTCGCCAGGCCCCCGGTGTAGGCGCGCGTGGCCTGGTCCCACTCCGCGCCCTCGCGCAGACGGCCGACCTCGCCGAGCCGGTCGAAGTTGGTGTCGCCCTCCCGGATCGGGGTACGGAAGCGCTCCGGGTTGAAGAAGGCGCCGGCAGGACCGGGAGGCGGGCCCATCGCGACGGCGAGACGGTAGCGCCAGTCGACCAGCCGCTCGTGGACGGCGGCCAGCGCGGCCGCCCGGGCCGGCCGACCCGGGGCGGTGTCCCACAACTGGGCCAGCAGGTCGGCCGCTTCGGTGGCGGCGGCCGCCTGCTCGGAGGCGAAGGCGCGGGCCTTGGCCTGCCGGGCCGGGTCGGCGAAGCGCAGCGCGAGCGGGCTGGTGGGGAAGTCGCCGGGGGTGATCGGTGCGGTGGGCATGGCTCTCTCCTGATACGCCCTCTTGGGCCGGGCTCGGACGAACCGGCCCCACGTGGACGGAGGCTCCCCCTCCGGGGCCAAGCCTGGATCAACACCGGCCCCGGCGTGGAGAATTGCCCCATGCGTATTCTGATCGTCACCACCGGCTCCCGCGGGGACGTCGCGCCGTTCACGGGCCTGGGCCGGCGTCTGGTGGACGCCGGGCACCGGGTGGCCGTGGTCGCCCATCCGACCTTCGCGGCGCTGCTCGAGTCCTGCGGCCTGGAGCACCGGCCGCTGCCGGGGGATCCGGAGGAGCTCATCCGGGCCAGGGCCCGCGCGACCTCCCCGGAGGAGATCCGCGCGCTGATGACCGCGTTCGTGGACGGGCTCGCCGACGGCGTGGCGGACGCCGTCGCGGGCGGGGCCGACCTGCTGCTCACCGCCTTCGCCCCGTCGCCGCTCAGCCTGACGGCGGGGGACGCGTACGGTGTGCCCGTCCTCGGCACGTACCTCACGCCCGCCTTCGCCACCACGGAGTTCCCGCTGCCCGGCCCCGCCGGCGGCGCGGACCTGGGACCGGAGGGCAACCTCGCCGCCGGCCAGGAGCGGCTCCGGGGCGCGGACCGCATGTTCTCGAGCGCCGTGGACCGGATGCGCGAGCGCCTCGGCCTTCCCGGCACGACGTCGCCGGAACCGCTCGGGCACACCCGTCCGGTCGTCCACGGTTACAGCCCCGTGCTGCTGCCGCGCCCGGCGGACTGGCCGGCCCCGGTCGACGTGGCGGGCTTCTGGTGGCCCGCCCGGCCGCTGGGCTGGCAGCCTCCGGGCGACCTGGTCGACTTCCTCCAGGCCGGTCCGGCCCCGGTGTTCATCGGCTTCGGCAGCATGGCCCCCGGGGAGGGCGAGCGGCTCGGCGAACTGGTGACGGCCGCGGTACGGCAGGCGGGGGTGCGCGCGGTGGTCCAGGCGGGCTGGGCCGGGCTGGAGGCGGCGGGTGACGGCGTGTTCTGCGTCGGCGACGTGCCCCACGACTGGCTGTTCCCCCGCACGGCCGCCGTCGTCCACCACGCCGGGGCGGGCACCACGGGCGCCGCGCTGCGCGCCGGGGTCCCCGCCGTACCGGTGCCCGTGATGGCCGACCAGCCGTTCTGGGCGGCACGGCTGCACCGGCTGGGAGTGGCCCCGCAGCCCGTACCGTTCGCCGACCTCACCGCCGAGCGCCTCGCCGCCGCGATCACGGCCGCTCTGGCCGAGCCGGTCCGCCGCCGTGCGGCCGCCGTCGCCGGGCTCATGGCGGGCGAGGACGGCGCCGGTGCCGTCCTGGCCCACGTCGCCCGGATCGCCGAGGCCCCCGGACGCTGACCCCGGCCGCTGAGCCTGGACGGTCTGACACCCGGCCAGGGCACGCGCCCCGGACGGCCGGCGGCGGTCCACCCGCTCTTGGATAGGCTGCCGGGATGATCCCCGACGCCCCCCGGCTGCTGCGCGCCGACGCCGCCCGCAACGCGGAAAAGATCATCCGGGCCGCCCGGGAGGTCTTCACCGAACAGGGCCCCGACGCCCACCTCGACGACGTGGCGCGCCGGGCCGGCGTCGGGGCCGCCACGCTGTTCCGCCGCTTCCCCGACAAGGCCGCGCTCCTGCGGGCCGTGCTGGACCAGGGCTTCGGCGAGCGCGTCCGGCCCGTCATCCAGGCCGCCGCCGACGACCCCGACCCCGCGTCCGGGCTGGCCCGCGTGCTGGCGGCGGCCCTGGAGTCGGTGGCCGGCGACTACAACGTCCTGGCCGCCGCCCGCGCCGCCGGCGTCCTGACCCCGGCGACCGGCGAGGAGTTCTTCGCCGCTCTCGACGCCCTCCTGGCGCGCGGTCAGAGCGCGGGCGTGATCCGCGCCGACCTCGTGCCCGACGACCTGCACCGCATCGTCGTCATGCTGGTCTCGGTGCTGTGGACGATGGACCCCCGCGAGGACGGCTGGCGCCGGTACCTGGCCCTGGTCCTCGACGGCCTCTCCCCCGCCGGGGCCCGCCCGCTGCCCTGCCCCGCCCCCGCACTGCACTCCCGCACGCCCTGACGCCCTGACGCCCTGCCTGGTGTCGGCGGCCCCGCCGGGCCGCCGACACCACCGGCCGTCAGCGCGCCGGATCCAGCCGGAGCGCCGAGGCCGGGCACCTGGCGGCCGCCTCCCGGGCCTCTTCCGCCGCCCGTCCGACGGGCTCGGCGGCGAGCACGACGACCTGCCCGGCCTCGTCCTGGTCGAACACCGACGGCGCGGTCACCGCGCACTGCCCCGACGACACGCACCGCGAGGTGTCCGCCACCACCCGCGCGGCGGGCCGCTCGCGCTGCCGCTCCCCGTTCACCACAGGACCGGGACCTCGCCGAGGCCGCCCGCCAGCCGTTCGGAGTGGTCGCGCAGGCTGTGCGCGTCCACCGCCAGCCGCAGGCCGGGGAAGCGCCGGAACAGCGCGGTCAGCGCGATCTGCATCTCGGTGCGGGCCAGCGCGTTGCCGATGCAGTAGTGGCCGCCGTGCCCGAAGGCGAGGTGCGCGTTGGGGGAACGCGACGGGTCGAAGGCGTCCGGTTCCTCGAACGCCCGCCCGTCCCGGTTCGCGGCGTTGATCGCCACCAGCACCGCCTCGCCCGTCGCGATCGCCGTCCCCGCGAGGGTGACGTCCTCGCGGGCGTAGCGGGTCAGGCCCAGGGCGCCGGGCGCGGCCATCCGCAGGACCTCCTCCACGGTGGCGCGGGCCGACCCCTCGGGGTCGGCGGCGAAGCGGTCCCGCCGGCCGGTGTCGCTCAGCAGGAACAGGACCCCCAGGTCGATCCGGGCCGAGGTCGTCTCGTGGCCCGCGAACAGCAGCCCCACCGCCAGGCGGGCCATCTCCTCCTCGGTGAACGAGGGGTCCTGCGCCTGTACGGCCAGGATGTCGCTGATCACGTCCTGGCCCGGCCGCTTGCGCTTCTCCTCGGCGATGGCGGACACGTACGCCTCGAACTCGGCCATGGCGGCGGCCCCGTCGGCCCCGCCGTACAGCGCGGCGATCCGCTCGGACCAGCCGCGCAGCAGGCCACGGTCCTCGACCGGCACGCCCAGCAGCTCGCAGATCACCATCACCGGCAGCGGGAACGACAGGTGGTCGTGCAGGTTGACGGCGCGTCGCGGATCTCCCGAACGCTCCTCGTCCATCGCGTCCAGGCAGGACGCGGCGAGTTCCCCGATCCGCTCGCCCAGCCGGCGCATCCGCGGCGCGCTGAACGCGGGCGCCAGCATCCGGCGCATCCGCGTGTGCTCCCGGTCCTCCTCCTCGGGCGAGGGGGCGGGGCGCGTGTGCAGCGCCGAGGACGAGATCCTCGGGGCGCCGTCGGTGTCGGGGCGCAGCCGGGAGAACCGGGTGTCGCTCAGGATCTCCCGGGCTTCCTCGTAGCGGGTCACCAGCCAGGCCGGGTCGCCGGCGGGTGTCGTCACCCTGGCGATCGGGCCTTCCTCGCGCAGGCGCGCGAGCAGCGGCGCCAGGTCCAGGGCGTTGGGGCGCTCGAAGGGTAACTGCGGTGCGGGGGCGGTCATGGTCTCTCCTCGCCGGCCGAAGGGCCACAAGAGCAGTGAACGCTTGACGGAGCCGTGCTCTCCTTGCCCGTCCAGACCAGGGCGGACGAGTGCCCTTCCGGCCAACAAGTGAGAGTCGACTCTCTCTTACTGGGAGCGTAACACCACCGGCACGCACAGTCAGCCTCCAGAACGCTGCCGGGAGGAGGGCACCTGTCGAGGCCGGCGGCAGCCGAAATGCTGTCGCTCCGCCGGTCAGGGACGGCTACGGTGCGCCATTGTGGATGACGAAGACCCGAAGGACCTGGTCCGGCGTGGATACGACCTGCTGTCCGCGCATTACGAACGCGCGTTCAACAGCGAGACGAAGTACGGATCGTGGATCGAGGAGTTGCTCGGGCGGCTCCCGGAAGCGGGCACGGTCCTGGACGTGGGGTGCGGGACCGGAGTCCCCGTGGCCCGCTCCCTCGCCGCAACAGGGCACCGTGTCACGGGCGTCGACATCAGCGACGTCCAGATCCGGCGGGCACGGGAGCTGGTGCCGGAGGCCGAGTTCATCCGGGCGGACGCCACGACCCTGGCGTTCCCGCCGGGGACCTTCGACGCTGTCGTCTGCCTGTACGCGCTGATCCACATTCCGGTCGGGGAGCAGCCGGCCCTGCTGGGGCGGATCGCCTCGTGGCTACGGCCGGGAGGCTGGCTCCTCGTCACCACCGGGCACCAGGCCTGGACCGGCACCGACGAGAACTGACTCGGCGGCGGGGCCGCGATGTGGTGGAGTCACGCGGACGCGGCGACCAACCGGTCCTGGCTGCTGCACGCCGGCCTGGAGGTGGCGCACGAGGAGTTCGTCCCCGAGGGCGACAGCGGCCACGTCCTGTTCTGGGCGCGGCGGCCCGTGAGCTGACGGGCCGTGCGGGGCCGTGGCAGAGCGGAGCGGTCGCGAGACGTATGCCGCCCACGGCCACGGCGGGCCCTCCGCTGATAGGTTCCAGCGATGAACGAGCAACTACCCGACGGCGGCGTCGAACTGTCCCCCGACGACATCGAAGCCCTCCCCACCAGGTGGTCGTCCTGCTGGACTCCGGGTGAGGTCGCGCAGCGGTTGGCCGGGATCGGCACGCCCTGGTACGTGGCCGCGGGGTGGGCGCTGGACCTGTTCCGCGGCAGGCGGACGCGCGCTCACGGCGACATCGAGATCGGGATTCCGGCCGCGGGCTTCCCCGAGGTCCGCGACCGCTTCCCCGGGTACGCCTTCGACGCGGCGGGCAGCGGCCGGATCTGGGCGGACGCCGCGCCGGAGGTACTGGCCGCCGTCCACCAGACCTGGCTCCGCGATCCGGCCACCGGCGACTACCTGCTCGACGTGTTCCGCGAACCGCACGACGGCGACACCTGGATCTGCCGACGCGACGAGACGATCCGGCTCCCCTACCGCGAGATCATCCACCACACCCGGGACGGCATCCCGTATCTGGCCCCCGAACTGGTCCTGCTGTTCAAGGCCAAGCACGTCCGGGACAAGGACCAGTCGGACTTCGACGCGACCGTCCCGCACCTGACCCCGGCTCAGTGCGAGACCCTGACCGGCCTGCTCGCCCGCGTACACCCGGGGCACCGCTGGCTCGCGGACCTGTAGCAGCCCCCACTGGGCCCCGTGTCAACGGCCGCCGGTCACTGAGCGGCGGCGCGGCTCTGCCTGAGGTGGATCTCGACGGAGCGGCACAGGCTCAGCGCGTCGTGCGGGTCGTCAGCCCGGTAGCCGAACCGGCGGATGAGCAGCACCGAGTCGAGGGTGACGCCTGCGCGGGCCAGCACGAACAGCAGGGTGAGCAGGGCGGCGCGGGCGTTGCCGTCGTCGAACGTGTGGAAGAAGCAGACATCCAGGTAGACCCGGGCCGCCCTCGCGGCCAGCGGGATCCGGCCGTCGGCGGCCTGCGCCAGGCAGGCGTCGAGGCGGGCGCGGGTGTCCGGGCCGATCCCGTAGCGCTCCTCGCCGCCTTTGGCGAAGGCGGGGCGGGTGCGCAGCGGCGGCGGCTCGGGGGTGCCCAGCACGTGCTGCTGCCAGCCGCGCAGCAGCTCGAAGTCGAGCACGGCACCACGCGCCGCGTCGGCCCGCACCAGCTCCAGTGCGGTGAGCAGGCCGGCGGCGCGGGCGGGGTCCACGGCGGCGTCGAAGAAGCGGAAGTCCTCCGCCGCTCCGTCGCGGGCGGGAGTCACCGGCCCGCTGTCCGTGCCGTCCTCGCCGTCGGCGCCGTCCGACCACGGCACGCTCTCGCGCACGGCGAGCCAGCGTTCCAGGTGGTCCGGGAGCTCGCCCGGGTCCGGCGACCAGTAAATGTCCTGCGAACGCAGTGGGCCGACGAGTCGCTCCGCGACCTCATCGGCCAGGACGGTGTCGGGTGCGGTCCAGCTCTTGAACCGGCCGCCGACCGCCTGTCGAACCAGTCGCTCGGCCGGCTCGGGGGCGACGCCCCAGTAGCCGAGGAACCACTCCAGGACCTGCCGGCAGTGCCCGTACCAGCCGCTCTCGGCGCCCGTCCGGTCGGCCACCTGCAGGATCAGGTTGCGGGCGGCGCGCTCCCACAGGATCCGGTCCGCGTCCAGGGTCTCCGGGTCCAAGGGGTAGGCCTCGAACCACTCCGCGAGCCGCTCCAGCCAGTCACGCCACTCGCACAGCGCCGCCACGACCCGGTCGAGGGTCTGCTCCGGGGTGGTGATCGAGTGCGATCCGCAGCACCAGTTCCCGACCGGCCCGCCGTCGACGTCCCCCTCGCCGAGCGACCAGCGCCACCCGGCCGCCCAGCGGCCGTAGTGCTCCATCAGCACCTGCGTCATGGCGTCGGACCAGGGTTTGGCCACCTCCCAGGCCCAGTTGACCCTGGTCAGATCGATGGCCGGGTCAAGCCGGGAGGGCACCCGCCGCGCCGGCCCGAGGGAGCGGATCACCCCCGCCACCGAGGCGGGGTCGAAGGGGTGGTCGGCGGGGTCGACGTCGTCCCAGGTCAGGTCTGTGGGGTGGAGCGTGTTGAGCACCGGGTCAGGGTGCCACGGGGCCCGGGGGCGCGAGCAACACCTTTTCCGGCAGTCCACAGGGCAGGGCACCACGCTCGTCGCCGCTGCTCGCCCTGACCGTCACCCGTCTGACGGCGGACCGCTGGTGGGTCCGCACCCGGGCTCGGGTGCGGACCCACCAGCGCTCAGAGGGCTACGGCGTCAGGACTGCGGCCAGGCGTCCGTGAAGTAGCCGAACAGGTCGGCGATGATGTCGGTGCTGCCGACGTGGTTGTAGATGTCGACCTTGCCGTCCGCGCCGACCGGCGTGGTGACGTGGTTGGGCACGGTCTGGCCGGCCAGCAGGTTGAGGTTGCTGGTGCCGGGGCGCGGGGCGCCGTGGGCGTGCACGGTGAGGTAGCTGTCCTCGGTGGTGTTGGTGGACGTCACGTTGAGGACGGCCGCCCGGGCACCGGCCGGGATGCCGCCGACGACGGTGGTGCTGTCCGGGCCCGGCTTGGCGAACGGGCCGGTACGGGTGTCGGTCAGGCGGACGGGCACGGTCGGCGTGTACGTGGCCTTGCCGTTCGGGGAGTAGTACCCGAAGACGTCGAGGATCACGTGGGTGGAACCGTTGTGGTTGTACACGTTGACGGTGCCGTCCGGGCCGACCGGGACGATGACCTGGTTGGCCTTGTCCTTGCCGGGCTCCGGGTTCAGGTTGGAGCTGACCGGCTTGGTCCCGCCGCCCGCGTACACCTTGAGGTGGGTGTCGGTGGCGGTGTCGGTGCTGGTCAGGTTGAGCACCACGGACGTGGCGTCCGCCGGGACGCCGCCGACGCCCGCGACCTTCACCGCACGCGTCTCGCCTGACCCGAGCTTGCTGCTCTCCCGGGTGTCCACCAGCCGGCTCGGCGCCAGCGGGGTGAACAGGTCGCCGCCGTTGGGGCGGTAGAAGCCGACGACGTCGACGATCACCTCGGCGCGGCCGGAGTTGAGCAGGGTGCTGATCCGCTTGGCGTCGCCGATCGGCACGGTGACCAGGTTGGACGAGGTGCGGCCGGCCGCCACGTTGACGTTCGAGGTGATCGGGCGGGCCTGACCGGTCGGCCAGACGGTGAGGTGGGTGTCCTCGGTGGCGTCGGTGACGGTCACGTTCAGGACGACCGTGGTGACGTTCCCCGGCACGCCATTCGCCCCCGGCGCGCTGCCGGTCGGGACCGTGAAGGGCACCTCGGCGCCGCCCCGGAGGTCCAGGTTCGGGTCCTGGCGGGTGTCGACGAGCCGGTACGCCTCCGTGCGCAGGAACCCGGTCGGGGCGTACGCGGCCCGGAAGGGGTACGCGGCGGTGCTGGTGCGGCCGACGGTGTCGGTGACCGTCACCGTGACCGTGTAGTCGCCCGGCGAGGCGTACCCGTGGACGACCGCGTCCAGGGTGTTCCGGGTGACGGCGGGGGTCCCGTCGCCGTAGTCCACCACGACCTTGGAGACCTGCCACGGCGAGACGGTTCCGGACGGGTCGACCCGCACGCCCAGCGGCGGGGCGTCGGCCGTGTCGAACCGGTCCGGGACGACCTGCTGGACGGTGGCGCCGGCGGTCAGCGGCCCGGGGGCCGTGACCTGCACCTGTACGCCGTACCCGCCGGTGAACGGCTGGCCGCCGCCGGTGTCCACGGTGACGTTCGCGGAGAAGGTGCCCGGCTTGGTGTAAGTGTGCTTGACCACCGGGGAGTTCGAGGTGACCGCCGGGGTGCCGTCGCCGAAGTCGTAGCGGTAGGTCATCACGGAGGTCGGCCAGTGGGCCTTCTCCGGGCCCGTGGTCGCCGTCAGCGTGATCTCGGTGCCGTACGGGGCCCGCTGCTGGTCGGCCGTCAACTGGGCCGAGGTTATGGGCTCCTGGCGCTCGGTCGCGCCGCGGTCGTGGTAGCCCAGGCCGGTGCCGAGGTTCGGCCGCGACGGGTCGTCGGCCGGGTGCGCGGCCGGCACGAAGCCCGGCGCGGTCTCGTCGGCGGAGTCGACGACCTCGCTGTTCAGCGCGCTGCCGGACTGCCAGCGCGGCACCACGTAGTCGTGCTTGCCGGCCCGGCCGTCGGTCGCGGCGGCGAGCGACTCGGGCGTCTGGTGCCGGGTGCCGGCCCAGACGTACGGCGTGCCGTTGCCGGAGTTCGTCCAGTACGGCGCGACGGTGTTCGAGCCGGCCCGGGTGTCCTTCGCCGAAGCGGCGGAGACCACGATCTCCGCACCCTCGGGGTTCGGGCAGGAGTACGGCGCGGAGGGCGAGAAGTGGTTGCGCACCACGTTGTTGAAGAGGTTCGACCCGGAGGAGTCGCCGGCCAGCTCGATGCCGGCCGTGCAGCCGTCGGCCACCGTGTTGTTGGTGAGGGTCGTCCCGGGGCTGTCGACGGCCTTGATCCCGGAGGCCTCGGTGCGGACCACCGTGACCCGGCTGGAACCGGTGACCAGGACCTCCCGGGCGTGCATCGACTCCACCACGACGTCGTGCACACCGGACAGCCGCACGTCGCCGCCCACCGCGGTGCCGCCGGCCGCGCCCCGGATGGTGATGGGCCGGCCGGGCTCACCCGACTTCGTGACCGCGGTGCCGGAGCCGAACGTGCCCCGGGCCACCTCGACGGTCTGCCCCGGCAGCGCCGCCGCGGCGGCCGCGTTGACGGAGCAGAACGGCTTCGCCGCCGTCCCCGTCCCGGAGTCCGAGCACGCCGGGTCCCAGGCGTCGACCCGCAGCACCCCGGGCGCGTCGTCGGCGGAGCCGGTGGTGGCGGCGGAAGCCGTGGTGGCGGCGGTGGGAATGCCACCGAGCACGGTGACGAGGCCTGCGGCGAGCAGGCCCTTGGTTCGGTTGGGGCGCACGGTGCGGTCCTCCGAGAAGGGACAGGAGTCTGACCTGGTGGGCACGGGCCCGGTCGGGTGGGTCAGGCCGCGTGGATCGCAGGTAGAGCAATTATGACGAGGGCTCCGACGGACTTGATCACCGCCCCCACCTGCGGCGTCGTATCCCATGAGGCGGGACCGGACGTCCCGGACAGTTCGGATGATTCGGACCGCCGAGGGCGCGGGCCGGGGCCCCGCAGGATCAGGTCGTCGTCTGCCGAGATCTGGTGAGCGCCCCTGTCAGGCGTTGACCAGGACGATCTTGCCGGTCGCGTGGCCGCTCTCGCCGAAGTGGTGCGCCCGTGCGACCTGGTCGAGCGGGAAGGTGTGCACCTGAGGGAGCGCGAGGCGTCCGGTGGCGATGAGCTCGCCGAGGTCGGCGAGGACGTAGAGGGCCCGGCCGTCGTCGCCGCGGCTGAACGCCACCCGGTGCTCACGGGCGCCGGCGAAGTCGGAGAGGGTGACGACGCGCTCGGGGCCGCCGGTGAGGTCGACGAGGTCGGGCAGTGCTCCGCTGCCGGCGACGTCGAGTGCCCGGTCGACGCCGCCGGGCGCCAGCGCGCGGACCGCCGGCACGAGGGTCGGACCGTAGGCGACCGGCTCGGCTCCCAGCGCCCGGACGTACGCGTGCCTGGCCGGGCCGGCGGTGCCGATCACCCGCGCACCGCGGGCCACGGCGAGCTGGACCGCGGCGCTGCCGACGTTGCCCGAGGCGCCGTTGACGAGGAGCACGGTGCCGCCGCCCACGCCCAGCCGGTCGAGTCCGCGCGCCGCGGTCTCGAGGGCGGCGGGCAGGGCGGCGGCGTCGGCGAAGCGGACGGACGCGGGCAGCGGCGCCCAGTACGACAGCACGGCCAACTCGGCTTGGGCGCCCCCGTGTTCGGACAGGCCGACGACGCGGTCGCCGACGGACACGTCGGTGACGCCCTCGCCGACCTCGTCCACGACACCGGCCGCCTCGTGTCCCAGCGTCTGCGGCAGTTCCTCGTCCATCAGGCCCGCGCGCTTCTTCCAGTCGCTGGCGTTGACGCCGGCGGCGCGTACCGCGACGCGGATCCGGCCGGGGCCCGGGTGCGGGTCGGGAAGGTCCACGACCTCCAGGACCTCGGGGCCGCCGAAACGGCTGAACCGTACTGACCTCATCGTGGACTCCGTTCCGAACGGCAGCGGTGGGACACCGGGTTGGACACGGCGGCAGGCCGCCCCCCGCTGTCAGGCGAGGCGCTCGCCGTCGTAGAAGACGCCGCCGGTGGGCCCGTCGGCGGGCAGGGTCGCGGCCCAGGCGACCCACACGGCGCTCTCCGCGGCGGGCCGGTCCTCCTCGTCGGCGCCGAGCTCGGGGTGGGTGTCGACCCGCCCCGGGTCGACGGCGTTGACGAGGACGTCGGTGCCGCGGAACGTCGCCGCGAGGCTCGCGGTGAGGGCGTTGAGCGCGTACTTGGAGAACGAGTACGCCGGGGCGCCCACCTGCCGGGGGTAGTCGGCCCCGGCCGCGATCTGCTGGTACGCCCCGCTCGAAACGTTCACCACCCGGGCCGCGGGCGCCGCCCGGAGCAGCGGGGACAGGGCCTGGACGAGGGCCCACACCCCGACCACGTTGACGTCGAGCGCCGTGCGGACGTAGTCGATGTCGGCGTCCAGCATGGACGGCGTGTCGAAGTCGGGCATGCAGCTGGCGTTGTTGACGAGGACGTCGAGGCGGCCGTGCCCGTCCCCGACGTGGGCGGCGATGCGCGCGAGGTCGTCGGTGTCGGCGAGGTCGAGGCGGAGGCCCTCCGCGCTGAGGCCCTCGGAGCGGAGGACGGCTGCCTGCTCCTCGGCCTGGCCGCCGTCGCGGGCCGTGACGATGACGTGGTGGCCCTGCGCGGCAAGAGCCCGGGCCACGGCGATGCCGAGCCCGGCGGCCCGGCCTGCGCCGGTGATCAGTGCGGTCATGTCGGTCATGGTGGCCTCCCCGGAAGGCGTGGACGACGCTTCACGAACAGCGTACGTCACAAACATCGTACGTCACGAACGCTGTTCGTTCGGCGCCGTTCGTTCGGACGAAAGCGGGCGGTCGCCTAGAGTGCTTCTCCCGCTTCCCCTCGCAGAAGGCCGATCCCCGATGCCCCCCACCCGCCGTCGTTCGACCCGCGACCGCCCGGCCAAGCCGCCGCTCAGCGAGGAGGCCGTCGTCGACGCGGCCCTGGAGGTCCTGCGCTCGGAGGGGCTGCCGGCCGTGTCGATGCGACGGGTCGCCACCGCCCTGGACACCGGGCCCGCCTCGCTGTACGTCTACGTGGCCAACCGCGAGGCCCTGATCCACGCCATGCAGGACCGCATCTTCGCGACGGTCGAACTCGAGACCGCCGACCCGGCGCACTGGCGCGACCAGCTGCACACGCTTCTGGGACGCCTGCGCGACGCGCTGGCCGCCCACCCCGGGATCGCCATGACGCTCACCACCGTGCCGCCCCGGAGCGAAGCGGTCCTGCGCCCGCTGGAGAACATGCTCGCCGTCCTCCTCGCCGGGGGCCTCACTCCCCAGGACGCGGCGTGGGCCGCCGACTTCCTCTCCACCCTGGTGCACCACGCCGCCGTCGAAGCCGAGGCACGGCCCGTCGGCCACCACGAGCAGGCCGAGGAGCTGTACCGGCACTTCACCGCCCAGTCGCCCGAGGCGTTCCCCCTCATCACCGCCCACGCCGCCCAACTCGTCGCCGGCGACGCCGAGGAGCGGTTCCGCCTCGCCGTCGACACCCTCATCGACGGCTTCCTCACCAGGGCGGCGAAGACCCCGGCGTAGATCACCGGCCGGGATCACCGGCCGGACCGCCCCGGTACGGTGCCCGGCCGTCGACCCCGGTTCCTCCCCCTACGACGCCGGCTCCGCCTCGTGGCGTGCGACGAGCGCGGCGGTGTCCTCGGCGTCCAACGCGAGCCCGAACTCCCCGCTCAACAGCCCGGGCAGCTCCCCCGCCGACACCCGGCGGCGCTCCTCCGTGAAGTCCGGTAGCAGCCGGGTGAGTTCCGTGTCACGCAGGACGAGCCGCTGAGCGGCCGCCGGCTTCTGCACCAGCAGCTTGCCGCGGAAGGGCGAGCGGGGATGCGTGGAGGTGAAGTGGCTGGTCACGGTGAAGTCGACCGGGAAGCGCGGCTCCGTCCCGATCGCGTAGAGGTCAAACCAGCCGTCGCGCCTCAGCCGCCGGAGCACCAGCGGTCCGGCGGCACCCGGGGTCGGGCCCTGCTCACGGCGCAGCCCGTACGTCCAGCCGGACTGCCGGACGACCTCGCCGTCGCGCAGCCGCAGCGGCTCCAGGAGGCCCTCGGCGCCGAAGCCGACGTCGGTGAACCAGTCCTCGCCGTCGAGTTCCACCCGCAGCGACATGTGCGTGGCCGGGCGGATCCGCTCCTCTCCCAGGCGTACGCGTGACGCCGTCGCGGTGAAGGCGAAGCCGATCGCGTCCAGAGCCGCGGCGTAGAGCAGGGTCTGTTCGCAGCAGGTGCCCCCGCGTCGCCGCCGGACCATCTTCGCCTGCAGGGACTCCAGGTCGAGTCGGACGGGCCGACCCAGGACGACCTCCAGGTTCTCGAAGGTGAGCGCGGCGATGTGGGCGGCGTGCAGCGCGCGCAGCACCTCCAGCGTCGGCTCACGCTCCCCCCGGTACCCGATCCGGGCCAGATAGGCGTCGAGGTCCAGCCGGTCGCCGCCCCACACGGAGCCGATCGTCCCGCCCATGTGCTCCTCCTCCCCCTCGAACGAACCGCACCGCCCCACACGCCGCCCCGCCCCGGCCCGGGGAGCCCGGGGCCGCGCGAGGAGCCCCACACCCGAGCGGCTGCCCCGGAAGAGCCCCTCCGACACACCCGCGCCACCTGTTCGTCCACGTCCGCCCGCACCGGCGGACCCGCCGTCGGTCTCTGTGGCCGCTCTCTCGTCACTCCGGCAGCGAGATGCCCAGTTCCCGCAGGCGGGGCAGGCAGGCTTCGAGGCACTGCTCCACCGAGGCGGCATCGGTGCGCACGAGGATGTCGTCACGCAGCGGGGCGCCGCTGGCCACGAACGTCCACGGCTTGCGCTGCTCCGCCATCCGTTCGGCGTCGGCCTTGAGCAGCACGGTGATGCCCTGTTCGGCCAGTGCTTCCATGATCGCCAGTACGTCCACCGGTGATCTCCCCCTCGTGAAGTGCGTCGAAGGTGCTCGAACGCGCCACGGTGAACCTACCGGTCGAGGCCGGGCAGCGACGGGCGGGCGGCGACGGCCGGGGCCCGGACGGATGATCCGCCCGGGCGCCGGCGCTGGTGGAGGCGGGCCGGTCAGGCGCCGGGCACGCTGACGTAGCCGGAGATGTGGAAATTCTGCCCACCGCCGCGGGCGTCCGCGGGCTTGACGTGGCGGTGCGTCACCTTGTCCCCGACGTTGCCCTCGACGGTGTCGATGGTGCCGTCGTGGTTGACGGCGACGACGACCCCGACGTGGCCACCCTTGGCGTAGGCGGGCGGACCGTAGACGACGAGGTCGCCGGGGACGGGGGTGTAGGGGCGCTCGCCGCGCGCGGGCTGCCGGTTGTGGAAGAGGTGGTGCTCCTGGCCCCACTTGCCGACGCCGCGTCCGGACAGGGTGGTCGGCGCGGGCTTCACGCCGGCCTGGTGCCAGGTCCAGTCGGCGAACGCGGCGCACCAGGCGGTCTTGGCGCACTTGCTCTGCTTCTCCGTCCCGTCGGCGTAGGCGAAGTACTTGTCGCACGTGCCGGTCTTCTCGGGGTCCTGGCCGGCCGGGGTGATCTGGCCGCGGGCGATGGAGACGATCCGCTCGCGCAGCGCGGAACGGGCGGTGGCGCCATCGGACACGGTGGCGGTGTCGGTCGCGGAGTCGGTGTCGGTGGCGGTCCGGACGGCGTGCGCACCGGCCGGGAGGGCGCCGGTGGTGGCCGCGGCGGCGGTACCGAGGCCGCCGAGCGTACCGGCGGCCACCAGGGCGACGGCGGCGGTCCTTCCGGCGCGGCCCACGAGGGCGGCGAGCAGACGCGAGCGTGTCATGTTCATGATCTCTCCTTGGATGCACCCTCCACCACCCCGGGCAGGCCGCGGCCTGCCCGGGACACGGGAGGAGGTGGGGTTTCCGCCGGGGATGCGTCCTCCGGCCGACCACCACGATTGCACGCCCGACCGCCGGACTCCTACGCTGTGTGAACGCCTGGTTACCCATGCATATGCGGAGCGCCTCCGTACGGCCCTGACCTGGGCCTACGCACAGCCGAGGGAAGAGGAACCGAGCCGATGACGCGCAACCGGCCGCCGCAGGCAGCCGATGAACCGGGCCAGCCGACGGCCGCCGCCGCCCGCGCCGAACTGGCCCGGACGCTGCGGAGGTGGCGTCAGGAGGCCGGGAACCCCACCCAGGTGACCGTGTCCCGGCGCACCGCGATCGCCCAGACGACCCTCTCCCGCTACGAGAACCCCGACGGCAGGTACCCGGTACCGGAAGCGGCGCTCCACTCCCTGGCCGCGTACTACGCGGTCGCCGACGGCGAGCTCGTCCGCGCGCTCGGGCTCAGGGCGGCGATCGACGGCGGCACGGGCGACGCGCCGCCACCGGAGCCGGTACCGGAGCCTGCGGCGGCGACCGCACCGGAGGCACCGGCGCCCAGTGCCGAGCCGACCTCCGGTCAGGAGCCCGGCGGCAGGCGACGGCGCCGGGCGGCGTGGGCCGCCGGGGGCGCGGCCGTGGCGGCGGCCGCCGCCGGCGCACTCCTCTACGCCCTGGCGGGCCCGGACACCGGCGCCACCGTCGCGCCCGCCCCGCAGGCGATGCCCGCACCCACGGCGGCCGCCTCCTGCGACGGGGCGTCCTGCCTGCACGTCGACCCGGTCGGCACCGTCTGCGACCGCGACGCCGCCACCGCCGCGGCCGACCGCGACTTCGGCGTCCTGATCGAACTGCGCTACAGCCCCTCCTGCCACGCCGCCTGGGCCAAGATGAGCGGCGGCTCCCCCGGCGACCGCGTCCAGGTCTTCGGCACCCCGCCCGAGCAGGAGGAGTACCGCCAGCAGTCCGGCCACGACGCCCACAGCAAGATGGTCCGCGCCGCCCGCCCCGCCGACGCCCGCGCCTGCGCCGTCGTCGACAACCGGGGCACCGTCTGCGCCGCACCCCGGGAAGCCCCCACGGGATGACGCGGGAGAGCGGGCGCAGCCGGGTCGGCGAGCCGCTCGGATGGAAGCCGACGGTGACCGCCCATCAAGGACGAACGGATCCGGCGTCTTCCCTCCTCGCGATCCGGGGATACGAGGTCCAGGCGTCGTCCCCGCAGCGCGCGGCGTGCTGAGGCCCACGGGTCACACACAGGCCCGCAGTTCCGTGAGGTCCAGCGGTGGCAGCCGTGACAGTTCGGCGTCGGCGGCGGCCATGGCGGCGGCGTAGCGGGAGGCGGCGAGGAGGGCCGTGACGGTGTCGGCGATCTCGTCGCGCGTCGCTGTGAGTTCCAGCGCGCGGCCGAGGCCGTGCCCGGCGAACGCGGTGGTGTTGCCGGGCTGGTCGGCGACGACGCCCAGGCCCAGGACGGGTGTCGTCGCCTGCACCGCGTCGAGCAGGGAGGCCCGCCCGCCGTGCGTCACGAACAGGTCCACCTGACGCAGGAGCGCGGGCTGCGGGACGTGCTCGACGACCGTGATGCGGGGGTCCGCGCTCGGCAGGTCCCGCGCGAGGTGTCCGGCGGACACGATCGCCTCGCAGCCGGTCGCGGAGAGGGCGGCCATGACCTCCCGGTACACGCTCCTCACGACGCCGCGCAGACCGGACATCGCGGTGGTCAGGGTGCCGAGGCTCACGTAGACGAGCGGGCGGGAGGAGGCGGGACGGTCCGGCCGCTCGGAGACGGTGGTCCGGAACGCCGCGACGGTGCGCCGGACCGCGCGGGCCGATGACGAAGTCGAGTGCGGACACGTGCGAAGGTATCGGCTCGGCGGTGACGGCTATCCGTAGGGCCATGGGGACTCCAAGCAGCGTTCTGCGGGCGCGCGGAATCCGGGCCCGCTTGCCGAGGTCGGCGGGTTGCGACGGGGCGTCAGGAATCGGCACCGGGTGACGGCGGCTTCCGCGACGGGGCCGCGCCCGGACCGTCCTGACGGCCCAGGACGAGGACCTGGAAGGCCGCGCCGCCGTAGGCGACCAGGAGCCGGGCGATCCTGCGGGGCGTGCTGCGCATGCTGGTGTGCCTGCTCTCGTAGGGTGCTGTCGGCTTGTCGGAGGGTGCCCGGGTCACCAGGAGACGGCGTCGTCCAGCGACTGCTGCCAGTAGCCGACCTTGAGGGAGTCGTCCACGTAGGCGCCCTCCGCGGGCAGCGACGGGTGGGCCCCGGTGCCGACGCTCTCGTTGCCGGAGGGGCCGTGGAAGTAGACGGTCAGGGAGTTCACGGTGTGGCCGTTCGAGCCGTCGGCGCCGTCGGTGGAGGACAGGTTCACGGAGGCGTAGCCGGACTCGCCGGGCTGGAGGGTGACCACGGCCTGCGGCTTCGAGTCGGTGATGACGGGGGGTACGGACTGGGCCTCACCGAAGCGGACGGCCGGGTAGCCGTAGAGGTAGCAGGTGCCGGAGCCGGTGTTGGTGACCGTGAGCAGCAGGTGGTTCACGGGGCGGTTCAGCGGGGCGGCCGTGGTCGCGGTGTTGGAGCCTTCGCAGGTGGCCGGCTCGGCGGCCGCGGGGGCGGCGGGGGTCTTCGGCGTCGGGGTGCCGGTGGCGGGCTTCGGGGCGGTGGGCCGGGGTGCGGCGACCGGCTCCTGACTGGCGGAACCGGTGGTTCCACCGGCGTCGGCGGACGGGGCCGTGGAGGTCGAGGAACCCTCCGCAGCGGCGGGCGCCGCAGCCCTGAGCGAGGGGCCGGTCGCCGTATCGATGACCCCGCTGTCGTTGCACGCGGTGAGCGAGAAGGCGGCGACCACGACGCTCGCGGCGGCGCTGACCAGACGGGTGCGGGAGGTACGGACGGACATGTGGTCGCGCCCCTTTCGGCATGGGCTCGGGTGCTGCGTCGGTCGGACGGCCGAAGCCTGCGCGACGGTCCGTCCCAGCCGCCACGTCTGGCGCCGCACCAGGGAGGGTGGGACGGCGAAGGGGGCTCTGACCAGCGGGACCGAGGCCGGCCTGGAACGCCGGAATGGGACGCGGAGGGGACGGACGAGGGGACGCCGAGGGGACGGACGGGGCGGCTGCCGGAGGGCACGGGGCCGAGGCGCCCCGCGTGTCGTCGGGCCTCGCGAGCGCATCTAGGGTGTGGGAGCCATGCGACTGGTCGAGACGGAGACAGCCCGGCAGGACTGGAAGGGCATGCTGTGCGGCTGCGGCGGTTCGGCGGAGCACCTGGCCCGGGATCTGCTGCGGCTCGCGGGCGGGGGATCCGGGGCGGAGCCGGGCCAGGTCGACCTCGAATGGCATGTCTGGTCCCCGGTCGTCCTGTGGGAGCCGGCTCCCGCGGTGGCGTCCGTTGCGCTGGCGGCACTGGCCGATGACGTCGCACCGGCGGCCCGCGCGCGCTTCCTCCAGCTCCTTCAGTGCCTGGTGGCGGGCGAGGGCACGGACGCGGAGTCCGCCCGACGAGGACTCGATCTTCCGGGGCTGTGCAGAAACGTTGCCGCGCAAGGTCTCTGGCTGCTCTACGGGGAGGTGATGGCGAATCGGTCCCTCGTCGGGGCGGGCACCGCCTTCGAGATCCTCACGGTGGTGGAGCCCGACAGGGCTCGCCTGCACCGTGTCCGGGAGCTCGCGGCCGACTGGCTGCCCGTGTGCTGCCGGACCGGCCTGTGCGATGACGACCTGTGGGCCCTCGACCGCTGACCTCGCCGGAGCCGTGGCCGCGCTGCCGTGGACGAGCCGCTCTGCCCGCTGCCGGGCTTCCGCGGCTCGTCTCCCTCCCGGAGGACGGGGTCAGGGGGCCGGTGACCGCTTGCCCGACACCCCGGCGGCGCGGTGGCACAGCTCGACGAGGGAGCCGAGGAACTGGCCGCCGTACGCGCCGGCGGCGGCGCAGGGGTCCGCGTCGGCGGCCTGGCCGCCGGACGGCCGCCCGGCCTCGGGAGCGGGCCGCGGTCGGGAGCCGGCGGCCGGGAAGCCCGGTCGCCGCCCCGGGCTCGGCGCCGGTGTGCGCCCTGGCCCGCCGTCGCCCTGGTCGGCGGCCTGGTCCTCCTGGTCGCCGGCGGGCCCGGCGTCCGGCGCGGGGACGGGCTGCGCGGTCGCGAGTTCCGACGGGGACGGCACGGGGACCGGCACCGGCGAGGCCGAGGGCGCGGAGCGCTCCAGGACCCCCACGACGGCGGGGGCGGCCGGCTGGTCGTCGGGGACCGGTCGCGGGCCCATCCCGAGGTAGGCCCGCGGGCCGGCGTCCGCCGCTCCCGAGAGCAGTGCCGTCGCGAGGACGACCGCGACGACGGTGCCGCGCCCGAACGCCCGGACCGGGGACGGGCAGCCGGGCGGCCGCCGGGCACCGGGGACCACCAGAGGGACCGCCGAGGGGGCGGCCGCCGCCGACTCCGCCCGGCGCCGGCAGACCTCCGCGTTGCGCGACGCCGCCCACTGCTCCGACGCGCCCAGCCCGGCCCACGCGGTGGCGGCCACGGCGAACAGGTCGGCCGCCCGCAGGGGGTCGCCGCCGACCGCCGCGACGTACGCCCGCACCTCCTGCGCCCGCAGCGTCTCGGGGTGCAGGGTGCCGCGCTCCAGGGCGACGTACCGGTGGAGCTCCTCGGCCAGGCGGGTCGCGAGGGCCGTGTTCCCGGCCTCCATCGCGCCCCGGATCAGGGCCACCCGGGGCGCGTAGGCGGCCGGCAGCCTCTCGGCGGCCGTCCTTGACGACGTGTCGGCCGTATCGGTCATGGGCCCCTCGCAGGTGGTTCTCCGAACGATGGATGACGTCACGTATACCGGTCGGAGCCACCCCGGGCCGGTGCCCTGTCAGCCCATCGGGTGAATCGTCACCGACCGGTCCACGGAAGTCCTCCGGCGTTCGGGCCGCTCCGGTAAGGCGCCGCCCGGCCCGGCCGCCGGTCCGCGCCCCCGTGGCGTCACCGCGCCGAAATCGCCTCTTCGAGTGATCCGGGTGACGGGCCGAGTGACCCGGCTGACGGGCCGACCGATCCTGGTGACGGGCCGACGACGGGGCTACCCGGCGCCGGTCCCGCCGTCAGGCCTGCTCCCCCGCCCGCAGCTCGGTGGCGATCTGGCGCCGGCCGGCGACCAGCGTCTCCAGCACCACCCCGAGGCCGACCAGCAGGGCCAGGCCCGCGGTGGGCAGCAGCACCGGCAGCAGCACGGGAGTGATGACGTCCCCGACCTTGGCGCCGACCAGCGTCGAGATGTCGAAGGCGCCGCCGAGCAGGGCGACCGCCGCCAGCGCGACCAGGCCGCCGCCGACGGCTGCCGCCAGGGTCTGCGGCAGCGCCTCGGTCATGATCAGCGCCAGCCCGTCCCGGGGCCGCAGGCCCATGGTGCGCAGCCGGGCGAGCACGGCCGTGCGGTCGAGGGCGGCCCGGAAGAGCGTCAGCAGGACGGCGAGCAGGGCGAATCCGGCTCCGGCGGCGGCCGCGTACCAGAACAGCCGCTCGGCGGCGTGCTGCAGCGGGTCGGCGCCGAGCGCGGCGGCGGTCTCCCGGCTGCTGTGCACCGTGTACCCGGCGGGCAGGCCGTGGGTGTCCTTGCCGGTGGCCGTGGAGCCGTCCGCGATCAGCTTGGCCAGACCGACGGGCCTGGCTCCGCCGTTGTCCCGCAGGGCCGTCCTGACCTGGTCGGGGTCGATGTCGCCGACGGCGAACCACTGGTTCACCCGCTTGGCGTCCGGCAGTCGTTCCCAGGTGGGGCCGGCGGGGACGACGACGAACGGCTTGCCCGGGTCCGGCAGCGCGGGGGTGGCGCCGACGGTGTCGGCGACGGTGAGGCGCAGGTCGTTGCCGTTGAGGGTGCGCACCCGGGACGGCCCTGCGGCCAGGTGCTGGGCCAGGTCGCGGCTGACCAGGGCGGGCACCGGGGTGTCACGGCCGCCTGGCGTCCCGGCCAGCTTCGCCGGGTCGAACTCGCCGACCCCGAGGGCCCGGGCGATCTCGGCGTACGCCGTCGGATCGGTCACCACCACCAGGTTGGCCTCGGTGTAGTCCTGGTCGCCGCCGAAGACGCGGGCCTTGGTCTCCATCCAGACCCCGGTCGAGGTCCGGACGCCCGGCAGGGCGGCCGCGGCCTTGGTGAACGGCTCGGTCAGGGTGGCGTAGTCCGGGAGGGAGACGCCGATGTCCCCGCCCGTGGTGATGCGCGCGGCGCGGGTCCGCACGTCGTCGACGGTGTCGAGCACGGTGGCGCCGAAGCCGGTCGTGGTGACGGCGATCAGCAGGGCGAGCAGCGGCAGCACGGAGGGCCTGCGGCGACCCGAGGCGTCGCGGGCGGCCCGGGAGAGGCCGAGGAAGCCGATCAGGCCGCGGCCCCGGCCGACGAGGGCGGCCAGCCGGCCGACCACCACCGGCTCGATCCTGGCCAGCAGCAGTCCGCCGGTGACGGCGAGCAGCAGCGGCGCGGCGACCAGCAGCGGGTCCACTCCGGCCCCGGGGTGGCCGACGCCCCGGCGCCGGACCTCCGCGACGGCCGCGGCGGTGACCGCCAGGACGGCGAGTTCGCCGACCAGTCGGCGTCGGCCGCTGACCGGCCGCCGGCGCACCCAGAGCAGGGCCGCGCGGACCGGGAAGCCCAGCAGGGCGATCAGGGTCGCGACCAGGGCCGCCAGCACCGCGCGGTCCCACCGGGGGGTGGGCAGCAGCACCAGGGCGAGCGTCGTGGCGAGCACGGCGGCGGGCAGGACGGTGACCGCCCCCTCGCCGATCAACCGCCGCAGCACCCCGGCGACGGATCCGCCGCGGGCCCGGAGCAGCCGGATCTCGGCGGCGCGCCGGTCGGTGGTGAGCGCGGCGGCCAGGAACAGCACCACGGTGGCGACGCCCGCGACGCCGACCGGTCCGATCACGCTGAGCGGCAGCGAGGCCCGGTAGCGCTCGTCCGCCCTGGTGAGGACGTCGCGCAGGCCGGAGACGGTGTGCAGGTCGGGGCGCCCGATCGCGTCGTGGAGAACGGTGGCGTCGTGCCCGGTCAGGAAGGAGGTGATGACGCCGCGGGTACGGTCGAGCTGGTCGGCGTGCAGCGAGGCGGGGTCGACGGGCAGCCGCCAGAAGTTCTCGGCGTTCGAACCCCAGTGGACCAACGCGGACAGGCTGCCGCCGTCGACGAACCCGCTGGTCGTCCAGTGCTCGTGCTCGGCGTCGGTGTTCAGGCAGGCGCGGGCCGGGCAGCCGAGGTCGTCCCAGAAGGGGTCCTGGGGGTCGTTGACCTCGTAGAGGCCGACCACCACGGTGGTCCGCCGGACGCCCGCGCCCTCGTCGCCGTTGTCGATGACGTCACCGAGCTTGATGCGGATGGTCTCGGCGGCCTTCTTGCTGACCACGATCGGCAGCGGATCACCGACGGCGCCGGGGGTCGGCCAGGTGCCCTCGGTGAGGGTGGCCCGGGCGGCCAGGTCGTGCAGGTAGAGCAGGCTGAGGGCCGGGTACGGCTCCTTGTCCGAGAGGTGGGCGTACCCCGGGTTGGTCATGTAGCGGTCGGCCAGGGCGCGGGCGCCGTAGGCCTGACCCGACGGGGACAGCGTCAGCCGCCCGTCGACCTGCTCGACGAGCTGGCGCTGCACCCGGTCGAGTTCGGCGATGCTGTCGTCCTCCCGCGTCTTGGAGGTGGTCCGCAGGCTGGTCGGGTTGACGCCCTTCTCGCTGACGAAGGACTGGAGCGCCGTGTCCGCGCCCCGGTCCATGACGAGGGGGAAGGCCGCCGCCAGGAAGACGGTGACGAACGCGAGGGCCGCCATGAGCAGCGCGGCCAGCGGGTTCGCCCGCAGCCTGGTACGGACCCAGCGCGCGGGGCGCCGGGCGGTGTCGGGGGTGGGCACGCGGGTGCCGGCCTGGGTGGTCACATCTCCTCCACGTGGCGCGGGCGGGCGGCCACGTCTCGACGGCGGCGTCCGATGAGGAAGGCCGACAGCAGCAGGGGCGGCCGCGATCGCGGTCGCGTGCGGCGCACTGATCACCGGCAATCGGTCGCCGGATAGCGGACGATGCTGTCAGATTCGATCGAGGAACGGAAGGGATTCGCACGAATCAACTAAGCACTGAGCGAATTCCTTGCATTGGCGGGATCCGGGTCGGCGGCAAGTCGTCGAAATGCCATGCGCACTTCACAACTCCGGCTTCTCCGCACGCCCTTGACCAGGCAACTTCTCTTTCCGGAATTCTCTACTCGAAACGGTGAACCCGCCAAGCCGCCCCAACCGTTGCCCCGGACGGAACCGCACAGCCACCGCCCGCCGGGGGCGCCGCCCTGACGGTCACCCGCCCGACGGCGGCCGTGACCGGTCCCCGGTGCAGCCCTCGCCGACGGGCCCCGGGGCGGCGACGCCGACGGGCCCACGCCCCGTGGCCGTCGGGGCGGGGCCCGGGAGATCGCCTCCGCAACCTGGCATATTCCGTCCACCGGAACGGGCTTGAAAGCACCTTCGTGCACCAGCAAAGTGGTCGCCAGTGAACCGGCACCATCGATACGAGGAGGATGCATGACGCAGACGCCCGTACCGTGGGGCATCGGCAGGATGACGCCGTACGCGGCCACCACTGCCACGCTCCCGGCGCTCACGCCCGTGATCGACCCCGAGACGCAGATCGCGGTCGTCGTGGACGAGGACGGCCGCACGGTGGAACTGGGTTCCCACGGCACCAGCACCAGTGGACTCACCCCGACCAGCACCCGTCCCGGCGACGGGGCCGCGCCGGGCGGTGCGACCGACGCCGACAGCACCGAGTCCTACGACCAGGACCAGAGCGGCAGTTGACGCCGAGACACCGTCGGCCGGTGCTGGTGCTGACCAACCCCTACGACGTCACCGCGGACGTGGTCCTGCGCGTCCTCGCGCACCGCCGCTCCCCCGTGGTCCGTCTCGACCCCGGCACCGACCTGCACACGGGCGCCTCGCTGACCGCCTCGTTCCGTACGGACGGCCGGCGGGGCACCCTGCGCACCCCGAGCCGGGAGCTCGACCTCACCGATGTGGGGGCCGTGTGGGTGCGCCGGGCCTCGCCCTACGAGGGGCCGGCCGACCTCGACGGCCAGGAACGCCGCTTCGCGGCCTCGCAGTCCGTGTGGGGCGCGGGCGGCATCCTCGCCTCCCTCCCCGGAGCGCACTACGTCAACCACCCGTGGGCGAACCGCGCCGCCGAACACAAACCCGCACAACTCGCCGCCGCGCAGCGCTCCGGATTCGCCGTCCCGGACACCCTCATCACCAACGACCCGCAGGAGGCACGGGACTTCGTGGCCCTCCAGCGGGCCGGAGCGGTCTACAAGCCCGTGTGGAACACCCCGTACTCCGTCGACGGCGAACCGCGGGCCGTGTGGGTGCGGGACGTCCGGGCGCAGGAGATCACGGACGCGGTCCGGGCCTGCCCGCACCTGTTCCAGGCCCGGGTCCCCAAGGCGTACGACGCCCGGGTGACCGCCGTCGGCGACCGGCTGTTCGGCGTGCGGATCGACAGCCCGGACCTCGACTGGCGCCACCGGCAGGACCTGATGACCTGCACGCCGATCGCCGTACCCGAACCGGTCGCGCGGTCCGTGGCCGACTACCTCGGCCGCTTCCGGCTGGTGTTCGGCGCGTTCGACTTCGCCGTCACGCCGGACGGCACCTGGTCGTTCCTCGAATGCAACCCCAACGGCCAGTGGGCCTGGCAACCGCCCGAGACCACCGACCGCATCGCACACGCACTCGCTGACGAGCTGCAGAGAGGCCCCGACGCATGAGCACGTCCGAAGAGCTGCGCGCCGCCCTGACGGCCGACCTCGCCGAGAACGGCGCGCTGTCCGACCCGGCATGGATCAAGGCGGCCGAAGCGGTCCCCCGCGAAGCCTTCGCCGGGGCGTACTTCCTCCCGGTCGAGGGCAGCGACCCGACCGCCTACCGGCCGGTCCGGCAGGGCGACCCCGGCTGGCTGGAGGGGATCTACACCGATCGGACGCTCATCACCCAACTCGACGGCCACACCGGCGCGGACGAGGCGGACGGACAACCCGTGGTCGGCGCCCCGTCGTCCTCCTCCACCCTGCCGTCCCTCGTCCTCGGGATGTGGCAGCAACTCGGCACGGACACCGGACACCGCGTCCTCGAAATCGGCACCGGCACCGGCTACTCGACCGCCCTCGGCGCCCACCGGCTCGGGGACGGGAACCTCACCAGCATCGAGTACGACCCACGGGTCGCCGAACGCGCCGCCGCCGCACTCCGGGCCTCCGGCTACCGGCCCCGCCTCCTCGTCGGCGACGGACTGCGCGGAGACCCCGGCGGCGGCGCCTACGACCGGCTGATCGCCACCTGCTCGGTCCGCTACCTGCCGATGCCCTGGCTGCACCAGGTGAAGCCGGGCGGCCGCATCCTGGTCACCCTGTCCGGCTGGAGCTACGCCTCCGGCCTGGCCGAGCTCACCGTGACCGGCCCCGGCGAAGCCACCGGCCGGTTCCTGCCCGGCTACACCAGCTTCATGATCGCCCGCCCGCACGACCGCCCGCCCCGCTCGACCCTCGCCATGCTGCCCGGCGACGAACGGCCCAGCCTGATCGACCCGGCCGTCGTCGACACCTGGACCGGCAGCTGGGTCGCCCAGCTCGCCGCCCCCTCCGCCGAACGCATGGGCAACGGCGCGACCCAGATCCTCTCCGACGTCGCCACCGGCTCCCAGGCCCGCACCGCACCCCGCCCCGACGGGGGATGGACCGTCACCCAACGGGGCCCGCTGCGGCTGTGGGACCGCGTCGAAGAGGCCGTCCAGCTCTGGCAGCGGGCCGGCGAGCCGCACCAGGAAGGCTTCGGGATCACCGTCTCGGCAGCCGGACAACGGGTGTGGATCGGTACGGAGGACGGCCCGGGCTGGAACCTGCCGATCTGAGCGGTTGCACTGGTGGAGGGCAGTGCCCTACCAGAGTCCGGCGGCCAGCCAGACGGTCACGGCCGCGGTGGTGACGAGCCCGAGGTTGAGTGCGATCCGGCGGTCGCCGCCGGTCAGGTGGACGGCGACCGCACCGGCCTGGAGCAGCACGAGGCCGACGGCCGCCGCCAATGCCAGCGGGGGCGCGACGCCCGTCAGCGGCGGCAGGACCAGGCCGATCGCGCCGAGCACTTCGACCGTCCCCAATGCCCTGAGGGCGGGCAGGGGTACGCGGTCCGCCCAGGCCATCATCGGCCGGATCTGACCGGGGCTGCGGGTCGCCTTCAGCGTGCCCGCGTAGGCGTAGAAGAGAGCGAGCGGTGCCGCGAGGATCCAGTAGGCGATGTTCATGGTTTCCGTTCGGTGTTCCTGTTCACGTGTCACCGGTCTACGGGGACCGGTCGACTGCTTCAGGCGAGGTCGGTGGCGGGCTCGGTCGCGTAGCGGCTCATCGCGTCGGCATTGGCCTGCGGCGTCAGCGGCCGCCCGTCGGCGAGCACCTGCTGGAGGTCCCGGAAGTACTGCACGTACAGGTCGGGGGTGAACGTGCTGAGCATGGTGGCGGGTTGGTCGGTCGGGTTGGCGAAGGTGTGCGGGGTACCGGGCGGGACCATCACGAGCGTCCCCGCGGTGGCGTCGTGGTCCTCGTCCCCGACGGTGAACCGCACGGTGCCGGAGAGGATGTAGAAGCCCTCGTCGTGCCGGGCGTGGCGGTGCTGCGGCGGCCCCTGGGTGTGCGGGGCGAGGACGGACTCGGCGATCGCGAGGCGGTGCCCGGTGTGGCTGCCGTCCTCCAGGACGCGCATGCGCGTGGTGCCCAGGACGATCGTCTCGCCGCCGCCGGGGCCCACCACCGAGAGGGCGGGGCCGACCTGCGGTCCGTTGCTCCGTGTTTCCTCGGTCCTGGTTCCTTCGGCCATGGCTTCTTCGGTCCTGGCTTCTTCGGGCGTGGTCTCTTCGGGCGTGGTCTCTTCGCTCATGTCCACCAGTGCACCGCCGGGGCCTCACGGGTGTCCAAGACCCGTCCTGCGGTATCGATACCCGGCGGGTATCGTTCCAGCGTGGAGCTTCGTACCTTGCGGTATTTCGTGGCGGTCGCCGAGGAACTCCACTTCGGCCGGGCCGCCACCCGACTGCACATGACCCAGCCGCCGCTCAGCCGGGCGATCCAGCAGCTGGAGGCCGAGGTGGGGGCTCTGCTGTTCGACCGCTCGCCCGCCGGCGTCTCGCTCACCCCGGTGGGCACGGTGCTGCTCGACGAGGCACGGGCCCTGCTCGACCACGCCGACCGCGTCCGTGCCCGCGTGAGCTCGGCAGCCGGCGCCGCGACCATCACCGTCGGCATCCTCGGCAACCTCACCGACCCCGGCGTGACCAGGCTGGCGGCCGCCTACCGACGACGCCACCCCGGCATCGACATCCGCATCCGCGACACCGATCTGACCGACCCCACCTGCGGGCTGCGCGCCGCACTCGTCGACGTCGCCCTCACCCGGGCACCGTTCGACGAGACCGCCCTGACGGTGCGCACACTGCGCAGCGACCCGGTCGGCGTGGTCCTGCGCGCCGACGATCCGCTGGCCGGCCGCGGCCGACTCCGGCTCGCCGAGCTGGACGACCGCCGCTGGTTCCAGTTCCCCCAGGGCACCGACCCCGTCTGGCAGTCGTACTGGAACGGCGGCAGGCCGCGCGAGGGCGCCGTGGTGCGCACCGTCCAGGAATGCCAGCAGGCCGTCCTGTGGAACGGCAGCGTCGGCTTGGCCCCGCTCGGACACGACCTGCCCGCGGAGTTGGCCGTGGTACCGCTGACCGACATGGCGCCGAGCCGCGTGGTGGCGGCGTGGAACGAGGGCGACGCCAACCCGTTGATCCGGTCCTTCGTCGAGATCGCGACGGCCGCGTACCGCCGCTGAGCACCGGCAACCGGTACGACCGGTGCCACCGCCCTCGCTCGGGCGCGGGCGAACGCCTTCGCCCGCAACACCTTGAACGGCTGCCGTGGTACGGCATGCGCAGTACGCCCGCTGCCCGGTTGCCCGCCGTACGGCCGGGAATCGCGGGCTCGTGTCACCCGCGGAGGTGATGCGTTGCTACGCCGCGGAGATGACGGTGTCTCAGTCTTCACGGCGAGGTCGGATCGGAGTTCGCGACCTACCGTTTCTCACATGACCAGACTCCGTCGCACCGCCGTGGCCGCCGTGCTCGCCCTCGTCCTGCCGTTGCCGATCGCCGGGGCGAGTTCGGCGCTCGCGGCCACCGCCACCGCTCCCGCCGCCGCCTCGGCGGAGGTGTCCGCCGCAGAGCTCGACCTGCCCCGGCCGACGGGGTCGCAGGCCGTCGGCCGCAGCACGCTGCACCTCGTCGACCGGGACCGCCCGGACCCGTGGGTGCCGGCCGCGGGGGCGCGGCAGTTGATGGTGTCGATGTACTACCCGGCCCGTCCCGGGACGGGCGGTCCGGCGACCCCGTACCTGACCGCCGAGGAGGCCCGGCTGCTGCTGGACTTCCAGGTGCCGGGCGGCACCATACCGCCCGAGGCGGCCACCGGCCTCCACCCGTGGGCCCGCACCGACGCGCGCCCGGCGCCGGGCAGGTACCCGCTCGTCGTCCTCTCCCCCGGGTTCACGCTCCCCCGCGGCACCCTCACCGGCCTCGCCGAGGACCTGGCCAGCCGGGGGTACGTCGTCGCCGCCGTCGACCACACCTACGAGACCTCCGGCACCACCTTCCCGGACGGGCGCACCCTGACCTGCGCCGTCTGCCAGGACCTGAACGACGACAAGATCGCGGCCGTCCCCCCGAGCCGGGCCAAGGACATCTCCTTCGTCCTCGACCAGCTGACCGGCCCCCGCCCCGCCTGGCCGCACGCCCGCATGATCGACCGGGACCGGATCGGCATGGCCGGGCACTCCATCGGCGGCAACTCCGCGGCCAGCACGATGGCCGCCGACCAGCGGATCCGCGCCGGCGTCAACATGGACGGCAAGTTCTTCGACCCGTTCCCCACCGGCGGCCTGGGCGGACGGCCCTTCCTGCTTCTCGGCACCCAGTCCGTCCACAACCCCTCGGGCTGGGACACCACCTGGAACGAGGCCTGGGCCCGCACGGACGGCTGGAAGCGCTGGCTGTCCGTGACCGGCTCCGACCACGGCAGCTTCACCGACGCACCACTCATCGGCGCCCGCGCGGGCCTGCCCGACCCCGAGGCCACGCTCGCCCCACTGCGCGCCGTGAAGATCACCCGGTCCTACGTCGGCGCCTTCTTCGACCTGCAACTGAAGGGCATCCCCCAGCGGCTGCTCGACCGCCCGTCGGCGGCGTACCCGGAGGTCCTCTTCCAGCAGCCCCTCCACTGAGCCCGGCGGCCCCTCCGCCGATGCGAAATCCCTTTGCCCGGCCGCCTCGCGTGGTTCGACACTGAGCCCATGCTCGGATTCGTCAGGACCGACAACGAAGCCCTCGTCTCGTGCCTGGGCGACCCGCAACGTGCCGTAGCGGCCTACCGGGAGCTGCTGCGGCGCACGGAGGACGCGCTCGGTGCCATCCGCGCCGGCCTGTCCCACGAGAGCGCAGCCGTACGGGAAGGCTGCTGCCGGCTTCTGGACCACCTGGTCGATACCGAGTCCATGGGCGAGCTCATCACCATGGCCGACGATCCCGACGCCCGGGTCAGGATCGCCGCGTTCCACGCCCTGGCGTGCGACCGGTGCAAGGGGGACACGTGCGCACCGGGCGCGGACCGGGTCCTCGAACCAGCGCTGCGGCACCTGGCCTCCGACCCCGACCCGCGGGCCAGGGCGATGGCCGCCGAGCTCGTCGGCAAGTTCGCCCACACCGATGCCCGAGCCGTCGCCGCCTTGCGCACGGCCTCCGCGCAGGACCCGAGCCCGGCCGTCCGGAAGAAGGCAGGATGGTTCATCCCCGGAGGGGCCGTCTACGAACGGACCGCCCCTCACCCGCCCAGGTGACGGGACAGCCCTTACGTCCCCGAAGGGGGCCCGGTCCCGGTCACGCCGGTGGGATCGGGCCGAGGTAGGTGCCGCCGGAGGCGTCGATGGCCTGGCCGGTCACCCAGCGGCCCTGCGGGCCGGCGAGGAAGCCCACGACGTCCGCGACGTCCTCCGGCAGGCCGATCCGGCCCAGGGCGGTGATGGACTCCAGTCCGGCCATCGCCTCCGGGGCGCTCGTCCACGCGGAGGTCATGTCGGTGAGGATCACGCCGGGGTTGACGGTGTTCACGGTGATCCCGCGCCGGCCGAGCTCGTTGGCGAGGGGCGCGGCGAGGGCCACCAGCGCCGTCTTGCTGACGCTGTAGCCGATCTGGAGGGGCGAGCCGATCCGGGCAGCGGCCGAGGCCACGTTCACGATCCGCCCGCCGTCCCGGAGCAGCGGCAGGGCCCGCTGGATCACGAAGACCGGCGTGCGGACGTTGATCGCCATCACCCGGTCGAACTCCTCCTCGGTGATCTGTCCGATCGAACCGGCCAGGTGGATGCCCGCGTTGTTCACCAGGACGTCCAGGCCGTCCTCGCCGTGCTCCGCCAGCCCGGCCGTGAGGCCCTCGAACAGTTCGTCCAGCGCACCACTGGTACCGAACCGGGCCCGCACCGCGAACGCCCGGCCGCCGGACTTGGCGATCAGCTCCACGGTCTCCGCGGCGGCCTCCTCGTTGCCGCCGTAGTGCACCGCGACCAGCGCCCCGTCGGCGGCGAGCCGCAGCGCGACCGCCCGCCCGATCCCGCGCGACCCGCCCGTCACCAGTGCCGTCCTGCCGTCCGGTTCGCCCATGGCCGCCGCTCCTTCGTACCGCCCCGGCCGAGTCCGGGGCCGGTTCCGGATCGTCACGGCCCGATGCCGGACAACCCCTGATACATGCCCGGCGCCGGAGCGCTGATGCCACCCGGCGGGCGGCGGCACGACAACGGCCCCGGCACGGGCGGTACCGTGCCGGGGCCGTCATGGTCGTCGTGGTCGTCGTGGCGGAGGGGTCAGATCCGGACCCGGTTGGCCGGAGCCACACCGGCGGCGATCCGGCCGGCTTCGATCCAGCCCGGGGCGTCGCCGCCATGGTTGAGCCAGACCCTCATCGCGCCGTCGTCCGCCAGGACGAGGTAGTCGTCCCTGCCGTCGCCGTCGAAGTCGGCGAACCGCACGTTGTCGCGGGGGGCGACGCCCGCGGCGATCTGCCCGAGTTCCCGCCAACCACCGTGCCCGTCACCGCCGTTGTTGATCCACGCCTTGACCGAGCCATCGTCCTCCACGACCAGGTAGTCGGCGCGTCGGTCGCCGTTGACATCGGCGAAGCGCACCTTCCCACTCGGGGCGACGCCGGCGGCGACCCGGCCGATGGCCTCCCAGCCTCCGTACCCGTCACCACCCTTGTTCAGCCAGACGCTCACCGAGCCGTCGTCCTCCAGGACGAGGTAGTCGGCCTTCCCGTCACCGTCGAAGTCGGCGAGTCGTACCTTCGCGGCCGGGGCGACACCTGCGGCCACCGTGCCGCCGCTGCGGAAGCCTCCCTTCCCGGTACCCGCCCAGCACATGACCCGGCCGTCCGGCATCACCTCCAGGTGGTCGGCCTTGCCGTCGCCGTCGAAGTCCGTGAAGTACGAGGTGGAGTCCGGGAGTTCATCGGGGCCTCGGTCGCAGGAGGACTCCTTCGGGACCGGCTCCTCCCAGCCGCCGCGCCCGTCACCGCCCCGGTTGAACAGCATGCACTGGTCGAGAACCCCACCGCCCTTGCTGGCGAGGTAGTCGACCTTCTTGTCCCCGTCGATGTCGCCCAGCCACACGTACTTGCTCGGCAGACCGACACCGGTGGCGACCTGGCCGAGTTCGGTCCAGCCGCGCTCGCCGGTGTCGCCTCCGTTGTTGAGCCACGCGTCCAGCGAACCGTTGTCGCCGACCACGACGTAGTCGGCCCGCTTGTCGCCGTCGACGTCCGCGAAGCGGACCTTGCCGCCCGGCGCGACGCCCGCGGCGACCTTTCCGAGAGCGCTCCAGCCGCCTCCGCCGGGCATGTCGGTGCCCTTGTTCAGCCAGACGTTCACCGAGCCGTCGTCGCCGACCACCAGGTAGTCGGCCTTGCCGTCGCCGTCGAAGTCGGCGAAGCGGACCTTGTCCCCGGTGGCCACTCCGGCCGCGATCCGCCCGACGCCGTTCCAGCCGCCCCGGCCGTCGGTGTTGAGCCAGGCGGAGACGGAACCGTCGTCCTCGACCACGAGGTAGTCGGCCTTCCCGTCGCCGTTGACGTCCGCGAAGCGGACCTTGCCGCCGGGGGCGACGCCGGCCGCCACCGTGCCGATGGCCTGCCAGCCGCCTCCGGCGGGCGTGCCGGTGGTCCCGCCCGATCCGCCGGACGGGTCCATGCCCCCGCCTCCACCGGGCGTGCCCGTACCCGTGGTCCCGCCGGAGCCGGTCGACGGGTCCATCCCTCCGCCGCCGCCAGGGGCACCGGTGCCTCCGGGCATGTCGGTCCCCCGGTTGAGCCAGGCCTGCACCGAGCCGTCGTCGTTCAGGACGAGGTAGTCGGCCTTGCCGTCGCCGTCGAGGTCGGCGAAGCGGACCTTGCCGCCCGGCGCGACCCCGGCGGCGATCCTTCCGACGCTCTGCCAGCCTCCGCCGCCCTTGGCGTCGGTGCCCCGGTTCAGCCATGCCTCGACCGAGCCGTCGTCGCCGACCACCAGGTAGTCGGCCTTGCCGTCACCGTCGATGTCCACCGGGCCGTCGCCCAGGACGCCCCCGCTGTACGGGGCGGGCTTGACCGCGACGTTCTCGGTGATCCAGCCGTCGGCGGCCGCGGCGGCGACACCCTCGTAGAAGGCGTCGGCGATCTTCGTGTAGCCGCTCGGGGTCGGGTGCAGGCCGTCGCCGCCCCTCATGTCGCCCGCGGTGACGGCGCCCATGTCCGCGAAGCGCACCTTCATGCCCTTGCCCCGCCAGGTGTCCACCAGCGGCGGCAGGAGCTTGTTGTAGGCGTCGAACAGGGGCTGGAAGCGCACCCACGGCGTGGCGGGGTCGGTCGGGGGAACCGAGCCGAGCACCACCGTCGCGTCCGGCGCCATGGCGTGGATCTTCCCCAGCAGGGTGTCCATCCGGTCGCGCGCGTCCTGGGGTGTGGTCGGGGCGCCGCGGTTGAGGTCGTTGGTGCCCGCCATCAACGTGATCACGTTCGGCTTCGCCGCCGGCAGCCAGGTGTCGAGGTCCCCCTCGCGGTAGCCCGCGTTGTCCGTCAACTCGTCGATCCGCCAGCCCGAGTGGCCCTCGTGATCGCCGTCGAAGCCTCCGTCACCGTGCTTGAGGGAGCCGACGAAGTCCAGGCTGCCGGTGTGGTCCTTCAGCGCCTGCCACAGCTCCTTGCGGTAGCCCAGGCTGTCGTTGGCGCTGCCCACGCCCTGGGTGATCGAGTCGCCCAGCGGCATCACCGTCAGCTTCGGCACGTCCCACGGGTCCCTGCTCTCCAGACCGGTGTGCCGGACGGTCACCGCACCCGGTGCCGCCCCGGCCCGTCCGTCACAGGCGAACGCGCCGTACTGCGGGTGCGCGTCGTGCTGCCGCACCGTCTGGCTCAGGCACTCCGAGAGGGCCTGCTGCCCGAAGGCGTTCGGGTGGACGAACTCCTGCGCCTCGCCCTGCTTGCGGGTGCTCGGGACGCCGGGCAGGTGGTCGACCCAGCGCACCCACTCGGCGGCGTCGGCGGCCAGCGGGGACCGCGGGGAGTTCTCCACCCCGGCCGTCCTGGCGTCCTTGGAGTTCAGCTCGTGCCCCGCGAAGGCGGACCGCGGGTCGAGAAAGACGGCCTTCTTCGCGACCGCGGCCTTCTTGAGGGCGTCGGAGATCGCCGGGGTGACGGTGCGGTTGGTCCAGGCGGCGTCCTCGTCATAGAAGGGGAAGCCCGCCTTGGTGTACCGGTCGTAGGTGTCGCCGGTCTCGCGCATGCCCAGGGGCTGCGGGAACGGGCTCGGATAGGACTGGACGACCAGGGTGTAGTCGCCGTCCTCGTACCCCGCGTCCCGCATGGCGGCGCGGATGTCGTCGACCATGCCCTCGACACTGCCCTGAAGACCCGCCAACTTGCTCTTCAGCGGACCGTCCTCACCGTCGTGGCAGGCGCCCTGGCCGAGCATGAACCGCCGGGCGCAACGCGTCAGGATCCCGGAGAAGTCGAGGTCGTTCCCGCCGACGGACAGCGCGATCACCTTGACGTCCTGCTGCTTCGCCAGCTCACGCAGCTGCTGGACCTGCGGCGCCTCGCCCTTGAATCCCTCGCCGCGGACGTGCTTCGTCTCGGCACCGGAGCAGGCGATGTTGAAGCGGTTCCCCGGCGGGACGCCGTAGAGGTCGGCGCCCTTGATCTCGGCCGTGTCCGAGCGGTCGCACCCGTTGCCGCCCTGGTAGGAGGTGTCACCGTAGACCTTCGTCAGGTCGTAGCGGCAGGCCTCCGCCCCGGCGACGTCCTCGCTGCAGTCCGTCGCGGCGCGGTCGGTACCGAGGCTGGATCCGGAGCCCGTGGCGTCCCCGTTTCCGGCCCAGCGTCCGCCCTCACCGGAGATGTAGCTGTCGCCCATGGACACGATGGCGGCGGAATCGTCCGAGCACACCGAGCCCGCGCGGACGGACAGCTGGGATGCGACCTTGCATGGGCGCTTCATGGCCAGCATCCGTCGCAGGAAGTCGGTGTTCATCACCAATTGCTTCCCGTTCGGACCCATCACTCTGTAGGTGGCGCCGGCATCGATCGCCTTCCCCATCTTGCCCCACTCGAGGATCAGGTCCTTGTAGTCGCGTACGGGGAAGGGCCCCTTCCCGGATGGATCGGCGAGGGCGTCCAGCACGCCTTTCTCGACCACCCTGTTCCTGGCCGACTCAGCCACTGCCACGACGAGGACGCCCAGCGGTCCCCGCAGAGTGCCGTATGGTTCCTTGCCACCCGCCGGTTTCGCGAAGGCAAGCGCCTGCACGGCTCTCTCGATGTCGGACTCCGCGACGGTGTAGTCCGGATCTTCGAGCTTCCTCAGGTCCTGGTACCTGCCCTCATAGCCGAGGTCGACCCGTTGGGAACCGGTTCCAGGGCCGTCCGTCTCGATGGCGCCGCCGTCCTTGCGGAGATAGAAGTACCGGCTGTCGATGTGGAATCCGATGACGTAGGAGTTGGCTTCCCTCACGATCAGCTGGACGCCTCCCACGCCCTCGGGCCCGAGAGGAGTGATGTCGAGCAGTGCGATGCCGGTGCCCGTCAGCTCGACGTTCCTGACCTCCGTGGTCGTCCCGCCGACCGTGACCGTGTAGTCGTGGGGCGTTCCGTGCAGCCCCTGACGCAGATTCGATATGACCGTCGCGAGTCGATCCCTGTAGCCGGCTTCCGGCTCGGCTGCCGCACCGTGGGCGGGGCGGATGAGGGCGGCCAGAAGCAGCACGAGGGACAGCAGGAAGGAACCGGTCCGCAGGAGCGCCCGGGCGTGAGGGAGCGTCACACCCGCGGTCGCCGCGTCATCGGGCCGTCGGTCGCGCTGTCCGGCAACCTTCCGGGCGCGGGTGTTCTGTCTGATCGATGGACGTTGTGGATCCATGGGTCCGTTTCAGGTGTGGAGTGGCCCCGCCGTGGCAGGACTGCCGGTTGAGGCGATCCCGGCCGGGAGGAGGACGCTCATCGGCCGATCCCCCGATCGGTACGCCAGAGCATCAATGTGTACTGCAATACTAATCTGGACTCAAGTCCACTTGATGCATGGGCTCCGGGCCGACCGTCAGGCCATGAGGGCCGGCGATCGGCTCAACCTTCGTGCGGATCCGGCACCATGGCGCCAGGTCAGGCAGCCCGCGGGAGCGCCGAACACCCGGTCGATAATTGGGTGTCGCCGATCAGTCCGGGACTGGTAGCGTCCCGGACGTGGCAAAGCTGGACCAGATCATCGCCGTTGAAAAGGGCGTCAAGTCCAAGTCCTTCCAGGAGCTGACGCAGGCCCACCAGGACCTGCAGAAGCCCGCGCTGCTGGCCGGGATCTCCCGCGCCTACCAGCCCAAGGACGAGGAGGGCGAGCAGCTGCCGCCGGAGTCGACCCGGGTGCAGCTGAAGGCCGAGGACATCCTGCGGTCCACCGCGAACACCCTCACCCGGCTCTTCGACGTGACGGCCACCAAGGACTGGGCCAACATCGACGCCCGCGCCGATGTCGTGGTGGACGGCCAGGTGCTCCTCTCCCGGGTGCCGGTGCCGTACCTGCTCTTCCTGGAGAAGCAGCTCACCGACCTGTTCACCTTCGTGAAGAAGCTCCCGGTGCTGGACGCCTCCGAGTCCTGGAACCTCGACCCGTCCACCGACGCCTGGAAGACCGAGCCGGTGCGCACCATCCGGACGAAGAAGGTGCCGCGCAACCACGTCAAGGCCGAGGCCACCGAGAAGCACCCGGCCCAGGTCGAGGTCTACTACGAGGACGTCGCGGTCGGCTACTGGACCACGGTCAAGTTCTCCGGCGCGCTGCCGGCCCGCCGGGTGAACGAGCTCGCCGAGCGGGTGGAGAAGCTCCAGCAGGCCGTCAAGTTCGCCCGCGAGGAAGCCAACGCCGTCGAGGTCACCGACCAGCGGGTGGGTGACGCCGTCTTCGGCTACCTGTTCCGGTAGCCTCATGATCGCCCGCCCGGGGAGCCGGTCGGGTGCGCCGAGCGCGACAAGTCCCCTGCCTGGGAAGCCGGATGGGTGGGCCCGTGCGCGGTGCGAAAAGCTGACACTGACGTTGAAGCTGACCAGGGGTCACAGTGGAGGTTCGAGCCCTCCCCCCGGCACCACCGGCCGGGGTAGCCCAATCAGGCAGAGGCAGGCCCTGTCAATCTCAGACTCTCGCTCCAGTCTCAGCATTCGCCGCCGAACACCGGATCGACCGGGTGCGGACGAATATCGACGAATGCAGGTTCAAGTCCTGTCTGTGCCGCTCCGTGGCACGGTAGTTCAAAGGTAGAACGCGTCGATTTCAACCTGATCCGCGACCCTTAAACGTGCCGGTGTGCGCAATTGGGCGGCAAACAGGGGCCCGGGAGCAGGCTACGCTCCCGGGTCCTCTCGCGTTCCCGCGCGTTCCTTCGCGTTCCCCCGCGTTTTCTCACATTCCCGCCGCGCCCGCTCACCGCGCCGAGAGCAGGTCCAGGATGCGGCGGGCGGCACGTTCGCCGGTGGCCAGCGAGGAGTTGGTGGTGCTGTAGGCGAAGTGGTCCCCGGCGAGTTGGACGGGCGAGGCCGGGTCCAGGCCCGCGGTGAAGGCGGCGAGGTCCCGGTATCCGCCGGCCGGGCGGGCCAGGACCGCGTTCTCCCACCGCTGGACGACCGCCATCTCGCGGTGTTCGTCGATGTGGGCGGCCAGGTCCGGCAGCGCCTCACCCACGGCCTTGCGGGCGTCGGCGATCACCGTCTCGTCGTCGAGGTGCATCCGGGCGGTGTTCCAGTGGTGCCGGAAGACCAGGGTGACCAGGCCCCGGCCGACGGGCGCCCGGCCGGGGCCGAGGTTGTGCTCGTACAGCGCGACGCAGAGGTCCGGGTGCTCCCGGCACGGTACGGCGACGCCCAGTGCCGTCTCGGCGGGTGCCCGGCGCAGCCCGAAGGTGACGTGGACGTCGCTGGTGTACCGGACGCCGTCGAGGTACCGGCGCTGGTCCGCGTCGAGGGTGGTGACGATCCGGGCCGCGGCCGGGGCGGGTACGGCCACCACGCAGGCGCGGGCCCGTTCGGTCCGGACCTCGCCGTCCCGCTCCCACACCACCTCGACCCCGGTCCCTTCCGCCCGCACTTCCGTCACGTGGGCGCCCAGTTCGAGGCGGGTGCCCGGGGAGCGCATCACGGGGGTGGCGAGGAGGAGTTCGGGGAGGAGTCCGACACCACCGTCGAAGGTGAAGCTCGCGGCTCCGAAGGTGCCCCACATGATGCAGAAGGCGCCGACGGCGGCGACCTCCTCGGCGGGTACGAGGAACTGGGTGCTGCACAGGGGCTCGATCAGGTAGTCCAGGAGTTCCCGGTCGAGTCGGCGCAGGGCGTGCTCCCGGGCGTTCTCCCCGTCGATCCCGGCGGCGCCGGACAGGTCCTCCCAGCGCAGTCGGCGGCGGGCGGCCCCGAGGTCGCGCAGCAGGTTGACGGCCTTGAGCTTGGCGCGCCACCCGAGCAGTCCGGTGCTCAGGAGTCCCGAGGTCTTGACGAGGGAGAGGCGGTGCACGCGGCCGTCGCGCAGGACGCCGAGTTCGTCCGAGCACGGGAGCATGCGGGTCGCCAGCCCCGCGTCCTCCAGGAGCCGGATCATGGGGGCGTAGTTCCGGGACAGCCAGCTCGCGCCGCGATCGAGGCGGTACCGGACGTCTCCGACCGGAACCTCGCGGGAGGACATCCGGCCTCCGACGTGGTCCTCCTTTTCAAGCAGGGTGACGTCGCGGCCGGCCTGGCGCAGCCGGAAGGCGGCGGCCGTTCCGGCGATTCCGGATCCGACCACGATCACCCGGTTCTCGGTGGCGGTTTCGGCCATGTGACGCCTCCTCGGACATCCCGGTCACCCGGGTTTCTTTTGCTCGGGCTGGAATGCGGTGGAAATGCGTGGAGTTGGCCGTTCGATCTGCTGCCCGCCTCGCCGTATCCACGGCCCAGCGCCGCCCGCCACTGTCTCCCGCGCGCACAGCGAAGCATGAAATCCGGTGCGCCGCACTGAGCGCCCTGGCGTGTCGTCAAGAGGGAGACGCGAGAACGCTGGTCCAATCGGAAAACCGCCGGCCCGATCGCAGGGCGCCGGTCTGGTCAAAACCTGCTGGCCCAAATCGAAAGGCGTTGGTCATATCAAAAGGGAAAAGGAGGTATCGCATGCGGAAGGAAGCGCCGGAAGAACGTGAACTCCCGGCGTACGGCGAGGAGGTGTTCGCCTTCGCCCACCCCGCGCAGACGGACCGTCTCGACGCCCTGGCCGGTTCCTGCGACCCCGCGACCACGGGTGATCTGGCGCGCTGGGACCTGCCGGCCGACGCCCGTTGCCTGGAAATCGGGGCGGGGGCCGGGACCTTGGCCCTGTGGCTCGCCCGCCGCCACCCCGAGGGCGAGGTGACGGCCACCGACACCGACCTCCGTTTCCTGACGGGCCTGCGCCACCCGGCGCTGCGCGTGCTGCGGCACGACGTGCGCACCGACGGGTTCCCGCCCGGCACCTTCGACCTCGTCGTCGCCCGCAGCGTCCTGTGCCACCTGCCCGAGCGTGCCGCGCTGCCGGGGCGCATGGCGTCCTGGCTGAAGCCGGGCGGCCGCCTGTACATCGAGGACCCCTCGTTCTTCCCCGCCGCCTCCTCCCCCGACCCGGTCGTACGGCGTCTCGGGACCGCCGTCACCACCACCCTGGCCACGACCCTCGGCAGCGACGTGTCGGCCTGGGCCCGGTCGTTCCCCGCCCCACTGCGGGGCCTGGGGCTCGTGGAGGTGGGGATGCGGGTGCACTGTCCGACGCTGACCGCGACGAACGCGGCGGGACGGGCGTGGGCGCTGTCGATCGCCGATCTCCTGCCGGCGATGGCGCGCACCGGGGTCCTCGCGGAGGCGGACGGGGCCGAGGCCCTGACCCACCTGCGCCGCCCCGGGTTCGTCGACACGGCGCACGCCATGGTCGCGATGTGGGGCGTACGCCCGCCGGCACAACGGCCGGACCGGACGACACACCGACCGAAGCAGACGGCACAACAGCCGGACCAGGAGCCCGCGTGAGGACCGACGCGCTCAGGGAATCCGCGATCCGGGACGTCACGGCCCACCGCGGCGCCCACGCCGACGCGGCCGACGCCGAGGCTCTGCGCTGGGCCGAGGCCGCCGGCCTCTGCGACACCCCGGCGGAGCTGCGCAACCTCGCACGCATCCGCCCCGGGCTGCTGGCGGCGTGGTGCCATCCACGGGCCGACCGGCCGGACAGCGTGCTGGTGGCGATGTGGATGGCCTGGCTGTTCCTCCTCGACGACCGGATCGACGAGGGCGAACTGGGGCGTGACGCCGACCTCCTGGAGGGGTACCTGCGGGAGCCGCTCGGCATCGTCTCGTGCGGTTCCGAGCCCACCTCGCCCGTGGGACGGGCTCTGGCGGAGATCGTCGAGCGGGTCTCGGACGGCATGCCCGCCCCCTGGATCCTGCGGTTCCGCCGCCACGTGGCCGACTACCTGTCCGCCTGTGTCTGGCAGGCCGCCCACCGGCAGGCCGCCCAGGTCCCGCGCCTGGACGGGTTCCCCGCCTGGCGCCGGGCCTTCGGGGCGATCATGCCCTCGTTCGACCTGGTCGAGCGGACGGACGGCTGTGTCCTGCCCCCGTCCCTGTACTACTCCCGTCCGTTCCAGGATCTCCTCGTCGCGGCGGCGGACCTGGTGTGCTGGACCAACGACCTGATGACCGTGGACAAGGAGGCCGCCCAGGGCGACCCCCACAACCTGGTACTCGTCACCGCCCACCACGGCGGCACGGACCGGCACGCCGCCGCCCTCCTCGTGACGGACGCCTTCGAGGAACGCCTGCACGCCCACGCGCGGGCCCGCCGGGAACTGTCCGACCTCACCCGCGCGCTGGCCGTGCCGCCCGGCCCGCGGCGGCAGGCCGACCACTGCGCCGAGGCGCTCCTCGGCTGGGCCCGGGGCCACCTGGAGTGGGGCCTGGGCACGCCCCGGTACCGGTCCGGAACGATCACGACGGGAGAGGATCCCCATGCCGACACCCACTGACACCTCCACGGACGACGCCTCCGGTGACCCCACCGGCAGTCGTCCGCCCCGGGCCCCGGGCGCCCTCCCGCTCCTCGGGCACGCGCTCCGCCTGGCCAGGGCGCCGCTGGCCTTCCTGGACGCCCAGCGCCGGTACGGGGACGTGGTCGAGTTCCGCATCGGCCCGCGGCCCGCCTACCTCCTCAACCACCCCGACCTGGTGATGGCCCTGCTGACCGGGCCCGGAGGGCGGTTCGACCGCGGCGAGATCTTCACCAAGGCCCGCCCCCTGTTCGGCGCCGGCGTCGCCGTGGCCGACGGCGCCCACCACCGGGACCGTCGCCGCGTCGTCCAGCCCCTCCTGAGCGCCGCCCGTCTGCCCGGATACCTGGACACCATGGCCGAGTTGGCCACCGCCCGCGCCGCCTCCTGGCACCACGGCCAACGGCTCGACCTCAACGCCGAGATGGCGGGACTGACCATCGACGTGGTGGCCGCAACCCTCTTCGGCCGTCCGCTGCCCGCCGGCTTCGCCGCCGTCGTCCACCGGGCCCTGCCGGTCGTCGTCGCCGGGGTGGGCCGCAGGGCCTACGGGCCCGCCGCCGCGCTCCTCGACCGGCTGCCCGGCCGCGAGCGGGAGCGCTACCGCACCGCCCTGGACGACATCCACGGCGTCGTGGACGCCCTCATCGACGCGGATCCGCACAACGCCGGCCTGACCCGGCTGTCGGCCGGCGCCGACCGGCGGCAGCTCCACGACGACGTGACCTCCCTGCTGATCGGCGGCTCCCACACCAGCGGCGCGGCCGCCGCCTGGCTGTTCATCCTGCTCTCGCGCCACCCGGAACTGCGCCGCCGGGTCCGCGAGGAGGTCGGCCGGGTCGTCGGCGACCGCCCCGTCGACCCGGCCGACCTCCCTGCGCTCGTCCTCACCCACCGCGTCGTCCGGGAGACCCTCCGGCTCTACCCGCCGATCTGGCTGTTCCCCCGCCGCGCTACCGGCACCGTGGAACTGGGCGGCCACCGGTTCGCCCCCGGGGCCCAGATCTTCTACAGCCCGTACGCCCTGCACCGCGACCCCCGCTGGTACCGCGCCCCGGGCACCTTCGACCCCGACCGCTGGGACCCGCAACGGCAGCCCGCTCCCCCGCGCGGCGCCTACCTCCCCTTCGCCGCCGGCGTGCACGGCTGCCCCGGTGGCGACTTCGCGCTCGCGGAACTCGCCCTGCTGACGGCGGCGGTCTCGGCCACCTGGCAGCTGGACCCGGTCCCGGGCAGCCGCCCCCGGCCGGTCGCGGCGGCCACCCTCGGCCCCGCACCCCTCACCGTGACCGTGACCGCCCACCCCGGCCGCTGATGGGCGGCGGCCGCGCAGGCGGCGGCGCGCGGCTGATGTCGTCATCCATAGACCGTGTCGTATACGAGACCAGCGCGTGGGTGGCGCTGCTCAGCGCCTCGTCTCGTACCTGGTCAGGACCACGCCGCCGGGAAACGTCCGTGTCTCCACCAGGTTCAGGTTCACCCAGCTGTCCAGCGCGGTGAAGAACGGCGTGCCGCCGCCCACCAGGACGGGATAGGTGACGATCACGTACTCGTCGATCAGCCCGGCGCGCATGGCCGCCCCGGCGAGCGTCGCACCGCCGATGTCCATCGGGCCGCCGTCCTCGGCCTTGAGCCGGGCGATCTCGGCGATCGCGTCGCCGGTGACCAGGCGGGTGTTCCAGTCGACCTCGCTGATCGTCGAGGAGAACACCACCTTCGGCGTGTCCCGCCAGTTCCGGGCGAACTCGACCTCCGCCGGGGTGGCGTCGGGCTGCTGGTCGCCGGTCGGCCAGTAGGAGCTCATCGTCTCCCACAGCTTGCGCCCGTACAGCGACAGGCCACTTGCCCGCCCCTGGTCGAGCCACCACTGGAACAGCTCGGGGCTCGGCGGTCCGCTCCAGGCGATGTCGTCGCCGGCCGCGGCGATGTAGCCGTCCAGGGTCAGGTTCATGCCGTAGACCAGTTTCCGCATGGCCCAGCCTTCCGTCCGTGGGTGTCCGGCGTACGGACCAGCGCGGCTCGGGAATCTCATCGGTGCGCGATCCGGGCTCGCCGGCAGTCCTCGTGCTTCGAGCTCAGCCTGGTGTACTCGGCCGACACTGGCAAACCGCCTGATCCGACCTCACCCTCACGGGGGAATGCCACCGGTTCTGAGACCGGTCATGAGGGACAAGGCCGGTCGGAGGCTGCCCTGCCCTGTGCCGTGGATGCTCGAAAAGTCCCCGTTCGACCTGGGCTCGCCCAGAGCCGATCCACTTGAACGCCGGATTCGAACAGCTCCATCATCGGTTGCCTGCGACGTCCCCGGCACATACCCGAACTCGACTTCCGGGTATGCGTCTTGACGAGAGCGGTGCCGCAGCAGCAGTCCCCCGCGCCCGCCCGCGAGTCCGAGGAGTCCGCCAGGTGATTGACTTCCGGGTGCTGACCGAGCTGGCCTTCCGCGAGGGCGTCGAGCGGATCGGCGTCGGTGTGGTGGTCCGCGACGCCTCCGGCCGGATCCTGATGATCCGCCGGGCCGCGCACGACGTCCTGCCCGGCCTGTGGGAGTACCCGGGCGGCGGGCGGGAGGACGGCGAACCCGTGCCGGCCGGGGCGGCGCGGGAACTGGCCGAGGAGACCGGGCTCACCGGCCTGCCGCTGGAGTACGCGCGGCACCTGGACTTCAGCAGCCAACGGGGCCTGCGCGTGCGCCAGTTCGTCTTCACCGCCGTCGTGCCGGACGGCACCGCGGTCGTCCTCTCGCCCGACCATGACGGCCACCAGTGGGCCGACGCCGAGCGGCTGCCGCCGACCGGCGAAGGGCAGCGTACGGTGATCGAGTGGCTCACCGGCCGTCTGGCCGTACCCGGTTGGCGGCCGACCGGCGGCTACCTCACCACCGTCGCCCGACCCAGCGCCTACGGCTGCTTCCTGGTCACCGACCCGCGGGGCCGCGTCCTCGGGATGCGCTCCGCCGTCGACCCCGGCGTGTGGAACTTCCCCGGCGGCAACGTCGAGCACGGCGAGACCCCCTTCACCACCGCCCTGCGCGAGGCCCGGGAGGAGCTGGGCCTCGACCTCGCCGCGGAGAATCCCGAAGCCGTCGCCCGCAGGCGCCTGGTCGCCGTCATCCACGAACAGGCCGGCGCCGAGCAGCCCGTCCCCGCCTGCGGCTTCGTCTTCGACGGCGGCGTCCTGACCCGCGAGCAGCAGGCCCGGATCCGCCTCGATCCGGCCGAGCACACCGAGTGGCGGTTCGAGACGGCCCACGACTGGCACGCCCGTATGACCCCCGCCCGGTACCAGCGGCTCCGGCAGGTGCTGCGCGCCCACCGCTCCGGTGTCCCGCTCTACCTGGAGCGCCCCACGCCGACCGACGACGACTTCGAGGGCGTCCTGGTCTTCGTCACCGACCGCGCCGGTCGACTGCTGATGAACCTGCGCGAAGACAAGCCGGGCATGGCCTGGCCCGGCTACTGGACTCCGATCGGCGGCTGGCGGGAGGCCGACGAGAGCGCCCGGGAGACCGCGGTGCGCGAGGTCCGCGAGGAGGCCGGCCTCGAGATCACCGGCCTGCGGCCCCTCCCCGACCCGCACCACGACCACGGCCTCCCGCTCACCCGCGTCCTGCACGCCGTCTGGGAGGGCCCCGAAAGCGACCTGCGGCTCGGGGACGAGGGCCTGGCCGTCCGCATGGTCCCCCTCGACGAGGTGCTCGGCCTCAAGGTCCCGCCCTACCTGCACCACTACCTGCCCCTGCTCGCCGCCGCAGCCGACCAGTCCACCGGGAGCACCGCATGAACCGCACCGACCCCACCGGCCACACCGGCCACCTCGCGGACACGGCCGCCGGAGCACCGGGTACGGACCCGCTCGCGCTGGTCGTCGGGGTCCACCTCGTCCTGTTCGACGGCGGCACGGTGCTGCTCGGACGGCGCCGCAACACCAGCTACGCCAACGGGCTGTGGCACCTCCCGGCCGGGCACATGGAGCGGGGCGAGCCGGTCACCCGCGCCATGACGCGCGAGGCCGAGGAGGAACTCGGCATCACCATCGCCGAGGAGGACCTCGAACTCGTCCACACCCTGCACCACCTCGACACCGACCACAGCCGCCTCCAGCTGTTCTTCCGCCCGGCCCGCCACACCGGTCAGGTGCGCAACGCGGAGCCGCACAAGTGCGCGGAACTGCGCTGGTGGCCGCTCGACGGACTGCCTGCCGACACCGTGCCCTACACCGCGCACGCCCTCCGCCAGATCGCCCACGGCAACCGGCTCTCCGCCCACGGCTGGCCGGTGTGACGCCGGCACCACCGACCCCCCTCGCACCGACCAGCCGCGGAGGTCCGTCTCGCTTGACCTCCCGCGCGTCAGTCTGGCAGCCAGTGCAGTTCGTGTGCCAGGGCCTTGGCGGCGGCGCGGATGCGACGGTGCAGTGGCGACTGCTCGCGTGGGAGGACCAGGTGGAGCGTCAGGCCGGGCGCACCCCGCAGCGGTCGCCAGGTGAGACCGGCCGGTTGCACCGTGGCCGCGGCTTCTCCGGCCGGGGCGAGGGTGACCCCGTCCCGCAGGTCCCGCTGGGACAGGTCGAAAGCGACAGCGGGCGTGTGGAACCGGGGATGCGGTCGGGTGTCCCGGAACAGCGCGGACAGCTGATCGTGGACCACGGGGTTGGCCGCGCGGTCCGGGAGTCGCAGCGGGTACGCGGCCGCGTCGGCGATCTCGATCTCCTCGCGTTCGGCCAGCGGATGGTGCTGCGCCAGCTGGACCCCGATGCGCGAACGCCGTAGCAGGAACCGGCGCACGCCATCGCCCGGTTGTTCACCGCGGGTGATCCCGGCATCGATGCGGCCGTCGGCGACCGCCGGGGAGATCTCCGGTGTCGCCATCGGGACCGCGCCGACCTCGAGTCCGCTGTTGCCGCGAATCAGCCTGTCCACCAGGGCCGGTGCCGTCTCGGCCCCGGCGCTGAGGCTGTATCCGATGCGCAGCGTGCCCAGTGCACCGGCCGCCGCGCTCCGGGCGGTGTCCCACGCCCGGTCCAGCGCCGCCAGCGCGGGCGGAGCGGACTCCGCCAAAGCCGCACCGGCCGTGGTCAGTTCGACGCTGCGCGTGGTGCGGACCAGCAGGGCCGTCCCGAGTTCCGCCTCCAACCGGCGCATCCGGGCGCTGAGTGCGGGCTGTGCGATACCGATCCGTGCGGCCGCGCGGGTGAAGTTCAACTCCTGTGCCAGCACCAGGAAGTACCGCAGGCTCACCGTGTCCGGCGCCATGCGCCCTCCCCGCCGATTGATAACGATCCGTTCTGAGCCTAGTCCGTACCGGTCTTTCCCTCGACCGCCCGTCAAGCCCTAGCCTGCGCATACCGGGATCGATCGATCCGATTGTCGGTCCGACGTCGGACGTGCCCGGCCGAACACAGGAGGTTTCCATGGCCAAGGGCTACTGGGTTAGTGCCTACCCCGCCATTTCCGACCCCGCGACGCTGGCCGCCTACGCGGAGCTGGCCGGTCCGGCTGTCCGGGCCGGGGGCGGGCGCCTCCTGTCCCTTGACGGCCGGGTCGTCGCCCACGAGGCCGGAATCACGCAACGCGTCGTTCTGATCGAGTTCGACAGCTTCGAACTGGCCGTCGCGGCCTACGAGAGCGAGGCGTACCAGGAGGCGCTGGTGGCCCTCTCCGGCAGCGTCGAGCGCGACTTCCGCATCATCGAAGGCATCGACTGACCGGCGGGCCCGGCCGTCGCCGAGCATCGGGGGTTCTCGCAGTACCTGTATCACCAGGGTCTCCCAGACGTCCGAAACGCCTGCCAACCTGGTTGAGTCGAACGCGCCGACAACACTCCATGGACACGCACCGCGGCTCTACCTCCATCAGGTCGATTCAGCTGCCCCGTATCCGCGACCATGTCGGCGCGTTCGTCCACGACAGAAGGGGACGGAGACCAATGGCGGACAAGCAATTCACCACCCACACAGGGCTTTTCGATCTGAGTGGGAAGTACGCCCTCGTCACTGGCGGCACCAGTGGCATCGGGATGATGATGGCGCGCGGCCTTCTCCAGGCGGGCGCCCGCGTCGTCATCAGCTCGCGCGACGCGGACAGGTGCGCGGAGGCACAGCGTCTACTGTCCGAATTCGGCGACGTTCAGGCAATCCCCGCCGACCTGTCCAGGCACGACGAGTGTCAGCGCCTCGCCGATCTTGTCAAGGGCGACCCGGAACGCCTGGACATCCTCGTCAACAACGCGGGAGCGATGTGGCGCGAGCCGCTGGCGACGTTCCCGGACGAGGCCTGGGACGCGGTGATCGACCTCAACCTCAAGTCGCCGTTCTGGCTGGTGCAGGCGCTGCTCCCCGCACTTCGCAGGGCGGGCACCGCCGATGATCCCGCGCGGATCATCAACATCGGCAGTATCGCCGCCATCCACGTCGCCGAGTCGCCCAACTACTCGTACGCCAGCAGCAAGGCGGCACTCCATCAACTCACCAGAGTGCTTGCCAGGGAGCTGGGCCCCCAGCACGTCACGGTGAACGCGGTAGCACCGGGAGTGTTCCCGTCGCGGATGACGGCGTCCGCACTCGATGCCATCGGCGACACGATCGCGGCGGCGGCCCCTCTGCGCCGAATCGGCCGCGACGACGACATGGCGGGTATCGCCGTGTTCCTCGCCGGCCGGGCCGGCTCCTACCTCACGGGCGCCGTGATCCCGGTGGACGGCGGCATCGCGACGACCGCATCGGGTACCCCCTAGACTGCGGAACGGACTTACGGTGAGGAGATGGCCACGATGGATCCACGCACCGAGATCCGGGAGTTCCTCAGCTCGCGTCGCGCCCGCATCGCACCCGCGCAGGCGGGCCTGCCCGCTTACGGCGGCAACCGTCGGGTCAAAGGTCTGCGCCGCGAAGAGGTGGCGCTACTGGCGGGGGTGTCGGTCGACTACTACGTGCGCATGGAGCGCGGCAGCCTCGCCGGTGCCTCCGATGGCGTGCTGGACGCGCTGGCCTCCGCCCTGCGACTCGACGAGGCCGAGCGCCACCACCTGTTCCACCTCGCACGCCAGTCCAGGGCGCCCGGCGCCCCACCCCGGCGTAGGCCCGCCGTGACGGTGCGCTCGACGCTGCAGCAGGTGCTCGACGCGATCTCCGACGCACCGGCCTGGGTCAGTACCGGCCGTTATGACGTGCTCGCCACGAACAACCTCGCTCGCGCGCTGTTCTCACCGGTGCTGGCCGACCCGCGACGGCCCGCGAACACGGCGAGGTTCGTCTATCTGAACCCCGAGGCGGCCAGGGACTTCTTCGTCGACTACGACCAGATCGCCGGTGACGTGGCCGCGAAGCTACGCATGGAAGCCGGCCGCGATCCGCACGACGAGGAGCTGATCGCCCTGGTCGGCGAACTGTCGACGCGCAGTGAGCTGTTTCGGCAGCGGTGGGCATCCCAGGACGTGCGACTGCACCGGTCCGGCCGCAAGCGGGTTCGCCATCCGATCGTGGGCCGGCTCGACCTGGACGTCGAGTCCCTGGAACTGCCCGCCGAACCCGGCCTGCTTCTCAACGTCTACACGGCACCCGCGGGCACACCGACCGCTGACAATCTGGCGCTCCTGGCCTCGTGGGCGGCCACCCACCAGGCGCCGGCGACCGAGCGCGAAGCGGATGACGGACAGTCCAACCGTTGAAGGTGGCGCCGTGGCGGCGCGATGATGCTTGACGCCGTGTCGGTGGCTCGGACAGGGCCGGCACTGGCATGGATGTTCCTCGAGCCCCGACCACCGTCCGCTCACCCACCCCGGAGGCAGCACCGTGGAGAGCCTTCTCCAGGCCGTGGCCGTGATCGCCCACGACCGCGACCGGAACCTGGTCGCGACCCTGCACTACGCCGCGAACAGCTGGATCACGGCGTCGGCGTGGACGATCCCCGGCGGCAAGGTCGAGGTCGGTGAGCGCCTCGACGAGGCCGCCGCGCGCGAGCTGCGGGAGGAGACCGGGCTGCTCGTAGAGCCGGAGGACCTGCGGCTCGTGCACACCGTCCAGGTCCGCACGGGCTGGGACGGCGAGCACCCGTTCCTGCTGTCGGTGTTCCTCGCCACCGCGTGGCGCGGCGAGCTGACGAACACCGAGCCGGACAAGCACCTCGACGCGGTCTGGTCCCCGGCCGACGGGCTCCCGCTGCCGATGTTCCCGACCGCCCACGCCGCCCTCACCCACCACCTCTCCGGCGGGAGGGGCTTCTCCACCTACGGCTGGGACGACGAAGGCTTCGACCCACGGGCCCTGATCGGCGCGTGACGGCGGCGGGCCGCCGCCGCCCGGGCCGCCCTCTTCCGGGGGTACCGCGGCGGCGCGCCACACCCCTCGGGCGACCGGTCGGCGGCGGACTGCCGGCGGGTCAGTGCAGCCAGGGCTGGTAGTTCGGGTTGTCCACGCAGCCGGACTCGACCAGGGAGGCGGTGGCCCGGTCGACCGGGCAGGCCCGGCTGATGAAGTGCCGGTCCACGCCGCCGGGGAACGCGACCTCCACCTGGTCGGCGTACTGGTGCTGGTCGCCGATGGTCGCGTTGACGTCGATGCCGCCGGGGGCGTCGATGAAGTAGTCCCAGGGCACCTTCTTCCACTTCTTGTACAGCTCGGGGTCGTAGGTGGTGCTGACGAACGGCGAGGGCTGGTTCTGCAGGACGTAACTGGTGATGTCGTACTGGCCGTTGACGGTGTCCTTCGGCGCGAAGCCCTGCTCGAAGATGACCGACGGGTCGCGGCCGTCCGAGCGGAAGAGCGGGTGGCAGTCCTTGCGCCAGTGCGGCGTGGGGGTGATGCGGGGTACGTCCACCCGGCGGTCCACGGCGGCGTACAGCGGGTCCGGGCCCTCCGGGATGCTCTCGAAGGTGCTGGCGGGGAGGGTGACGGCGGGCCGGTCGGCGCAGTCGTCGGCACGCAGTTCGGCCTCGTCGGCGAAGTCGATGCGCCGGCCGTCCAGGACGATGGCGACGGCCTCGGTGCCGAGTTCACGGACGATGACGCCGTCGCACTGGGGGCCGCTCCAGAGCGCCTCCCCGCTGGGGTCGAGACAGCTGAACGGGGCGGCGTCGGCCTGGGCCGCGGGGGCGGCGGCGGCCAGGCTCTCGGGGGTGAGCACGACGGCGCAGGCGAGGGCGACCGCGCCGGCGGCCGTGCGGATTCGAATGTTGATCACGGCCGTTACCCTGGCCGCCCGCTGCCCCGGGGGTACCGCAACTCACCCGATCGAGGGCGTGTCAGCGGCTTTGGTGGACGCCTTCAGGCGTCCCGGTCCGCGTGGATCGGGCGGGCGCGCTCCACGGCGGACCCGCCTCCCCACCGTCAGCCGACGACGACCGGCTCACCGGTCAACTCGACACCGGACCGGCCGAGTTCGGCGACGGCCCGGGCGGTGGTGTCGGCGGCGACGCCCGCGGTGTAGTCGAGCAGGACCCGGACGGCGAAGTCGGCCCGTACACCGTCGAGCGCGGTGGCCTTCACGCAGTGGTCGGTGGCGATGCCGACCACGTCCACCTCGGTGACGTTCCGTGCGCGCAGCCAGTCCGCGAGGGCGGTCCCGTCCGAGGTGAAGCCCTCGAAACCGCTCTTGGAGGCGGAGTGCGCGCCCTTGTAGAAGACCTCGTCCACGATCGTCTCGGCCGTGGGCGCGAAGTCGGGGTGGAACTCGCCTCCTTCGGTGCCGACGACGCAGTGCACGGGGAAGGAGTCCTTGAAGTCCGGGTGGTCGGAGAAGTGGCCGCCCGGGTCGAGGTGGTGGTCGCGGGTGGCGACGACGTGCGTGTACTCACGGCCGGCGGTGCGTTCGACGAGCTCGGCGATGGCGCGGGCCCGCCCGGCACCGCCTCCGACCGGAACGGCTCCGCCCTCGCAGAAGTCCTTCTGCACATCGACGACGATCAGTGCACGCCCCACGGCACAGGCCTTTCTCACGGGAGTCTCGGTCCCCCACCCGTGCCCTGCCGGACGGCGGCCCGCGCCTCCCGTGCGCGATGTTCACCCGGGCCGCGCAACCTCGGAGGGGCGGCTCCGCTCACCCGGACGGGAACCAGACCGGCTGTGGACCGGGCCGCCGGGGGCGACTTCGGGGATTCCGGGCGGATCGGCGCATTCATGGCCATCATCAATCAGAACTGGTCAACAGTGGTTCACTACGGGGCAGTTCCGACCTTTCGGTCATGGCCGCCGACCGCGCTCCGTACTGTTGTGAAGTGAGCGCGCCCCGGTCGCCTTCCGACCCGGTTTGATCGCTGACTGTTACTATCCGGTGACAATTCGCCCATGATCGATGGGCGGCCCAGGACGTCCCCACAGATGGCAGAGCCCGAATCGCGGCATCCACGCCTTCGGGCGAGCAACCACCTCCCCCGGAAAGGGGTACCCGTGATCGTCTCCAAGCGGAACCGCCTGCGCCTGACCGCCGTGGCCACCCTCAGCACCCTCGCCCTCGGCCTGGCGGGCACCGCCCTGGCGGCCGGCCCCACCGCCACCGACCCCGCGCCCACCGGGCCGTCCGTCACCGCGCCGTCCGTCACGCCCCAGCCCGCCACCCCGCAGGCGGCCACGCAGGCCACCATCACCGCCAAGCCGTCGGTCACCACGGTCCAGGCGTGGGAACTGTTCCGGGTCACCGGCACGACCACCGGGCTCAAGGCGGGAACCACGGTGACCCTGCAGCAGAAGCAGAACGGCGCGTGGGTCACCCTGCCCGCCTCGGTGCCGACGACCAGCAGCGGCGCCTACTCGCTCGGTGTGAAGCTCGGCATCACGGGCCTGAACGAGCTGCGCATCGTCAGCGGGGACGCCGCCTCCCCGGTGTTCACCGTCACCGTGCGCTGACACCGGTCACGGCCCTCTTCTCCGCGACTCGCGGCCCGGGGCGGGCGGCACACCAGGAGCCACCCGCCCCGGGCCGAACACGAACTGCGCCTGGCCCTCGGCCTGTTCGACGCACTCGGTACACCCATCCAGAGGACCTGCGACAGCGCGGCATCGACGCCTGTCGGTCGAGGGGCGCCCCACCCCGTACGGCCCGGGCATCCCCCGGTGCCGGGCCGTACGAGCACGCCAGGACCCGCACGGCACCGATCCGGCTACCCGGCCTCAGGGCCGGGCCACCTCGGCACGCCGTGCGGGTCCGCGTCGGGGAGTGCGGGTCAGCGCACCGTGACGGTGAACACGGGCGAGGCGGTGCTGCCGCTGACGATGCGCAGCTCGTTCAGGCCCTTGATGCCGAGCTTCACGCCGAGCGAGTAGGAACCCTTGCTGTTGGTGTGGACGGAGGCGGGCAGGGTGACCCACGCGCCGTGCTGCTTCTGCTGCAGGGTCACCGTGCTTCCGGTCTTGAGGCCGGTGGTCGTGCCGGTGACCCGGAAGAGCTGCCACGCCTGGACGGAGGAGACCGACGGCTTGGCGGTGATGCCGGCCTGCGCGGCGGCCGACTGGGCGGCGGACACGGGCTGGACGGCCGGGGTGGCCGCCATGGCGGTGCCCGCCAGCCCGACGGTGAGCGCGCTGAGGGTGGCCACGGCGGCCAGGCGCAGGGAGTTCCGCTTGGAGACGATCACGGGTGCACTCCTTTCACAGGAGGGTTCGGCCCGAGGCCCGATCGATGCGATCGACGTGACTCGGGCTCTGTCACCTATAGGGACGCCCCGCTGGGCACTTCGGTTGTGGACGGAACGTCACTTCCTTGTAACAGCAGGCGAGTTCGCCATCAGGGTCAGGGCGGACAGGCCGGGCCGGATCACATGAGCTTCCGGCTGCCTGTCTCCTTGTTCAGAGCACCCACGTTGATCGGCTGGAGGATGACGGTGATCGCGCCGGCCGAGAAGTGCTGCACCGGGCCGCCGGTGTTCCGCCCGTGGAAACTGTGCGGCAGCGCCTGCCCGTTGGTCGGGTCCGTGCCCGCCGTATACATGTCGACGATGCCCTCGTACCCCTGCCGGGCCTTGGCGTCGTTGCCGTCCGCGGCCTGCTCCACGGTGATCCGGTCGTCGCCGTCCTCGGCGACGACCGCCGCCACGTGGTAGGGCCACCCGCTGGTGTTGTCCGGGTGCTCGAAGTCCTCGTCCCAGGCGGTCTCCACGATGGCGAACGCCTGGCCGGGGCCCGGCCGTTCCTCGCCGTTCGCGTTCGGGCCGCCGGGCCGGGCGTTCGCGTAGGCCGCGGCGCCCTGCGCGTTCTCCGCGTCGCCCAGTCCGAACTGGTGGCCGCCCAGGGCGAATTCGCTGGCGTCCTGCCCGAGGGCCAGCCGCTGCCGGTGCATGATCTCCTCGGCGGTGTGGGCACAGTCCGCGAGGAAGGACGTCTTCGGCTCGTACTCCGCGTACGTGCGTCCCGCGATCTGCCCGCTCTGCCCGGTGGCCTTGCAGTACCGGGGCGCCGGGGCGCCCTCCGCGACCCAGATGACGGTGGTGTCCGCCCCGGGATCGGCGGTCAGGAGGTAGAGGCCGTTCTGCGAGACCCGTGCGGGCCCCAACTCCTCGGTGGTGACCTGGGCGTAGCGCTGGACGGCCGTCGCGCCGGCGGCGCGCGCCGTACCCCGGGCCGTGGTGTCCGCCCTCCGCTGGACGGGGGCTTCTTCGAGGCCGTGGTCGCTCTGCTCGGGCATCCGGCTCATCACCCGGACCGCGTTGGCCTCGGCCTCGCGCTCGAAGCGGTCCCCGGGGTCGGAGACGCTCAGCCCGGACCCGTTGTCCGTACCGGCCACCGGACCCTGGCGCTGCTGGATGACGTGCGTCAACTCATGGGCGAGGGTGTGCTTGTCAGCGCCGCCGTCACCGATGACGACATGGCTGCCGGAGGTGTAGGCACGGGCGCCCACCTCGGCGGCGGAGTCGCGGGCCGCGGAGCCGGTGTGCAGACGGACGTCGGAGAAGTCGGCGCCGAAGCGGGATTCCATGTCCCGGCGCAGCGGTTCGTCCAGCGGCCTGCCCGGCGTGCGCAGCACGTCGTGCACGGCGGAGCGCTGCACCGGCTCCTCCACGGGCGGCTGGTGGCCGCAGCCCGCGCCGTGCCGGTGCCCGTGCCCGCTCCGCTGGAGCATCCGGACGACGGCCGCGTTGCCGACGGTGCGCTGCAGTCCGAGGAGCTCGTCGGGCGCCTGGCTGCCCGGGGCCTCCCCGGACCGTGTGGCCGCGCTCCTGGGGGTGCGCTGCGGCTGCTTCTCGTCCTTCGTCGGCTCGTGCGCGTGCATGGAACTCCGCTCGTCGGGACGGCAGTTTCGTGGTGTTCCCCCTACATACCCGGTGCGGCGGTCGCGGGTAAGGGGCGCGAGGGCACGATGCACTGCCCGTACGGGCAACACGTCCGTCCCGACGAGCACCGACGGCCGAGCCCGACCCGGGCGAACCGTCAGCCGCGCGGCGGCAGCCGTCGGGTGATCCGGCCGAACAGGTCCTCCAGCGGCTCGCCGAGGTCCCGGCCGAACTCGGTCAGCCCGTAGGTGACCTGGGGCGGCGTCGTCGGCTCGACCTTCCGCCAGACCAGGCCGTCCTGGACCAGCGCGCGCAGGGTCTGGGCGAGCATCTTCTCGCTGATGCCCTGGATGCTCTCGCGCAGCTCGTAGAACCTGAGGTCGTTGGCCCGCAGGGAGATCAGCACCCAGATGCCCCACCTGCTGGTCACGTGGTCGACCATGTCGCGCGCGGGGCAGTCGGTGTGAAACACCTCATACCGCCGCCCGGTTTCGGCCTGCTTGTCCTGCGCACCTACCTCCATGTCCTGAGCTTACGTCAAGGTACGTCCTTACCAAGGGTTAGCCGCCGCTCCTAGCGTGAGGGCCACAGAGTCCGTCGGGCAAAAGGAGCTGACCATGATCGTGGTGACCGGGGCTACCGGGAATGTGGGCCGACCGCTGACGCGGGCGCTGGCGAAGACGGGCCTGCCGGTGACGGCGGTGTCGCGACACGCGGCGCCCGTGCCGGACGGTGTCCGCCACGTGGCGGCCGACCTGGCCGATCCGGCCGGCCTCGCACCGGCGCTGGCCGGGGCGGAGGCGCTGTTCCTGCTGCTGTCCGGCGACCTGCACGCCGCCGGAGCCGGCCCGGCCGACATCATCGGCCGGGCCGAGGCCGGCGGGGTCCGCCGGATCGTCCTGCTCTCCTCGCAGGGCGTGGCGACCAGGCCCTTCGGCCCGACGCGGATCGCGATGCGCGCGGTGGAGGACGCGCTGCGGGACTCCGGCCTGGACTGGACCATCCTGCGGCCGGGCGGCTTCGCCTCCAACGCCCTGTGGTGGGCCGAGTCCGTCCGCGCGCACCGGGTCGTCGCCGCCCCCTTCGGCGACGTCGGTGTGCCGATCGTCGACCCGGCGGACATCGCCGAGGTCGCGGCGGCCTGCCTGGTGGACGACCGGCACACCGGCGCCGTATACGAGCTGACCGGTCCGGAGGTGATCACCCCGCGCCGGCAGGCGGAGGCCGTCGCCGCCGCGCTGGGCACGCCGGTGCGGTTCCACGACCTCACCCGCGACGAGGCCGGGGCCGCCATGGCCCGGAGCATGCCGGTGGAGCTCGCCGAGGACACCCTGGACATCCTCGGCTCCCCGAACCCCGCCGAGCTGCGCGTCAGCCCGGACGTGCGGCGGGTCCTCGGCACCGCCCCGCGCACCTTCGCCGACTGGGCCGCCCGGCACGCCGCCGCGTTCCGCTGAACCCGGTCGGCACCGCCGGAGCGTCCAGGGCCTGTCGGTCCACTACCGGCACCGGATGCGGGAGTTCACGACGCGTCCTCCTCCGGCACAGCGCACCGGACCGCGGCACCTCCACGCTGGGTGGGAAGGCCGGTGCGCTCGTTCTGCAGGTCCCACAGTTCCCTGAACCGGCCGCCCTCCTCGGCCACCAACTCCGCGAACGTGCCCTCCTGGAGCACCTTCCCGTCCTCCAGGACGACGATCCGGTCGGCGACGGCCACGTTGGTGAGCCGGTGGGTGACCAGGACGACCGCCCGCTCCCGCGCGACCGCCCGCAGGTTCTGGAAGATCCTGTGCTCGGCGCGCGGGTCGAGGGCGGCGGTCGGCTCGTCCAGGACGAGCAGCCCGGCCTCGCGGTGGAACGCCCGGGCGATGGCCAGGCGCTGCCACTGTCCGCCGGACAGTTCCTCGCCGCCCATCCACTCCACCGCGAGCAGGGTGGACAGGCCCCGGCGGAGCCGGGCGACGACGTCGGCGGCCCCGGAGGCGTCGGCGGCGCGCAGCACCGCCGCGTCGCCCTCGGCGGTGGGCTGGCCCAGGGTGATGTTCTCGCGGCAGGTCAGCGGCCAGCGGGCGTAGTCCTGGGGGACGACGGCGACCTGGCGCCACAGGGCGTGCGGGTCGAGGTCGCGGGTGTCGGCCGCGTCCCACCGCACCGCTCCGGCGTCGGGCAGGTAGAGCCCTGCCAGGAGCTTGGAGAGGGTGGTCTTGCCGGAGCCGTTCTCCCCCACCAGGGCCAGGATCTCGCCGCGTTCGACGTGCAGGTTCACCCCGTCCAGCGCCTTGCGGTCGGAGGCGGGGTAGGCGTAGTCGAGGTTCTCCACCGCGATCCGGCGCGGGGCCTCGGGCGTCCCGGTGCCGCGCTTGGGCCGGTGGCCGCCGGCGGTGTCGAGGAAGCTCGACCAGTCGTCCAGGTACATGCCGGTGCGGAAGAGGTCCGCGCCGTAGCCGACGATGCCGCGCAGGCTGGTGCTGACAGCGGTCAGGGCGAACACCGCCGCTCCGCCGCGCGGCAGGCTCATCCGGCCGGTGCTGACCAGCCACAGCATCGCCGCCCACACCACCGCGGTGCCGAGGCCGGAGGCGGCGGCCCCGATCACCGACACCCGGGCGCTCTGCATCGCCGCGCGGCGCGAGGTGGCGTCCAGCCGCCGGCCGACCTGGTCGTACTTGACGAGCAGGAACTCGCCCATGGTGTCGGAGCGGACCTGGTCGGCGTTGCGTTTGAGGTGGATGTACCAGCGCAGGTTCGCCATGATCCGGCGGTCGCCGACGGCCGCCCGGTTCGCCAGGAACTGCACCCGGGCGGCGTGCACCGACGCGATGCCCTGGGGCAGCGCCGCCAGCACCAGCAGCGGCAGGAGGGCGGGGTGGAGCACGGTCAGCACGCCGGCCGCGCCGAGGAGCGAGGCGAGGGAGGCGAGCAGGTTCTGCGCCTCTCCGACGATGTCCACGCAGACCTCGGCGCCGCGGTCGGCGGCCTCCAGTTCGTCGTTGTAGCCGGCGTGGTCGTAGGCGGTCAGTTCGGCCGCCACGGTGGCGCGCAGCACCGCGGCCTCCGCCTCCCGGGAGATGCGGGGCGACAGGTGGATGGTGATGGTCCGGATCGTGATGCCCAGCAGGGAGCGGGCGCCGGCCGCCGCCGCGATGACCAGGATCGACGGCGCCGCGCGGGTGAGCTTGTCGCCGACCTGCCCCGGGCCGAACAGGGCCGAGATGGTGCCGGTGGTCGCGAACAGGCCGGCCGCGCCGAGCACCGCGGAGACGGCCTGGCAGGTCAGGAGCAGCGCGACGGAGGTGCGGTCGATGCGCCAGCCGAGGCGGAAGGCGCGGACGACGAGCGCGGGCAGGCGGCGGGCCATCGCGCTGACGCTGATCGCCTCGATCGCCGCGATGCGGCGTCCGTCGGCGAGCCACTGCAGTTCCTCGTCGGCGGCCTCGGCCGCCGCCGTCGTGGTGCTCAAGCGTTCGCCTCCTCGCGCGGAGCGGGGGCCAGCGGCAGGCGGGCCACCAGGGCCCCGGGGACGGGTGGGACGTGGATCGACGGGGCGGGGGAACAGGCCACAGATCCTCCAGGAGCGGAGCGGTGCGCGAACGTGCGGACTCACCGGCCCCGGCCGACAGGAAAGCTCAAGTAGCCTTTCCTCAGGCTGAGTTGACCGGTTCGACGGAGTCGTTACGGGCGGCTGGGCGTCCGATGATGGTGCTGTTCGAGCGCGGCGTTCAAGTGGATTCGCCTCCGGGCGAGCCCGGGTCGAACGGGGACTTTTCGAGCACGTTCCGGGCATGGTTCAGCGCATATGCCAAGCGGACGGGCGGCGCACGGCCGTCGCCGGATTCACCCGTTCGGCTGGTCTGCTGCCCGAGGGGCTGCCGCGCTGCCAGGCTCCTGAGGCGGGTGGGGCGGCAGGAGTTGAGTACGGATACTCATGTCCCGGGCCAACTGGATCGGGCACGATGCTCACCGTCAGTGAGCTTGTGCGGAAGGGTTCTTGTGTCCATGGTCCGAAACAACGTCAGGATTCCCCTCGTGGTCGGCGCGGCGGCGATGGCCGCGGCCGTCGTCGCCGGGTGCTCCTCCGACCCCGGAGCGGGGTCGGGAACCGGCCCGGGAGCCGTCCCCGACAAACCGTCCGCGACCTCGGGCGGCGCCGGCTCCCCGGGTGCCGCCCCGACGTCCACGCCGACGCTCCAGGCGTCCGGCGCCCCGGCGTTCGGCTCGCCCAGCAGTGCGCCGACCGGCCCGCCGATCCCCACCGGAGCCGCCCTGCGCGAGCTGCTGCCGACCGCCGCCACGCTGCCCGCCGGGTGGCGGATCGAGGGCAACGGCAGCGAGAACGACTCCGGCACCTACGTCCTGGAGGAGCCGGCCAAGCCGGTCCTGCCCCAGGAGCCGTGCACCCAGATGCGCCTCGCCGGAAGCGTCCTCTCCCTGGACTACAGGGCCTCGGGCGCGACGAACGAGGTCTACGACGGCGAGAACAGGGTCGAGGTCTACCTGGGCGCCTACCACGCCGGCGACGCGGCCAAGCTGCTCGGCGAGATCCGGGCGTACGCGGACCGCTGCACGTCCTTCACCGGCAAGGGGATCGACGGGAAGGCGATTCCGCTGACCGTGACGCTGCAGCCGGTGCCGGGGCTCGGCGACGAGGCCGTCGACGTCAAGAAGGTGCCCCAAGGCCCCTACCACAGCGAGGAGATCGTGGTGACGCGGCTCGGCGACCGGCTGCTGTTCCTCAGCGGCGACAACATCCTCGGCCGGCTGCCGAACCTCATGCAGCTGGCGGTGCCGCTGTCGAAGACCGCCAGGTGAGCGTCGGATGAGCGCCGGGTAGTCGGCCCACCCGGGACGACGAGCCCCCGGGGCGGTGGCGCCGGCGGCGACCTCGGCGTCACCGCCCGCGGCGGAGCGCGAGCCCGGACAGGCGCGCCCGCCGCGGCTCAGGGCAGCCGGGAGTACGGGGGCCGGGCGTCGTCCGGAGCCCCGTGGTCGCTGGAGACCAGCAGGAGCACCGTGGCGCGCCGGGCCCCCAGCGAGCGCAGCCGGTGGGGCGTGGTGGCCTTGAGGTAGACGCAGTCGCCCGGGTCGAGCGTGATCGCGCGCGACGGGAGGACCAGTTCGACCCGTCCCTCGTGGACGAAGACGAACTCCTCGCCGGGGTGGTCCCGGAACGGGGCGGGGCCGTCGTCGAGCGGCGGGTAGAGCATGAACGGGGTCATGCCCTTGGCGCCGGCGTCGAGCGCCATCCCCTCGTAGCGGGTGCCGGGCTCGTCCGGGGCGGTCAGGGCCTGACGCTCCGCGGCCCGGGTGACGGTGACCTCGCTCAGCTCCTCGGCCTCGGCGAAGAGACTGTCCAGGGGGACTTCGAGGGCCTTGGCGAGGGAGGCGCACACGGCGATCGAGGGAACGCTCTGGCCGCGTTCGACCTTCGACAGGTAGCTCTTGGTGACGCCGGACCGCTCGGCCAGCGCCTCCAGGGTCATCAGCCGTTCCTTGCGCAGCTGCCGCACCCGGTTGATCACTGGTTCTTCCTCTCCCGTGCCATCCACCTCCGATGACACACCGTGTCCTCTGGCGGGCCATGCTACGCCGCGGCGCCGCCGGCCCACCCGGGAGGCCCCGCCGGCCGTCGCCCCGCCCACCCTCGCGACCCGTATCGCACTCGCCGCTCTTGTCCCAGGAAACCTTGTGTCCTATGGTGAACAACGTTTCCTCCGGAGCCGCGGCTCCGGACACAGGCCTGGCCGCCGGGGCGAGGCCGGAGAACCGGAGCACACATGGCGAACACCCTGCAGGACTCGAAGGACGTCCTCGTCGACCGCGCCGCGCGGCAGATGGACCGGCACTTCGGGGACTCGACACTGACCACGCGCCAGAAGCTGGCGCTCACCTGCCGGATCGCGTACGACGGCGGCCACGACTCGGGGCTCGCCGGGCAGATCAGCTCCCGCGGGCGCGAGCCGGGCACCTACTACACCCAGCGCCTGGGCCTGGGCTTCGACGAGATCACCGAGGACAACCTGCTCCTGGTGAACGAGGACCTGGAGGTCCTGGAGGGCACGGGCATGCCCAACCCCGCCAACCGCTTCCACTCCTGGATCTACCGGGCGCGCCCGGACGTCAACTGCGTCATCCACACCCACCCGCTGCACACCGCCGCACTGGCCATGCTCGAAGTCCCGCTGGTGGTCTCCCACATGGACACCACACCGCTGTACGACGACTGCGCCTTCCTCAAGGACTGGCCGGGCGTGCCGGTCGGCAACGAGGAGGGCGAGATCATCACCGCCGCCCTCGGCGACAAGCGGGCCGTCCTGCTGGCCCACCACGGCCAGCTGGTGACCGGCTCCACGATCGAGGAGGCGTGCACCCTGGCGCTGCTCATCGAGCGGGCCGCCCGCCTGCAACTGCTGGCGATGTCGGCGGGGACCATCCAGCCCCTGGACCCGGCGCTCGCCCGCGAGGCCCACGACTGGACCTCCACCGACCGGCGCAGCCGGGCGAACTTCGCGTACTACGCGCGCAAGGCACTGCGCACTCACCCCGACTGCGTCAACGGACAGGTGGACCTCTGATGACCAATCCGCCCCTGCAGGGCATCATCTCCTACCCGGTCACCCCCTTCGACGCCGCCACCGGCGAGGTCGACCTGGCCGCACTGCGCGGGCTCACCGGCGACCTGGTCGCCGCCGGCAGCCACGCCGTCGCCCCGCTGGGCAGCACCGGCGAGAGCGCCTACCTGACCGGGAAGGAGTGGGACGCGGTCTGCGAGACCACCCTGGACGCGGTGGCCGGGCGGGTGCCCACCCTCGTCGGCGTCTCCCACTGGAGCACCGAGGGCGCCGTCCGCCGCGCCCGGGTGGCCGCCCGCCACGGCGCCACCGCGATCATGGTGCTGCCCCAGGTGTACTGGAAGCTGACCGCGGACGAACTCGCCCGGCACTACGACGAGGTGGCCCGCGCCACCGACCTGCCGATGATGCTCTACAACAACCCCGGCACCAGCGGCGTGGACCTGCGCCCGGAGACGGTGGTCGCGCTCGCCCGGAAGATCCCCAACCTCACGATGGTCAAGGAGAGTTCGGGCGAGGTGTCCCGCTTCCGCGCCATCCGGGAGCTGTCCGACGGAGAGCTGTCCGTCTACAACGGCAGCAACCCGCTCGCCCTGGACGCCTTCCGCGCCGGAGCCGCCGGCTGGTGCACGGCCGCCCCCTGCCTCGTCCCGCAGCCGGTGCTTGAGCTCCACGCCGCGGCCGTCGGCGGACAGCAGGAGCGCGCGGACGCGCTGTTGCGGGAGCTGCTGCCCTTCCTGCGGTTCATCGTCCGGCACGGCCTCCCCCGGACCGTCAAGGCGGGCCTGGAGATCCGGAACCGCCCCGCCGGGCCGCCCCGGCCGCCGCTGCTGCCACTGCCCCCGGAGGAGACGGCGCAGCTGCGGGAGCTGCTCACCGGCCTCCTCCCGCCCTCCGCCGCCTGACGGTGCCCGCCCCCACCGGCTCCCCTGTGCGAGGACACCCGTCCCCGCACAGGGGAGCCGGCACCACCAGGGCCTACTGGTCGAGCCGGACGGTGGCGACGGTGTCCCAGCAGATCCGCCACCCCGGCAGGTCCGCACCGGGCACCGGGACGCGCCGCCAGAACACCTCGTTGACGATGATCCGGTTCACGGTGAACGGGGCGTGGCCGGGCCGGACCCGGTGGATGGCCTGCGCCAGCTCGTCGCTGTCGGTGTCGGCGGCCGCGTAGGCGGCGGTGGTGTGGAGCACACCGAGCGGGTACGCGGTGGAGTCGGGGCCGAAGACCCGGTGGACGGCGCCGCGGACGCGGTGCTGGAGGGCGGCGAGGTCGCCGTCGGGGTGCAGGTCGAGGCGGACGCCGGTGCGGTAGGCGAGCGGCGAGCCGGCCTGGAGGGCGATCGGCCCGCTCCCGGCCACCGCGGCCCGCAGCCGGTCGGCGAGGTCGCGGCGTTCGGCGTCGGTGACGGCGTCCGCCGGGGCGGAGGTGAGCATGTCGAGGGTGATGTGCGTCCGCTCGTCCGGCACCGGCAGGACGGGGAAGCCGGCCAGGGCCTCGCGCAGGCCGGCGAGGAGCGTGTGCAGGGCCGAGCCCGCCGGCAGGTCGGGCAGGGCGTACACCTGGAGGGCACGCAGGCCACCCGGCCAGGGCCGCTGTCCGAAGGTCGGGTGGAACGCTTTCACGTCGCCTCCTGCTGATCCGGTTCGGTGGCGGCCCGGCGGGGCGGCGGCCCGTCCGGGGTGAGGCTGTCGACCGTACGACGGGGTTCAGCGTACGGGCGGATCCCCCGCTCCGTACCGGCCCCGGCGTCAGGCGTCCCGGCGGGACAGGCCGAGGGCGGCCAGGGTGAAGGCGACGGCGAGGTAGCCGGCCAGGGCGGCGAAGCAGCCGACCGGGCCGAGGCGGTCGGCGCCCGCCGACGCGACCGTGGTGCCGAGGCCCTCGAAGACGCTCTGCAGGCCGAACCGTGACACCCCGTCGCCGAGCGGTGCCAGCAGCACCGGGGAGAGGAAGAACAGGCCGAACAGGGCGGCGACCGCGCCCGCCGTGTGACGCAGGACGAAGCCGAGCGCGAGGCCGAGCAGGGCGAAGGCGGACAGGAACAGGCCGCAGCCGACCACGGCGCGCGCCACGCCCGGGGCGCCGAGCGGGACGGCGAGGTGCCGGCCGCTCAGGGCGCGCCGGCCGAGCAGGAAGGTCAGGAAGGCGAGCAGCTGCCCGAGCAGCGCCGAAACCCCGCCGACCACCAGGGCTTTGGCGACGAGCACCTGGCCGCGCCGGGGCACGGCCGCGAGGGTGGTGCGGATCTGGCCGGTGGTGTACTCGCTGGAGGCGGCCAGCGTGCCCAGGGTGCCGACGGCCAGCACGGCGACGTAGAAGCCGCCGGAGAAGCCGTAGCGGACCGGATCGAAGCGCTCGCGTTGCTCGGCGCTCCAGGAGGCCCAGTTGTCGGCCGCGCTCGCGTAGTCGATCAGGCCGATGAACAGCGCGGCGGCCAGGGCCACGGCCGCCGCGAGCGGGGTCGCGCGGACGCTGCGCAGCTTGACCCACTCCCCGGCCAGGGCACCCCGGGTGGTCGGTGCGGTGCTCATGCGGTCCTCTTTCCGGGAGACGTGACGGAATCCGTGGCGGGAGTCGTGACGGAAGGCGTGGAGGTGGCCCGGTAGTCAACCGCGCCGCCGACGGCATCCATGAAGGCCTGCTCCAACGAGGCCTGCCGGACGGCGAGTTCGTGGACACCGATACCGTGCCCGGCGGCCAGCTCGCCGATGGCGGACGGCTCCAGGCCGACGACGGCCAGCGCTCCGGCGGGCTCCTCGCCGACGGAGGCCGCCCCGGCCGCGCGCAGCAGCCGGGCCAGCTCCGCCGGACGGGCGCAGCGCACCAGGACGTCGGTGCGGGCGTACTCGGCGAGGAAGTCGGCCGTCGAGCCGTCCGCGACGAGCCGTCCGCGCCCGATGACCACCAGGTGGTCGGCGGTGAGGGCCGTTTCGCTCATCAGGTGCGAGGAGAGCAGGACGGTCCGTCCTTCGGCGGCGAGGTCGCGCAGGAGGGTGCGGATCCACTGGACGCCTTCCGGGTCCAGTCCGTTGACGGGTTCGTCGAGCAGCAGGACGGGCGGGTCGCCGAGCAGGGCGGCGGCGATGCCCAGGCGCTGCTTCATGCCGAGCGAGAAGCGCCCGGCCCTGCGCCGGGCCGCCGTCGCCAGACCGGTGAGTTCCAGCACCTCGCGGACCCGGCGGGGGCCGATGCCGTTGGTGACGGCGAGGCCGAGCAGGTGGTGGCGGGCGGAGCGGGCGGGGTGGACGGCACCGGCGTCCAGCAGCGCGCCGACCTCGCGCAGCGGCTGGCGCAGCGAGGCGTACGGGCGGCCGTTGACGGTGGCCCGTCCCGCGGTCGGGGCGTCCAGGCCGAGGATCATCCGCAGGGTGGTGGACTTGCCGGAGCCGTTCGGTCCGAGGAAGCCGGTGACCTGGCCGGGGTGGACGGTGAAGGTGAGTCCGTCCACGGCGAGGGTGCCGCCGTAGCGCTTGCTGAGGTCGCGTACCTCGATCATCGTGCTGCCTTTCCTTGTGGCGTGCCTCCACGCTCCCGTCCGCGCCGGGGGCCCGGCCTCCCACCGTGGGCGGAATCCCGGCATCGGACGGGGGCCGGTCTCTGCCCGTGGTCGTAGGCCTGGGGGGCGATGCCCCGGCGGCGGGCCGCCGCTAGCCTGGGGCGATGTCCGACATCCCGCGCCCGCCGGTGACCGGAAGGCTCCGCCCCGGCCACTGGGTTCTGGTCGACCTGGCGGTCTCCCTGGCCCTGACCGTGCTCACCTGGCTGCGGGTGCTGGACGCCTACCGGGTGTTCGACCCGCACCACCGGGGCTACGCCGAGCCGACCGCGACCGAGCTGGTGACGGTGCTGGGGTGCGTGGTCGTCGTCGGCGCGGCGGCCGGCCTGCGGCGGCTCGCGCCGGTGGCCGCCGCCGGGGTGGTGTTCGCCGCCTGGGTGGTGGTCGTGGCGGTGGCCGGACGGCTGACCATCGCCAACCTGGCCGGGTTCCAGGTGGTGTTCGCCGCCACGATGACGGTCTACCTGGTCGCGGCGGTCGGCGCGCCGCGGATCGGCGCGGCCGCGCTGGCGTTCGGGCTGGTGGGCGCCGGGCTGAGCGGGTTCGGCTCGCGGGAGCTGTGGAACAACCTGGTGTTCGCCGCGCTGGCGGTCGTCACCGCCTGGGCGCTCGGCAGCGCGGCGGCCCGCTACCGCGCGTACGGGGCGGAACTGCGCCGTCACCAGCTGGACCTCGCCAGGGCCGAGCTCGCGGAGGAGCTCGCCGAGGAGCGCATCCGACTGGCCCGGGAGCTGCACGACGTGATCGCGCACAGCATGAGCGTGGTCAACGTCCAGGCGGGGTACGGCCGTTTCGTGATCGGCCGGGATCCGGCGAAGGCCGAGCAGGCACTGGACGCCATCCAGGCGGTGAGCCGGGACGCGATGGTGGAGATGCGCGGCCTGCTCACCGTCCTGCGCGGGGCCCCGGCCGAAGGCGCCGACCGTGGAGCGGGCGCCGAGTTCGCCCCCGCGCCCCGACTCGCCGACCTGGAACGGCTGGTGGCCACCAGCGCGGAGGCCGGGGTGCGGGTCGAGCTGAGGGTCGGCGGCCGGGTACGGCCGCTGTCGGACGGCGTCGAGCTGTCGGCGTTCCGGATCGTCCAGGAGGCACTGACCAACGTGGCCAGGCACGCGCGCACCGACTCGGCCCGGGTGGACGTGGCGTACGAGGAGGACCGGTTGGTACTGGAGGTGACCGACCCCGGGTGCGGCACCCTAACCGGTGCCGGGACAGGCGAGGGGCACGGCCTGGCCGGGATCGCCGAACGGGTCGGCCTGTACCGGGGCCGCCTGGAGGCCGGGCCGGGCCCGGACGGCGGCTTCCGGGTCCGGGCCGTCCTGCCGCTGGCCGAGGCCGCCGTCGAGGCCGCGTCATGACGGCGGCCGGGGAGCGCCCCGCCCCGCCGATCCGGGTCGTGGTCGCCGACGACCAGGCGCTGGTCCGGGCCGGCCTGGCCGGGATCGTGGCCGCCGCCGACGGGTTCACCGTGGTGGGCGAGGCCGCCGACGGCGCGCAGGCCGTCCGGCTGGCCCGCGCCGAGCACCCGGACGTGGTCCTGATGGACATCCGGATGCCGGGCACCGACGGCCTCGCGGCCACCCGGCGGATCACCGCCGAGAGCGGCGTACGGATCCTCGTCCTCACCACCTTCGACCTGGACGAGTACATCTACGGCGCGCTGCGCGCCGGAGCCTCCGGCTTCCTGCTCAAGTCCACCCCGCCCGAGGACCTGCTGACCGCGATCCGGGTGGTCGCCGCCGGGGAGGCGCTGCTCGCCCCGAGCGTCACCCGCCGGCTGATCCGCGCGTTCGCCGCCGCCTCCACCGGCCCCGCCGAACCGCCGGCGGACCGCGACGGCGAGCGGCAGCGGGTCCTCCAGGCCGTCACCGGACGGGAGTTGGAGGTGCTCACGCTGATCGGCCGCGGGCTCACCAACACCGAGATCGCCGAGCGGCTGTGCGTCAGCACAGGCACGGTCAAGACCCACGTCGGCCACCTGCTGGCGAAGCTCGCCGCCCGCGACCGCGTCCACCTGGTGATCACCGCCTACCGGGCGGCCCTGGTCGCCTGACACCCGCCCCGGGCTCCTGGACCCCGCCACCCGTGACAGCGGGTGATGACGCTACTCGGCGCAGCGGGTTTGCCGCCCGTCAGCGGGCCCGGAACGCTGGGAGCCCGGGGGGAGCCACCCGCCACACCAGGAGTCCCCGCAGATGTCCCCGAAAACCGTCGCCGCCCTCGCCGCGGGCCTCGTCGGCACCATAGCCCTCGCCCACGTCGCCTTCGCGGGCGCCCCCGTCACCCTGAACATGGCCACCGGCAGCGCCGAGTGCACGCTCACCTGGGCGAAGCCCGGCATCACCTTCAAGGCCCTCACACCCGGCGGCAACGCCGCGTCCTTCCGGGACGTCGACGCCACCGGGACGGTCACCATCGACCTCACCTCCGTCGGCAACCCCGTCACCCTGGCGAACTCCGTCTACATCCGGACGGCGGCCAAGGGCGGCTTCACCCTGACCGACGCCTCCGGCCACTACGTGCAGGTCTCGAACCTCGAAGGCAGCCTCTCCGGCGACAGCACCTTCGTCGTGCAGACCAGCAGCGACCCCGCCGGCACCCGCCTCCCGGTGTACAACATCCCCACCCGGCCCCGGATCAGCCCGGACGTGCAGTCCGTGCTGCCGCCGCGCGTCAACCTCGCGCTCTCCGACATCTGGATGAGCGTCCTGCCCGAGTTCGCCACCGTCATGAACCAGACCTTCGGCGACGGCACCCTCCGGCCCGGCGACCAGCTCGGCACCTGCACCGCCCGGACCACCTCCTGACGCGGCCGCCACCGGGCGATACCGGGGCGCCGACCGGGTACAGGTGACGGGGGCGGCCCCGCCCCTGACCCGGCGTCCGGGAGGAAACCCCATGTCCGCACCGTTCCAGCACCGCCGGTTCGCCGTCGACGACGACGGCAACGACCTGGGGTACCTGCTGTCGCTGCCGGACGGTTACCAGGACGGGCCCGGGCCGTGGCCGCTGCTGCTCTTCCTGCACGGCGCCCTGGAGCGCGGCGAGGACCCGGCGGTCCTGGCCGCGCACGGCCCGGTCCGGCAGATCGCCGAGGGGGCGAGGCTGCCGTTCGTGGTGCTGGCCCCCCAGTGCCCGGCCCACAGTTCCTGGGTGGCGGAGCTGAGCAGCCTCGCCGCCCTCCTGGCGGAGGTGGAGCGGGAGGTCCGGATCGATCCGGACCGCCGGTACGTGACCGGCCTCAGCATGGGCGGCACCGGCTCGTGGGCGCTCGCCGCCCGGTACCCGCGCCGGTTCGCCGCCGCCGTACCGGTCTGCGGCTCCTGGCTTCGGGAGTCCGCACCGCGCCTGACCGCCGTCCCCGTCTGGACCTTCCACGGCGAGGAGGACGAGGTCATCCCGGTCTCGCACACCGAGCGCCTGGTCGACGAGCTGCGCGCACTGGGCGGCCCGGTGCGGTTCACCCGCTACCCGGGCGTCGGCCACGACTCCTGGACCCGGACGTACGACGACCCCGAGGTCTACGACTGGCTGCTCGCCCAGTCCCGCCCCGGCGATCCCACCCTCCGAACGGTCCCCGCCCCCACCGCGGCCGCCGCGGACAACCACGTGGAACCCGCTTAGGCCTATGGCCAAGGTCCGCTCGCCCAGGGCCCTCGGCTGACGCCGGTCCACCTGGGCGTTGATCGTCTGTCTACCGCCGTCACGCACGATCGATCCCGCAGAGCGCGCCCCACACGTTCACGGGCGCGAACGGACGAGAGAGGCACACGGGGACATGAAGACGACGAAGAAGCTGCGGCACACCGTGCTCGGGATCGCGGCCGGCATGCTGGCCCTGGTCGGGACGGTGGCGTCGGCGGGGACCGCGCACGCCGACGGCCCGCCCGCCGCGTACCTGGACGAGCCCGGCATCCTCTACCGCGGCGGCCACATCGAGGCGGGCGACACCCAGCTGGTCCTGCAGAACGACGGCAACCTCGTCCTCTACCGGGCCTACCAGGACCCGAGTCTCGTCCACGCCGTGTGGCAGGCGCCCAAGACCTGGGGCTGCGGCTACAAGGCGATCATGCAGGGCGACGGGAACTTCGTCGTCTACGACGTCAACAGCCACCCCTGCTGGAGCGCCGACACCTTCAAGCCAAGTTCCCTGGCGAAGGCCAGCCTCGCGGTCTCCGCCCTCGGCGGCCTCAAGGTCGTCTTCGTCAACCCCAGCGGCGGCCGGAGCATCAGCTGGGCGACGATCCGCAGCTCCGACCTGTACTAGGCACGGTGTCGGCGGTCTGCCGGTGGTGACGGTGATCCATCAGCGGTCTGTGGGTGGCGCGTTGTTCATTGGCCGGGCGGTGCGTCGCCGACGACGCACCGCCCGAGCCGAAGGAGCCCCCGTCATGTCCTCCACCCACCCCAGCCGGCCGTGGGACGTCCACCGGCTGCCCTCCGCCGCCGGCAGGTCCTTCCTGGTCACCGGGGGCAACGCCGGGATCGGCTACTTCGTCGCGGAGCAGCTCGCCGGGACCGGGGCCGTCGTGGTGCTGGGAAGCAGGGACGGGGCGAAGGCCTCGGCCGCCATGGCCTCGATCCGCTCCCGCGTCCCCGGCGCGCGGCTGCGCCACCTCCGACTGGACCTCGCCGACCTGGCGTCCGTGCGGACCGCCGCGGACGGTCTCGGACTCGACCGCCTCGACGCGGTGGTCCACAACGCCGGTGTCGCGCTCGACGATCCGCCGCGGTGCACGACGAAGGACGGCCACGAGCTGATGTTCGGGGTCAACCACCTGGGGCACGTCGCGCTGACCCGGGCCCTGGCGCCCCTGCTGTCCGCGGCGCCCGCCGCCCGGGTCGTGACGGTGGGCAGCTTCGCGGCGCGCTCCGAGCGGCTGGACCCGGACGACCTCCAGTCGGCCCGGGACTACCGCCCGAAGCGCGCCTACGGCCGGTCGAAGCTGGCGCAGATGTCCTTCGCCTTCGAGCTCGACCGCCGCCTGCGCGCCCGCGGCAGCACCGTGCTCAGCCTGGTGGCGCATCCCGGCGGCGCCCTGGACTCGCTGACCCCGGCCCGCCCGGGGGTGCACGCGGCGACCCGCGGCAGCCGGCTGCGGGGCGCGCCCGCCGGGCTGCTGCTCCAGGGCAAGGACCGCGGGGCCTGGCCGATCGTCCGGGCCGTCCTGGACCCGCGAGTGCGCGGCGGACAGCTGTGGGGGCCCAGGGCCTTCGGCCTGCGCGGCGCACCGGAGCTGGAGCCGGTCCGCGCCCACATGACCGATCCGGCCCTCGCCGCACGCCTGTGGGACGCCAGCTGCGAAGCGGCCGGCGTCGAGCCCGACCTGGCCCTCCTGTAGCGGCGGCTTCGTCCCGGCGGCTCCCCCGGTGCCCGTCCCTCCCAGGAGGTGGCAGGGCGCGCGCGCCGGGGGGACCCTGGAGGGGGCGGCCGGCTGCCCCGCGCGGAGCCGAGGAGGTTGACCCGTGAGGTTCATCCAGATCATCGAGTACCGGACGAGTCGGATCGACGAGTTCAACGCCCTGATCGACAGCTGGGTCGAGAAGAACGCGGGCCACCGGCTGGCGACCCGCTCGCTGCAGACCCGTGACCGCGACGGCGAGAACGTGTACCTGAACATCGTGGAGTTCCCCTCGCACGAGGCGGCGATGCGGAACTCCGACCGCCCTGAGACCTCGGAGTTCGCCGCTCGGGCCGCCGCCCTGTGCGACGGGCCGCCGGTGTTCCGCAACCTCGACCTGGTGAACGAATGGACCTTCCAGGCCTGAGCCGACGCACGGACGCCGTACGGACAGGCGGCGGGGACGGCGGGATTCCGGTCGGCCGGTAGATTCGCTCCCTCACCACCGACCGAGGGAGCCCCCGTGCCCGACCGGCCCAGCCTGCTGTACGTGACCGACCTGGCCTACCCCGCCCGCGGCCGGCGCTACGGCGACGAGGACGTCCTCCTCACCTCCCGGCTGCGGGAGCACTTCGACCTGGCCCTGTGCCACCCGCTCGACGCCCGGGCCCTGATGGGGCGCTTCGACGGGGTCGTGGTGCGCAACAGCGGCCCGGTGCTGCACTACCGGGAGGAGTACGCCCGGTTCCGCTCCCAGGCGCTGGCCGACGGCGTACGCGTCTACAACCCGCTGACCGGGCGGGGCGACATGGCCGGGAAGCGGTACCTGCTGGACCTGACCGCGTCGGGCCACCCGGTCATCCCCACCGTCGACCGGCCGCAGGACCTCGACCGGCTGCCCGCCGCCGAGCGCTACGCGGTCAAGCCCGAGGAGGGCGCCGACAGCATAGGCCTGCGCTTCCTCACCCGTGAGGAGCTGGACGGCGTCGAGTGGGGCGAGGTGCTGGTCCAGCCGCGGATCGACTTCCGGTACGAGGTCTCGTTCTACTTCGTGGACGACGCCTTCCAGTACGCCCTCCACACGCCCGACCCGGCCCGGCGCTGGGTCCTGGAGCCGTACGAGCCGAGCGCCGCCGACCTCGCGTTCGCCCGCGGCTTCGTCGACTGGAACACGCTCGCCCACGGGATCCAGCGGGTGGACGCCTGCCGCGCGCCGGACGGGCGCCTGCTCCTGGTCGAGCTGGAGGACCTCAACCCCTACCTCTCCCTCGACCTGGTCGCCGACGAGGTCCGGGAGGGCTTCGTCCGGGCCATGGCGGACTCGCTGCGCCGCTTCCTGGACTGACCCCGACCGCGTACGCCGCCGCCCCGGGAATCGCCTCCCGGGGCGGCGGCGTAACCGGTCGGGCCCTCAGCAGATCCGCGGCAGCTGCTCGCCCATCGGCAGGTCGACCACCCGGGTGCCGCCGAAGCCGGTCCGGGCGACGACCATCCCCGGGTGCTCCGCGACGCACTCGCCGATCACCACCGCCTCCGCGCCGAGCGGGTGGGCGCGCATGGCGGCGAGCACCGCGTCCACCGAGAGACGCGGGACGAAGGCGACCAGCCGGCCCTCGTTGGCGATGTACATCGGGTCCAGGCCCAGCACGGCGCAGGCGTTGGCCACCGGCTCCGGGACGGGGACGGCCCGTTCGCTGAGCACCACGCCCACCCCGGCGGCGACGGCGATCTCGTTGAGCGCCGCGGCCAGGCCGCCCCGGGTGGGGTCGCGCAGCACGTGCAGGTCGGCGGTGGCCGCGAGCATCGCCTCGACCAGGCCGCCGAGCGCCGCGCTGTCGCTGCGCACCTCGACCCCGAACTCCAGGCCCTCCCGGACGCTCATGATCGCCACCCCGTGCAGCCCGATCGGCCCGCTGACGATCACCACGTCGCCGGGGCGGGCGCGCTGCGGCCTGATGTCGACCCCGGCCGGGACGAGCCCGATGCCGGCGGTGTTCAGGTAGACGCCGTCCCCGTGCCCGGCCTCGACCACCTTGGTGTCCCCGGTGGCGATCTCGACCCCGGCGGTACGGGCGGCGGCGCCGAGCGCCCGGGCGACCCGGTCCACCACGGCCATCTCCACCCCCTCCTCCAGGATGAAGCCACAGGACAGGTAGGCCGCCCGGGCCCCGCTCATGGCGAGGTCGTTGACCGTGCCGTTGACGGCGAGGTCGCCGATGCAGCCGCCGGGGAAGAACAGCGGCCGCACCACGTAGGAGTCGGTGGAGAAGGCGAGCCGGGCGCCGCCCAGCTCCAGCACCGCGGAGTCGCCGAGCCCGGCGAGCACGGGGCCGCCGAAAGCCGGCGCGAACAGGTTCTCCACCAGCTCGGCGGACATCGCCCCGCCGCCCCCGTGGCCCATCACCACCCGGGGGTGGTCGCGCAGCGGCAGCGGGCAGCTCCAGCCGGAGAAGTCGGGCCGCTCGGTACCCGGGTCCGTGCCCGGGTCGGCGCCGGGCCCGCTGAGCAGTTCGGTGTCAGCCAACGCGACCCGCCTCCTGAGGCTCCTGAAGCTCCCGACGTTCCTGCGGCTCCTGGGCCCGGACGGACGTCCCCGGTACGCCCAGCCGCCGGTACAGGTAGTACGCGGCGCACGCCCCCTCGCTGGACACCATCGTGGCGCCGAGCGGCGTGCGCGGTGTGCAGACGGTGCCGAAGGCCTCGCACTGGTGGGGCTTCAGCAGCCCCTGCAGCACCTCGCCGCTGCGGCAGGCGGCGGGTTCGCGGGTGGTGATCCCGCCGACGTCGAAGCGGTGCTCGGCGTCGTGGTCGCGGTAGCGCGGGGAGAGCCGCCACCCGCTGCGCGGGATCACGCCGATGCCCCGCCAGGGACGGTCGGCGACCTCGAAGACGTCCTCCAGCATGGCGCGGGCCGCCGGGTTGCCCTCGGGGCGGACGGCCCGTGGGTAGGCGTTGTCGACGGTGTGCTCGCCGCGCTCCAACTGCCGTACGGTGCGCCGGATTCCCTCCAGAATGTCCAGCGGCTCGAAGCCGGTGACGACGATCGGCACCCGGTGGCGTTCGGCCAGCGCCGGGTACTCGGCGGTGCCCATCACGCTGCACACGTGCCCGGCGGCGAGGAAGCCCTGGACCCGGCAGTCCGGCGAGTCCATGATCGCCTCGATCGCGGGCGGCACCCGGACGTGCGAGACCAGCATGCTGAAGTTGCGCAGCCCCTGCTTCCTGGCCAGGTGGACGGCCATGGCGTTCGGCGGGGCGGTGGTCTCGAAGCCGATGCCGAAGAAGACCACCTCCCGGTCCGGGTTCTCCCGGGCGATCCGCAGGGCGTCCAGCGGCGAGTACACCACCCGGACGTCGCCGCCCTCGCCGCGGACCCGGAACAGGTCCCGGTCGGTGCCGGGCACCCGCAGCATGTCGCCGAAGGAGCAGAAGACCACACCCGGCCGGGCCGCGATCGCCAGGGCCCGGTCGATCATCTCCAGCGGGGTGACGCACACCGGGCAGCCCGGCCCGTGGATCAACTCGACCTCCTCCGGCAGGAGTTGGTCGATGGCGTGCCGGATGATGCTGTGCGTCTGGCCGCCGCAGACCTCCATCAACGCCCACGGCCGGGTGACCGTCACCCTGATGTCGGCGATCAGCCCGGCGGCCAGCTCGGGGTTGCGGAACTCCTCCAGGTACTTCACCGTCCGGCCTCCTCAGCCTCGGTCCCAGAGCCCGCCGCCGCCCCGGCGGCCTCCCAGGGATCGCCGAACTCCTCCTGCAACAGCCCGAGTTCCTCGAAGAGGGCGAGGGTGCGCCGGGCCGACTCCTCGTCCAGGCGCTGCAGCGCGAAGCCCACGTGGACGATCGCGTAGTCCCCCACCACCAGGTCCGGCAGGTACTCCAGGCACACGTCCTTGACCACGCCGCCGAAGTCCATCACCGCCATCCTCGCCCCGTCCCGCTCCCCGATCTCCGTCACCCTGCCGGGCACAGCCAGACACATCCGCTCTCACTCCTCCCGGGTGGCCGTCGACCGGGCGGCCACCATCAGCTGGCCGAGCGCCAGACCACCGTCGTTGGGCGGCACCCGGCGGTGCCGCAGTACCGTGAATCCGTCCTCCCCGAGGCCGCTCGCGCAGGCCGAGGAGAGCAGTGCGTTGGCGAAGACCCCGCCGCTGAGCGCCACCGTGGTGGTGCCGTACCGGTCCCGGACGGCCGCGCAGCTCCGCCGGACCAGGTCGGCCACCGCACGGTGGAAGCGGGCGGCGACCAGGCCCGCGGGGGCGCCCGCGGTCACGTCGGCGACCACGGCGGCCAGCACCGGCCCGGGGTCGGCGGTCCAGCCGCCGGCCCGCGCCGACAGCCCGAACGCGTAGCCGTCGTCCACCCGCACCGTCGACCCGGCCCCGGGGCCGTCAACGCGGCCGAACCCGCAGGCCGTCGCCTCCAGTTCGATCGCCGCCTGGGCCTCGTACCCGGCCCGGTGGCAGACCCCGGCGAGCGAGGAGACCGCGTCGAACAGCCGCCCCATGCTGGAGCTCGGCAGGCAGTTCAGTCGCCGCTCCAACTGCTGTTCCAGCAGGCCGAGTTCCGCCGCTCCGCAGGCCCGGACCGACGGCAGCTCCGGCTGCCAGGGCAGCCCGGCCGCGCGCAGGTGGGCGAGCGCCGTCCGGTACGGGCGCTCGACGGCCGCGTCCCCGCCCGGCAGCGGCACGTACCCGAGGTGGGCGAGGCGGCGGAACCCGTCGTAGTCGGCCAGCAGCACCTCGCCGCCCCAGACCGCGCCGTCCGCGCCGTAGCCGGTGCCGTCGAAGGCCACCCCGAGCACCGGGCGGCTGCCGTCCAGTCCGTGCTCGGCCATCACCGCGGCGATGTGGGCGTGGTGGTGCTGCACCCGGTGCACCGGCCGGCCGGCGGCGGTCCGCTCGGCGTGCCGGAGCGAGCGGTAGCCGGGGTGCCGGTCGGCGACCAGCAGTTCGGGCCGGACGCCGCTGACCGTGCCGAGCTGCTCGACCGCCCGGTCGAAGGCCCGCAGGGTGGCCAGGTCGTCCATGTCGCCGATGTGGCCGGACAGCCAGGCGTAGCCGTCCCGGGCCAGCGCGAAGGTGTTCTTCAGGTCGCCGCCGACCGCCAGCGCCGGGCGCACGGGCACCGGCAGCGGGATCGGCAGCGGCGCGTACCCGCGCGAGCGGCGCAGCGGCAGCTGCTCGCCGTCCACCACCCGCACCACCGAGTCCTCGCAGGGCACGTGGATCGGCCGGTCGTGGCCGAGCCAGCCGTCGACCAGCGGGGCGAGCCGCTCCAGCGCCTCCCGGTCCTCGGTGACGATCGGCTCGCCGGAGAGGTTGGCGCTGGTCATCACCAGCAGGTCCGGCCCGGGGGCGGCGAGCAGCAGGTGGTGCAGCGGCGTGTACGGGAGCATCACCCCGAGGTCGGGGCTGCCCGGGGCCACGCCCTCGGGCACCGGCAGGCCGGTGCGGCGCAGCAGGACGATCGGCCGGACCGGACCGGTGAGCAGTTCCCGTTCGACCGGGTCGACGGGCAGCAGGCCCTCGACGGTGGCGAGGTCGCGGGCCATCACGGCGAAGGGCTTGCGGCCGCGCCGCTTGCGCCGGCGCAGCAGGGCGACGGCCGCGGCGTCGCGCGCGTCGCAGGCGAGGTGGTAGCCGCCGATGCCCTTGACGGCGAGGACCGCGCCGTCGGCCAGCAGCCGCCGGGCCTCCGCCAGGGCCTGCTCCCCGCCGAGGTCGGGGCGTCCGGGCACGGTCAGCGCGAGCCGGGGCCCGCAGGCGTGGCAGGCGACGGGCTGGGCGTGGAAGCGGCGGTCGGCGGGGTCCGCGTACTCGCGGGCGCAGTCCGGGCACAGCGGGAAGCCGGCCATGGTGGTGTTGGCCCGGTCGTACGGCAGGCCGGTGACGATGGTGTGCCGGGGGCCGCAGTTGGTGCAGCTGATGAACGGGTGCCGGTGGCGGCGGTCGGCCGGGTCGGCGAGTTCGGCCAGGCAGTCGGCGCAGACGGCGGTGTCGGGCGGGATCAGGGTGGCGCGGGCGCCGTCGGGGCGGGAGGAGACGATGCGGAAGCCGGTGGCGCCGGTGGCGGCGAGCGGCGCGTGCTCCACCGCGTGCACCTGGGCGAGCGGCGGCGCGTCGCCGGCCACCCGCCGGCAGAAGGCGTCCAGCGCGTCCGGGCTGCCCTCGACCTCGACCAGGACGCCCTCGCCGGTGTTGGTGACGGTGCCGGCCAGTCCGAGTTCATCGGCCAGGGTGTGGACGAACGGCCGGAAGCCGACCCCCTGCACCAGGCCGCGGACGGCGACCCGCCGCCGCTCGCGGTCGAGCCCGGGGTGGGCGGCCGTCACGCGTGCTCCCCCACGGCGGAGCGGCCGTGGTCGTGGCCGTGGTCGTGATCCTGAGAGTGCCCATGGTCGTGGTCGTGAGAGTGCCCGTGGTCGTGCGGCGCCGCCGCGGCCATCACCGGCCGGTGCGGCCGCGCCCCGGCCAGGACGCCGAGCGCCCGGTCCAGCAGCGCCCCGACGCCCTCGCCCGTCCGGGCCGAGGTGTTCAGCACCTCCACCCCGGGGTTGACCCGCTGGACGTTGGCCAGGAACGCCGCCTCGTCGAACTCGGCCGCCGCCGCGAGGTCCGTCTTCGTCACCAGCACCAGGTTGGCCAGCCCGAAGGCCGTCGGGTACTTGAGCGGCTTGTCCTCGCCCTCGGTCACCGAGGCCAGCACCACCCGCAGCGTCTCGCCGAGGTCGTAGGAGGCCGGGCAGACCAGGTTGCCGACGTTCTCCACGAACAGCAGCCGGCAGTCGTCCGGCAGCCAGCCGTCCAGGTGCCCGGCGAGCATCCGCGCCTCCAGGTGGCAGAGCCCGTCGGTGAGCACCTGCTTCACCGGGGCGCCCGAGCGGGCCAGCCGGCGCGCGTCGTTCTCGGTGGCGAGGTCGGCGGTCAGCGCGGCGACGGGCACCCCGCGTCGCCGGGCGAGCCCCAACTCGGCTTCCAGCAGCGCGGTCTTGCCGCTGCCGGGGCTGGACAGCAGGTTCACCGCGACCGTCCCCCGTGCGGCCAGCGCCGCCCGCAGTCCGCGGGCGCTGTCGTCGTTGCGGGCGAGGACCGCCTGACGGAGGTCGACCGTGCGGCACATCGGCATCAGCCTTTCTGGTTCGGCCCGGACGTCAAAGCTCCTGGGCCCACTCGACGTCGAGGATCTGCAGCTCGCGGCCGGACAGCAGTTCCACGCCGCCACCGCCGGAGCAGCTCGGGCAGCCGAGGTCCGGCGGCATGCCGACCGCCCACTCGACCGCGCAGGGGGCGCAGCGGGCCCGGGCCGCGACGGACTCGGTGTCCAGCGCCGCGCCCGCCACCAGCGTTCCGGCGCAGGCGAGTTCGAAGCAGAAGTCGAGGGCCTCGGGCACCACGCCGGCCAGCTCGCCCACCCGCAGCCGCACCCGTGCCACCCCGGGGGCCCCGTGTTCGCGCGCGGCCGTGTCCACCTGCTCGACGACGGCTTCGGCGATCGACATCTCGTGCATGGGTCCCTTCCCGGAGCGGGCGGCAACGCGCCCCATTACAGGGCTCGGTGGCGGCGGCGGCCCGCAGCCGCGCCGCCACCGTCCGCGGGGCTGCGCCGTTCGCAGCAGTGCGCGCCTCACATCCGGGAGATGCGCACGTACCGCCTGAGGTCCGGCAGGTTCTGCCAGACCAGTGCGCCGATCCCGGCCAGCAGGGCCGCGCAGAACAGTTTCCTCAGCATGGTGTTGTCTCCTTCTCCGGCTGCTTCTCCGGCTGCGTGGCCTCGTCCACGACCCGCAGGACCATTCGCACCGCCTCCGCCACGGCGGCGGCGACGGGCTCGCTGAGCCCGATGCCCTCCTCCAGCGAGGCCGGCTCGCAGCCGACCACCAGGACGCGTTCGGGCGGCTCGCCGCCGGTGCCGGCGGCGAGCGTGGCGAGCAGGGCCAGTACGGCGTCGGGCCCCATCCGGTGCCCGTCGAGGGCGGGCGGTTCCGGCGGCTGTTCGGCGTCCGCCTCGATCAGGTAGAGGGTGCCGGGCGCCCCGCCCCGGTGGACGGCGTCCACCAGGACGGCGGTGCGGTGGCCGTCGAGCAGCCGGTAGGCCAGGTCGACGCCGCGCACGCCGGCGTCGACCACCTCGACGCCCGCCGGCAGCGGGTGGGCGGACAGCCGCCGTACGGTCTCGACCCCGAAGCCGTCGTCGCCGAGGAAGATGTTGCCCACCCCGGCGACCAGCACCGTGCGGTCCGTCATGGCCCCTCCACCGGAGCGGCTCCGTCCAGCGCAGCGGTCCCGTCCACCGGGGCGCTCCCGTCCAGCGGCGTGACCTCGTCGGGCTGGAAGTAGCGGAAGCGCCCCTGGGCCCGCCACAGGTCGGCGCCCGGGTCGTCCTCCACCGTGACGGCCAGGTGCACCGAGCCGTCGAGGTCGTGCAGCACCGCCTCCACGATGCCGGTCCGCCCGTCCAGGAACAGGTCCTGGGCGTCGGTGCGCCGCCGTCCGGGCCGCAGCAGCACCCGGCTGCCGGCGCCCACCTGGTGGCCGTCGACCAGCACCCGGTCCCGCTCGGGGTCGACCCCGGGGTCGTCGCCCGGGTCCCACCAGGGCTGCTCGGGACGGCCGAGGGCGGTGCTGCCGGTGGCCTCGCGCAGCCCGCGGATCGCGCCGTGCAGCCGGTCCAGCACCTCGGGCGGCATGGACTCGGCCAGGTCGATCACCGCGCCGGCCCGGTCGTCGGTGCCCCGGGCCTCGCGTTTCTCCTCCTCGGTCAGGGCCGCCGTCCGCAGCGCCAGGATCTCGTCGATCTCGGTGGCGTCGTACAGGGTGCCGAGGCTCTCCGGGGCGATCCGCGGGTGGTCCTCCAGGATGATCGGCGAGGACAGCACCACCCCGCGCTCGCCCTCCGGTCCGGCCAGCACCGGCCAGGTGCGCTCGTTGCGGCACCGCTCGACGGCCGGGTGGGCCCACTCGGGCGGGTCGGTGACGGACAGGAAGCGGCCGTGCTCCAGCCCGAGCAGCAGGTGCGCGGAGACCAGCGAGCGCGGCAGCGCCTGGTCGCGGGTGTCGTGCCGGGACGGCCGCCAGGCGGAGCTGTTCTCCACCTCCACGGTCAGCCGCTGCGCCCGGTACGGGCCGGGCAGCTCCTCGGCCCGCAGCCAGAGCAGCCCGTCGACCTGCTCACGGCGCCGTATCACCCGGCCGACGACGGCGTCCCGCTCGTGCACCAGCCCGGTCTCGCCGACGCCCGGCAGCCGGAACGGCCGCTGCACCCCCTCACCGGCCAACTCCTCGACCGGTACCAGGAGTTCGATCCGCTCCTCGACGCCCTCGTCCCATTCGACGAGGTCCCGGTCGGCCAGCTCCAGCCGCTCCACGGACTCGAAGCCGGCGGCGGTGGCCTGTTCGACGGTGCGCCGCTGGACCCGCAGGAAGCGAAGCTCGACCGCCAGCCGGTCCCCGTCGCGCGCCTCCATCAGGCACTCGGTGCGCTGGTGGGAGTGCTCGCCGCCCTGCGCGGTGTACTCGGGCGGCACCAGGACGCCGAACTGCCAGCGCAGCCGGTTCTTGGCCGCCGAGGCGCGGTACGGGTAGAGGACGTAGCCCTCCAGCAGCACCGCGTCGGCGATCTGCCGGGCGGCCGCGAAGCCGCGTTCGATCCGCTCCGGGAGGCCGCTCACCGGGCTCCCTCCCCGATCGCCGCGGCCGTGAGCAGCTCGCGCACCGTCGCCTCCCAGGAGGGCAGGGCCCGCCGCGAGCGGTAGGCCAGCAGCTCGGCCATGGCGTCCTCCGGCAGCCGCAGCCAGCCGCTGCCGGGGAAGTGCCGGTCGATCGCCTCCCGCCAGACCCGCACCGGCATCCGCACCCGGGCCTCCCGGTCCCACGGCACCGGGCTGACCTGGAAGCCGCCGGGGCCGGCGAAGGCGGTGCCGGAGAAGAGCAGCAGCAGCGGCACCTCGCCGCCGTCCAGTGCCCGGAAGTAGCGGGCCGAGGCGACGTCCTGGTCGTAGGTGCAGGGCACCGCGAGGTCGATCTCGGTCTCGCCGGTGAAGCCGGGGACGAGCAGCGGCACGGTGGCGAACTGGATCGGGTTGAGCGTGGTCGCCCAGCGCTCCCGTCCGCCGAACAGGTCGGCCAGCCGCCCGCCCTCGGCCTCGCCGTACGGCCGGCGGACCGGTTCGATCCGCAGCTGGACCTGGAGGGCGAGGGCGTGCACCCGGGTGTCGGCCGGGGCCGTGATCCGCAGCCGGAAGACCAGGGTCGGCCCGGCCGCGTACGGGTCGGACCGCACGCCGGTGCAGGCGAAGCCGAGCGCCGTCACGCCGTCACCTCCGCGGGCAGCGGGCGGGCCCGGTCGGCCAGGCGCGCGAAGAACGCGTCGAGTTCGGCCCGCGCCTCGGCGCCGCCGTCGAAGCCGTGCCAGCACCGCCGCAGCCGGCCGACCAGCTCGTAGCAGATGTCGATCGGCACCAGGAAGCACGCCACGCGCTCCTCGGTGCGGCGCACCAGCAGCGCCTCCACGTCGGGTTCCAGGGCGGCGGCCAGTCGGCTGCCGCCGAGGGCGCGCTGCCAAGCCTGCTCGTCCAGTTCGCTCTCGGTGGCGCCGGCCGGGCCGGGGTAGAAGGCCAGCAGCTGGTCCATCACGGTGCTGCGGAACAGGAAGGCGGTGCCCACCGGGATGCCCAGCACCGTCCAGGCCTGCTGGTCCAACTCCCTTTCCGGGTCGGCGAGGTAGCGGTCCGGCACGGTGCGGTAGCGGCCGCCGGCCGCGCCCGGCTGCTGGAACAGCAGGCCGCAGGCGGTGCAGGCGCAGGCCAGGGCGCGGTCCTCGACGTCCACCAGGTGGCGGTGGCCGCCGGGCAGGTCCCGGCCGCAGAACGCGCACTGCTCGGGACGCGGCGGCGCCGGTTCGCGCAGCCGGTGCAGCAGGGCGGTCCCGTCGCGGGAGATCCGGCGGGTGTTCATCGCGCCTCCGCGGGCTGCGGCGGGCGGGTGCCGATCTGGAGCAGCTGCGGGGCGCGTTCCAGTTCCACGGCCGTCACCTCGGGCGCGTGGCAGGCCAGGACGGCCTGCGCCTCCTGTTCGCCGCAGCCGCAGCCGGTGGCCGTGCGGCGCAGCCGCAGGACGCCGGTGGCCGGGTCGAAGCCGGCCGCCTCGACCCGCTCGGGCAGGGCCGCGAGCGCCCGCTCGATCCGGGCGGGGAGGTCCTCGGGGTGCAGGTCGTGCAGGAGCAGCAGCCCGGCCACGACCGGGTCGTCCAGCATCCGGTCCAGGGCGGGCGGGGGCAGTGCCGGCACCAGCCGGGCCAGGCCCTGGCCGTAGAACTCCATGAGGTCGCGGACCAGTTGCTCGCCGGCCCGCTCGGCGTCGGCGCCGCTGTCGGCCAGCGCGTCCAGGGCCTGCTGGATCCGCAGCCCGGTCTGCTCGGCCGTCATGCGGTGAGCCCGCTCAGGCCGGTGGGCACGTGCATGGTCTGCACGGTGCGCCCGCCGCCGACGTACATGTGCACGCCGCAGGGCAGACAGGGGTCGAAGCTGCGGACCGCGCGCATGATGTCGATGCCCTTGAAGGTGTCCGGCGGGTTCTCCTCGAAGATCGGGGTGTTCTGCACCGCGTCCTCGTACGGGCCGGGCGTGCCGTAGCTGTCCCGGACGCTGGCGTTCCACGGGGTGGGCGGGTACGGGTGGTAGTTGGCGATCTTGCCGTCGCGGATCACCATGTGGTGCGAGAGCACGCCGCGCACGGCCTCGGTGAAGCCGCAGCCGATCGACTCGTCCGGCACCTCGAAGCGTTCCCAGGTCTGGCTGCGCCCGGCGCGGACCTCGTCGAGCGCCTTCTCGGCGAAGTGCAGGGCGGCGGCCGCCGCGTACGCCTGGAAGTAGGTGCGGGCGCGGTTGCGCTCGATGGCGTTGCTCCACTGCGGGATCTTCCACTCGAAGGTGACCTCGGGCTTGGTCATCGAGCGGGGCAGGTTGATCTGCACGCTGTGGCCGGTCGCCTTGACGTAGCCGATGTCGACCAGCCCGGACAGCGCGGTGGACCACAGCCGGGCGATCGGGCCGCCGCCGGTGTCGAGGGCGAGGTGGTCCTTGCCGTCGAACCAGCGCGGGGACATCACCCAGCTGTACTTGTCGTCGAAGTTGCGCTTCTGCGGCTGCGGGATGGTGTGCTGGTTCCACGGGTGCCGGGGGTCGACGGGGTTGCCGAGCGGGTCGTGGGTGACGAACAGCTCCTTGCCCTGCCAGTCCTCGTAGTAGGAGCTGCCGAGCAGGATGCGGATGCCGAGGTTGATCTCGGTGAGGTCGTTGGTGACGAGCTTGCCGTCCACCACGACACCGGGGGTGACGAACATCCGCCGGCCCCAGTCCGTCATGTTGCGGTACGTGAAGTCGCAGTGGTCCGGGTCGTTGAGGCTGCCCCAGCAGCCGAGCAGGACCCGGCGCCGGCCGACCTCCTCGTAGCCGGGCAGGGCCTGGTAGAAGAAGTCGAAGAGGTCGTCGTGCAGCGGCACGACCTTCTTCATGAACTCGACGTAGCGCATCAGCCGGGTCAGGTAGTCGGTGAACAGCTGCACCGTCGCGACGGTGCCGACGCCGCCCGGGTAGAGCGTGGAGGGGTGCACGTGGCGGCCCTCCATCAGGCAGAACATCTCCCGGGTGTACCGGCTGACCTGGAGCGCCTCGCGGTAGAACTCGCCCTCGATCGGGTTGAGCGAGCGCATGATGTCGGCGATCGTCTTGTAGCCGTGGTCGCCGGCGTGCGGGGCCTCGGTGCGCTCGGCGAGCTCCAGCACGCCGGGGTTGGTCTCGCGGACCATCCGCTCGCAGTAGTCGACCCCGACCAGGTTCTCCTGGAAGATGTTGTGGTCGAACATGTACTCGGCGGCCTCACCGAGGTTGATGATCCACTCCCCCAGGTGCGGGGGCTTCACCCCGTACGCCATGTTCTGCGTGTAGACGGAGCAGGTGGCGTGGTTGTCGCCGCAGATCCCGCAGATCCGGCTGGTGATGAAGTGGGCGTCGCGCGGGTCCTTGCCGCGCATGAAGACGCTGTAGCCGCGGAAGACCGAGGAGGTGCTGTAGCACTCCGCGACCCGCTTCTGCTTGAAGTCGATCTTCGTGTGGATGCCCAGGCTGCCCACGATCCGGGTGATCGGGTCCCAGGACATCTCGGTCAGGCCGCTGCCGTCGCCGGCCGCCCTGGTGGTCGGTGTTGCCATCGTGTCTGTCGTGTCCTTGTCTCTGGGAGCGGGGCCTCGGCGAGCGGGGGCCGTGCGGACGGGGGCCGTGGGAGCGGGGTCCCCTCGGAGGGGATCCCGGCGGACGGGGCGGGGGAAGGCGGCGGCCGCACACCGGGCGGTGTGCGGCCCCGCGGCGTCACCAGGGCGGTCGGTAGCCCGTGGTCAGGCGGCTGCCGGTGCGGCGCCACTTGGGTTCCTTGTCGAGGGTGCTCTGGGTGATCGCGCGCAGCCTGCGGATCACCGAGCCGTACGCGCTGCTGGCGGCGGTGGAGACGTGCGAGCCGGGCGGCGGGTCCATGAAGGGCATGAACTTGTCCGGGAAGCCCGGCATGGTGCAGGCGATGCAGATGCCGCCCACGTTCGGGCAGCCGCCGATGCCGTTGGTCCAGCCGCGCTTGGTGACGTTGCACTTGACGACCGGGCCCCAGCAGCCGAGCCGGACGAGGCACTCGGGCGTGCCGTAGTCGGTGGCGAACTGCCCCTGCTCGTAGTAGCCGCCGCGGTCGCAGCCCTCGTGCACGGTGGCGCCGAACAGCCAGGCGGGCCGCAGCTTGTCGTCGAGCGGGATCATCGGCGCGGAGCCGGCCAGCTGGTACAGCAGGTAGGTGAGCGTCTCGGCGAAGTTGTCGGGCTGGATCGGGCAGCCGGGCACGCAGACGATCGGCAGTCCGGCCTTGGACTTCCAGTCCCAGCCCAGGTAGTCCGGCACGCCCATCGCGCCGGTCGGGTTGCCGGCCATCGCGTGGATGCCGCCGTACGTGGCACAGGTGCCGATCGCCACCACGGCGGTCGCCTTCGGGGCGAGCCGGTCCAGCCACTCGCTGGTGGTGATGGGCTGGCCGGTGGCGGGGTCGTCGCCGAAGCCGCACCAGTAGCCCTCCTTCTTGATCTTCTCGTTGGGGATGGACCCCTCGACGACCAGCACGAACGGCTCGATCTCGCCGCGCTCGGCCTTGAAGAACCACTCGACGAAGTTGTCCGCGCCCTGGACCGGGCCGCACTCGAAGTCGATCAGCGGCCAGTGCACGGCGACCTTGGGCAGGCCGGGCAGCGCGCCGGTGACGATCTCCTCGATGCTCGGCTGCATCGCGGCGGTCAGCGAGACGGAGTCGCCGTCGCAGCTGAGGCCCGCGTTGATCCAGAGGATGTGCACCGCGTCGGCGTCGGGCTTCGCGGCGGCCTCGGCCGTCCCGGCCGTCGAAGCGGTTGGAGCTGTTGCAGCACCCATGAGGATGCCTCCTCGGGGATGGGAGCCGGAGGGAATGGCTCGAAGCCAGTCTTAGCAACGGTCCGGGCCGGGCGCCGGTCCGCGCGGCGGGAGCCGGCGCCCGGGGAGGCAAGCCCGGCGGGGCCGTTCGGGTCACGCTCGCGCGGCGGGCCCCGTCGGCACCGGGCGCTTGTGGACGAACGCGGAACGCAGCGCGTGATACGGCGATTCGGGTGTGAAGAACTGCCGGTGCATCACCGCGAGCTCCTCCTCCCGGTACGCGTCGAGCGGCTTCGTCCGCTCGTCGGCCTCGCGCGCGGCCTTCTTCGCCGCGATCCGCTGCTGGGCGGTGGGCGAGGCGGCGAGCAGCCCGGCCAGGTGGGCCGCGGACGGCCCGAACTCCTCCGGCCCGCAGGCCAGCACCCGGTCGACCAGGCCGATCCGCTCGGCCGTGGCCGCGGAGACCGGGAGCGCCTGGCGGGTCAGCCGCTCGGCCGCCGCCGCGCCGACCCTGCGCGGCAGGGTGTACGTCCAGTACTCCGAGCCGTGCAGCCCCATCAGCCGGTAGTGGGGGTTGAGGACGGAGCCGGCGCGGCACCACACCTCGTCCGCTGCCAGGGCCAGCATCACCCCGCCGGCCGCCGCGTTGCCGCCGACGGCGGCGACCACCAGCCGGTCGGTGGTGGTGAGCACCGCGTCGACCAGCTCGTCCATCGCGGTGATGTTGTCCCAGGACTCGACGGCCGGGTCCGGCGCGGCCTCGATCACGTTGAGGTGGATGCCGTTGGAGAAGAAGTCCCGGCCGCCGCCGAGCACCAGCACCGAGGTCGGACGGGCCGCGGCGAAGCGGTACGCGGCCAGCAGCCGGCGGCAGTGGCCGGTGGACATCGCGCCGCCCGGGAAGGAGAAGCGCAGGAAGCCCACCGGGCCGTCCTCGCGGTAGCGCAGGTCCGACCAGACCGGGCCGTCCCCCTCCCCCGGCATCAGCGGCGCCGCCACCTCCGGCAGCGCCGGCAGCAGCCCGCCGAGGGCCGTGGCCGCCGGGAGCTTGACGCCCGCCGGGCCGCCGGGGGTGCGGCGGCGGAGCTCGGGGATCCAGACCGCGCCGTCCGAGGTGGCCCGGCAGACGGCGCCGGCCCGGGTGGCGATCAGCTCGCCCGGGCGGCCGCGCAGCACCGGCTCGCGGTGCCCGCCGTGCAGGTACCAGGCGCCGCCGCACAGCTCGTCGAGCACGCCGGGGCGCGAGTCCGCCGCGCGGAGCCTGCGCAGCACCGCCTCGGTGGGGTCGGCCGCCCAGTCGATCCGGCGCTCCTCCTGGCGCAGCGCGGGCCGGGTCCGTACGGTGCCGCTCCAGCCGGGGCCGGACTGCGGCTCCGGCGCGTACCCGCCGGAGGCGAAGCGTTCGACGGCGAGCACCGCGGCCGCCACCGCCGCGTCGGCGACCTCGTTGCGGTACAGGTCGCTCTTGCCGTACCCGGGCAGCCGGCAGGGCACCCAGGCCCAGACCGGCCCGGCGTCCAGCTCCGCCTCGGCCTGCAGCACCGTGACGCCCCAGTCGGTGCGGCCCTCCTGGACGGCCCGGTCGAGGGAGGACGGGCCGCGGTCGCCCGGCGGGCCGGGGTGGACGACCAGACACGTGAGCTGTGACCAGAGCTCGCGCGGGATCGCCGTGCGCAGCATCGGCGCGAGCACCAGATCGGGTTTCAGGCGGTGCACCGCGTCGAGCAACTCCTCCTCGTCACCGGCCAGTTGGACGTCCACGGTGTGGAGCCGGTCGCGCAGTTCGGCGTGCAGCCGCTGGCTGAGGCTGTTGAACGCGCTGGCGAGGAGAAGAATCCGCATGTACGACTCCGACGGGGTGGGGTTCCGGGAACCCGGCGATCATCGCTTCCGCCCCCGTGACGCCCCGTCCCGTCCGGTATGTCGCGCCGCGCGTTCACCCGAGCGGCCGGAGCCGGGCGGCGGGGCCGAGCGGGTAGCATGTAAGGTATGAATCCGAATAGTGGCCCTTACGAGATCCGTCCCGGCGTGCCCACCGTCGAGGTCTTCCGCCGTCTGCGCACCGACGCCGGCCTCTCCGACAAGGCCCCCGAGGCGGTCGCGCTCGCCCTCCCCAACACCTGGTACGGCGTGGTCCTCCACCACCAGGGCGAGCCCGTCGGCATGGGGCGGATCATCGGCGACGGCGGCACCGCGTTCCAGGTCACCGACATCTGCGTCCACCCCGCGCACCAGGGCCACGGCCTCGGCAAGCGCATCATGGCCGCGCTCACCGGGGAACTGGAGCGCCGGGCACCCGCCACCGCGTACGTCTCGCTGATCGCGGACGGGCCCGCGCGCTTCCTCTACGAGAAGTTCGGCTTCGCGGACACGGCCGCCCACGACTCGATCGGCATGTACCGCCTGATGGGCGGGCGCTGACGGCCCGCCGGTTCGGACTGTCGGTGGCGCGGTGTGTACTGGTGCCCGACCCGCCGCCCGCCCGCACGACCCCGGAGGCACCCCGATGGCCCGACTCCACGTCCGTTCCGGCCTCGACCCCGACGAGCCGGACACCCCGGCGGCCGCCCTGGTCGTCGACCCCGACGGCACCCCGGGGGAACAGGCCCTGGAACGCCTCGGCGGGCACTGCTACGAGGGCGACGAGGCCCTCTACCTGGTGCAGACCGACGGCTGGGCCGAACACAGCTACGACGGGGGCCTGCTGACCGTCGCCGTCGCCGTCCACCCGGCCGTCCTGGAACGGGCGGAGATCGACCCGGCCGGCTTCCCGCTCCGCTCGACCGCCGACCCGGCGGCCGTCCTCGTGCTGCGCGCCGAGACCGCCGTCGCCCCGGACGTGGCCGAGCGGCTCGCCGAAGGCGCCGCCGTCCTCCTCGGCCCGCCGGACGCCCCGCTCGACGACCTCCTCGGCCCCGACGGCGACTGGCCGATCATCCTCGCGGGGCCCCCGCAGCCGTAGGCGGCCGCTTCGGCCACCCGCCCGGCCGGTTTCATCCGGCCCGGAGACGGCGGAGGGCGCGCCTACGTCCTGCGGCGGCGCAGCAGAAAGGGCCCTTCCGGTGGTGACCGGCGGGGCCCTTCCCCCGCACCGAAGCGTGGGCGTGTCACTCGGAGTCGGCGGCCACCGGGACCTCGTCCTCACGGATGATGATGTGGTCCTCGCCGTCGATCTTGATCTCGGTGCCCGCGTACGAGCCGGACGGCTTCGCCTCGCTATCCTCGGCCATGGCTCCTCCTTTCGGTCGACACGGTGTCGACCCGCGCCGATCCTGCCATGACCAACCGTCACCGGGCCATCGCCCTCGGTGGAGCAGGGCAGCCCTGCCGAGGCCAACCTGTCGATGGCATCGGCGACTTGATGTCATTTCAGAATGTCGGACGCGCCACCGACGACGCACCCCGCTCAGGGTCAGGTCGACTGACGCCGCTCCCCGTCCGGGGTGCCGAGGAGGTCGGTGACCAGGTGGCGGGCGTAGGCGGGGGTGAGGCCGGAGGGGCGGAAGAGGATGCGGTACATCAGGGGGGCGACGAGGCGGTCCATGGCGGTCTCGACCTCGGGGGCGTCCTCGCCGCGGGCGCGGGCCCGGGCGAGGACGAAGCCGAGCTGGTCGGCGGCGTAGGCCGAGCACTGGCCGGCGTTGCCGCCGTCCGGGTCGCCGAGGAGGGCGTCGCGGACGTAGGCGCGGCCGGAGGCGGAGGCCATCTCGTCGAGGAACTGCTCGGCCCAGGCGGTGAGGTCGGCGCGCAGGCCGCCGCGGTCCTCCGGTTCGGTGTCCGGGCGCAGCCGCTCCACCGCGACGTCCGACAGCAGCTCGGCGAGGTCGCCCCAGCGGCGGTAGACCGTGGACGGGGTGACGCCGGCCCGCTGGGCGACCATCGGTACGGTGAGCGCCTCGCGGCCCACCTCCGCGAGCAGCTCGCGGACCGCGGTGTGCACCGCTTCCTGGACGCGGGCGCTGCGCCCGCCCGGGCGGGCCATCTGGCGAGGACTCATACCGTCATCTTAAAGCGTCGCCTTTGCGTTAAGGCGGGCCGGGCCCGGTCAGACCACCGGTGCGAGCGCCCGCGCGGGCTGCGTCCGCTCGTAGGCGTGGCCCACCCGCAGCAGCGTGCGCTCGTCGAAGGGACGCCCGAGCAGTTGCAGGCCGATCGGCAGGCCCGCCGCGTCGTGGCCAGCCGGGACGGTCAGGGCGGGCAGGCCGGTGACGTTGGCCGGGGCGCAGAGCCGGACGTAGGCGTCCGCGACACCCTCGGAGGTGCCGTCCGGCCAGGTGACCGTCTCCTGGCCGGCCCGGACCGCCGTGGTCGGCACCGTCGGGGCGGCGATCACGTCGACCTCCTCCAGGACCCGTGCCCACGCGTCGCGGATCAGCGTCCGGGCGCGCTGGGCGCGCAGGTGGTCGCCCGCGTCGATCAGCTCGCCGGCCTCCAGCAGGACCCGGACGTCCGCCTGGTACAGCTCGGGGGCGGTGCGCAGGGTGCGGGCGTGGTAGGCGGAGGCCTCCGGCGCCACCAGGCCCCACAGGGTGGGCAGGAGGTAGCGGGCCAGCGGGACCTCCACCTCGACGGGCCGGGCGCCGAGCGCCTCCAGCCGCGCGACGGCGCGGTCGACGGCGGCCGCCACCTCCGGGTCGACGTGGTCGACGTAGTGGTTGACCGGCACGCCGATCCGCACGCCCGTCAGGTCCGGCTCCCGCTCCGGCCGGTAGTCGACGGCGGGGGCGGCCACCGAGGCGGGGTCGCGCGGGTCGTGCCCGGCGAGGGCGGCCAGGACCAGCGCCGCGTCCTCCACGGTGCGGGTGATCGGGCCGACGTGGTCGAGCGACCAGGACAGCGGGGTGACGCCGTGGCGGGGCACCAGCCCGTAGGTCGGCTTGAGGCCGACCACCCCGTTCAGCGCGGCGGGCACCCGGATGGAGCCGCCGGTGTCGGTGCCGAGGGCGAAGGTCGCCGCCCCGGCGGCCACCGCGACGGCGGACCCGCCGCTGGAGCCTCCGGCGACCCGCTCGCGGTCCCAGGCGTTGGCGGTCTGCGGGGTGGTCAGGCCGTAGGCGAACTCGTGGGTGTGGGTCTTGCCGGCCAGGACCGCGCCGGCGGCCCGCAGCCGGGCGGCGACGGTGCTGTCGGCGGCCGCGCGGTGGCCGTCCCGGACCCGGGAGCTCGCGGTGGTGGGCGATCCGGCGACGTCGATCAGGTCCTTGAGCCCGACCGGGACGCCGTGCAGCGGCCCCCGGTACCGGCCCCGGGCGATCTCCCGCTCGGCCTCGCGTGCCGCGTCCCGGGCCTGTTCGGCGGCGACGGCGACGTACGCGCCGAGGTGCGGCTCGACCCGGTCGATGCGGCCGAGGACGGAGTCGACCAGCTCGACGGGGGACAGCCGCCGCTCCCGGATCCGCGCCGAGGCGGCGGCGATGGTCAGCTCATACGGCTGCATCAGGGCGCCCCCCTTCCGCGCGGAAGGCGGCGGCGGGCGGGGTGTCCCCAAGGTCCAGCTCCCGCAGGACGGCGACGACGGACCGGATGTGCTCGGCGGTGGCCGCCACCGCGGCGTGCCGGTCGGCCGGCAGGTCGAGCCCGGCCTGGGCGGCCCGGCGGGCCGCCTCGGGCGGGGTGAGCTCCGCATTGGACATGGATGCGCTCCTGATCGTGGGCGAGGCGGGGGTGGTGCGAGGCACCACGAGGCATCCCCGCCAAAAGCTAAGGGTTTGCGTTAGCGAGACTGTAGGTTCTATGGTCGCGTTAACGCAAACGAATGGCTTTTGCAGCGGAGGAAGCGCCCCATGCCCAACACCCCTACCCCCTCCTGGACGGTCGGCGACCTCACCGTCCACCGCATCGACGAAGTCCCGCTGCCGCCCGCCACCGGGCCGTGGCTGCTGCCCGACGCCACCCCCGAGGTGGTGGCCGGCCAGGACTGGCTGCGCCCCGACTTCGCCGACGCCGACGGCGTGCTGCGCCTGGACAGCCACAGCTTCGCCGTCGTCGTGGACGGGCTGCGCGTCCTCGTCGACACCGGCATCGGCAACGGCAAGCAGCGGGCCAACCCGGCCTGGCACGACCTGCGCACCGACTACCCCGAGCGCCTGGCCGCCGCCGGCTTCCCGCCGGACTCCGTCGACCTGGTGGTCCTCACCCACCTGCACGCCGACCACGTCGGCTGGAACACCCGGCAGGTGGACGGCGCGTGGGAGCCCACCTTCCCCGGCGCGCGCTACCTCACCACCCGCGCCGAGCGGGAGTTCTGGGCCGGGTACCCCATGGACGAGGCGCGCGCGCAGATGTTCCGCGACTCGGTGCTCCCGGTCGAGCGGGCCGGCCTGCTGGACCTGGTCGACGTCCCGGCCGAGGGCCTGCGGATCGTTCCCGGCCTGCGCCTGCTCCCCACCCCCGGCCACACCCCGGGACACGTCGCCGTCGAACTGACCAGCCGGGGCCGGACGGCGCTGATCACCGGCGACTGCCTCCACCACCCGGTGCAGCTCGCCCACCCGGCCATCGGCGCCTGCGTCGACATCGACCCCCGGCGGTCCGCCGCCACCCGCCGGGCGCTGCTCGCCTCCCTCGCCGGTACGGACACCCTGCTGCTCGGCACCCACTTCGCCCCGCCCACCGCCGGCCATGTCCTCGCCGACGGGGAGGCCTACCGGCTGCGGCCCGTGCCCCCGACAGTCGGGGAGAGCGGCCCGCCCGTCGGCGCCGACGGAGCGCGGTGAGGGCACACCGGGCGGGGCCGCCGAGCCGGCGCGCCGTCGGTTCGCCTCCGCTCGACCCCCTGACCGTCAAGTCGGCCCGTCCGAGCGCCGGTCCGATCGTCTGATGAACCGTAGGCTCGACGGCACCCGCTTCGCCGAACCGGGATCGGTGCCCGCCCTCCCGGGGGCGGGCGGGACGATTGAGACGGCAGGAGGAGTTGAGGACGCTGGAAGCGTTCGTCGAGCCCTTCGGGCAAGGATGGGTCCACTTCACCGACTTCGCCATCGCCCTGGTCCTGGCCAGCGCGATCGGCCTGGAACGGGAGATCAGACAGAAGGCCGCCGGACTGCGCACGTACACCGTCGTCGGTCTCGGGGCTGCGCTCTTCACCCTGGTGAGCAAGTACGGCTTCAGCGACGTGGTCCAGTCCGGCGTGGTCACCCTGGACCCGTCCAGGATGGCCGCCCAGATCGTCTCCGGACTCGGCTTCATCGGCGCCGGGGTGATCTTCGTCCAGCGCGGCTCGATCCGGGGGCTGACCACGGCCGCCACCGTCTGGCTGACCGCCGCGATCGGCACGGCGGCGGCCGCCGGACTGCCGCTGCTCGCCACCGCGGCCACCGCCGCCTACTTCTTCGTCGGCTACGTGCTGCGGCCGCTCACCCACCGGCTGCCGAGGCTGCGCACCCGCCCGGTCAGCTGCCACGTCACCTACACCGAGGGCAACGGCCTGCTGCGGCTGCTGCTCGCCCGGATCACCGCCGCGGGGTTCGCCGTGGCCGAACTGGCGACCGTGGACCGGGCCGGGCCGCCCGGCGAGGGCGGCGGCGGGGTCGACGAGCGGATCGCGGAGGTGCACATCACCGTGCACGGCCGCGGGGACCTGTCCGCCCTCACCGCCGAACTGGCCCGCCTCCCGGGCGTCCTGACCTGCGCGGTCAGCCACGCCGAGGACTGAGGCCGGCTCAGTCCGCCGACCCGGCCGACGCCGCCGGCGCCACCGGGGGCGTCCGGACGGCGAGCAGGGCGGTGTCGTCCGTCAACCGGCCGCCGGTGTGCCGGAGGACCTCGGCCGCCACCTCGTCGACCAGGCGCCCGGGGTCGACCACCCCGGGGAGGGCGGCCAGGCGCTCCAGGTGGTCGCGCAGGGCGAAGAAGGCGCCCGTCCGGTCGCGGGCCTCGGTCACCCCGTCCGAGACGATCAGGACCGTCTCCTCCGGGCCCAGGCTCAGCCGCCGGACCTCCGGCAGCCCGCCGGCCAGCTGGGCCAGCCCGAGCGGTGCGCCGTTGCCCGGCGGCAGCTGGCGCACCCCCGCGGGGCCGAGGACGTGGGGGCTGTCGTGGCCGAAGTTGACCACCTCCACCTCCCCCGGCGCGTCGGCCGGGAACCAGACGACCACCGCCGTGGCGAACCGCTCCTCCTGCTCCCCCAGCCGCTCCGCCAGCAGGTTCTGCCGGTGCAGCCGCTCCTCCAGCCAGGACGCGACGGTGGCCAGGTCCGCCTCGTGGAAGGCGGCCTCCCGGAAGCAGCCCACCAGGGCCGCCGCCGCGGAGACGGCCGGCAGGCCCTTGCCCTGGACGTCGCCGAGGATGACCCGCGCCCCGAACGGGGTGGCCAGCACGTCGTAGAAGTCGCCGCCCACCCGGGCCTCGACGTCCGCGGCCAGGTAGCGCGCCGCCGAGTCCACCCCGCCCCAGCCCGGCGGCACCGGGCGCAGCACCACCTGCCGGGTGGTCTCGGCCGTGCCCTGGAGGTGGTGGACGTAAGCGGCGGCCCGGGCGCGGAAGATGCTGATCGGCACCGAGACGGCGGCCCCCGCGATCACCAGCAGGAAGTCCTCGATCCCCTGGGACTTGCTCCAGATGCTGTCCAGGGCCGGGTAGGCGACGACGGCGAGGAGGGCGAACAGCGTGGTGGCCGCCGGGCCGCAGAGCCCTGCGGTCACCACCGGGACCATGGCCAGCCAGCTGACGGACGCGAACGTGACGGGGGTGGCCGCGTCCACGCCCACCACCGCCGCCAGCACCGCCAGCGGCACCAGCCAGGACCAGTGGCCGTACCTGATCAGCACCGGCAGCCGCGGCCCCGGCTCCTCGACGGAACGCGCCCGCAAGCCGTCCCTCCCGTTCTCGCGACGTCCCCCGCTGTTCGGGCGCCCCGCCCCGGCGCGCAGCCGCCCGGCGGAGGTTGCGCCCAAGGTACGGGGCCCGGTCACGGCAGCGGCGGTGCGGCGGCGTGGTGGCTCCGGCGGTCGCACGTTCGGCCCAGTCGGAGCACCGCTCGCGACACCCCGCCCGGCCCGCCACCGCTCCACCGCGTGCGGCTTTCCGAGTGAGGGGGCAGGGTGGTGCCGTACGGACCTGCCCGAACCACGCGGCGCCACCGGTGACCCGGCGGCCGGCCGAAGGAGGCGCCATGCGCACCCTGAAGATCCCCCGTCGGAGCCTGGCCCTGGCCGCGGCCCTCGCCGCCCTGCCGACCGCCGCGCTCGTCGCCCCGGCCCAGGCCGCGACCGGTGCCCGGACCGCGACCGCCGCCCCGCCGGTGTCCTTCGTGGAGCTCCCCGAGACCGCGCTGCCGCGCGACCACGCGACCCGGCCGATCACCGTCACGTACCGCAACGACTCCTCGGCCGACCGGACGGTGGCCCCGCAGATCCTCGTCGAGTCGCCGGACAACGGGCCCTTCCTCAACCCGGCGGGCATCCGGATCGAGGTGCTCTCCCCCGACGGCCACTGGCGCGCCATTCCGCTCGGCAGCCAGACCGGCACGCTGTACACCCGGCTCGTCCCGGCCAAGACCGTCCTGCACGGCCACCAGACCCTCACCGCGCACTACCGGGTCACCGTGGTCGGGAAGGCGCCGCTCCAGGGCACGGTCGAGCCCCGGGTGGCGCTCTACCGCTGAGTCACCGGCCGCCCTGGGTCACCGGTGGCTCAGGGCAGCTGCACCGGCGTGAAGGTGCCGGCCGGGGTGCCCGCCAGCGCGCCGTCCATCGCGTCGCGCCAGATCGGGCCGGCCAGGGTGCCGCCGAAGGCCTGGCCGACCACCTGGCCGCCGATCCGCTGGCCGTCCAGCGGCTTGGGGTTGTCGGTGTCGCTGACCACGGTCGCGCCCGCCATCTCCGGGGTGTAGCCGACGAACCACACCTGGCGGCTGTCGTTGGTGGTGCCGGTCTTGCCCGCGCTGTCCCGGCCGGTGAGGCCGGCCGTCTGCCCGGTGCCGTCCTCGACCACGCCCTTGAGCATCGCGCTGACCGTGTCGGCGGTGCCGGCCGACATCACCGCCGAGCAGTTCGCCTGCGGCACCGCGAGCGGCTTGCCGTCGGGGCCGGTCACCGAGGCGATGGCGGTCGGCGCGCAGTAGGTGCCGTGGGCGGCGAAGGCCGCGTAGACGGCCGCCATCGTCAGCGGGGTCAGGTCGTTGCTGCCGAGCGTCATCGACGGGACCACCTGGAGCTTCTCGCCGCCCGCCTGCTGGGTGATGCCCAGCTTGTTCGTCATCCGCGCGACGTTACACAGGCCGGTGTCGGCCTCCAGCTTCGCGAAGTAGGTGTTGACGGACTGCGCCATGGCCGACTTCATGTCGAACCGGCCGGTGAGGCTCTGGCTGTCGTTGTGCACCTGCCCGGAGGACGGGAACCTCCCGCCCGAGCAGTCCGTCATGGCCGGCCACGGGATGCTGTAGTCCGTGGTGTAGGCCTGGTCGGCCGGGATGCCGCTCTCCAGGGCCGCCGCCGCGACGACCGGCTTGAAGGTCGAGCCGGTCGGGAACCCGAGCCCGCCGCCCATGGCCTTGCCGGCGTTGTAGTTGATCTGGGTCTGGTGCTGCTTGCCGTCGACGCCGTACGGGCGGCTCTGGCCCATCGCCAGGATCTTCCCGGTGCCCGGCTGGACGATGCTCATCGCGGTCGCCGCCTGGTCGCCCGCGTCGACGTGGCCGGTGACCGAGGCCTGGAGCGCCGCCTGGGCCTTCGGGTCGAGCGTGGTGCGGATCTGCAGGCCGCCGCGCTTCCAGACCGCCTGCCGCTCGGCGGCCGACGCGCCGAAGGCCGGGTCGGTGAGCACCGTCTCGCGCACGTAGTCGCAGAAGAAGCCCGCGCCCTGCTTGGCCAGGATGCACCCCTGCTGCGGCGCCTGGACGTTCAGCCCGAGCGGGGCGGCGATCGCCTGCCGGGCCTCCTCCTGGGTGATGTGCCCGTACCCGGCCATCTTGCGCAGCACGGTGTCGCGCCGCTCCTTCGCCGCCGTCGGGTTGACCGTCGGGTCGTAGCCGGTCGGCGACTGCACCAGGCCCGCCAGCAGCGCGGCCTGCGGCAGGGTGAGGTCCGCGGCGTGCACGCCGAAGTAGCGCTGGGAGGCCGCCTCGATGCCGTAGGCCTGCTCGCCGAAGAAGGTGATGTTCAGGTAGTTGGTGAGGATCTGGTCCTTGCTCAGGGTCTCCTCGACCTTGATCGCGTACTTCAGCTCCTGGATCTTGCGGCCGACGGTCTGCCGCTGCGCCTCGGCGACCTTCTGCGGGTCGTCGCCCGCCTCCTCGACGAAGACGTTCTTCACGTACTGCTGGGTGAGGGTGGAGGCGCCCTGGGCGGTGGTGCCCGAGGAGGCGTTCTTGTCCAGGGCGCGCAGCACGCCCTTGAGGTCGATCGCGCCGTGCTCGTAGAAGCGGTTGTCCTCGGTGTCCACCAGCGCGGTCTTCACCAGCGGGGAGATCCGGTCCGCCGGGACGACCGTGCGGTCCCGGTCGTACACGGTGGCGATCGTGCCGCCCTGGGCGTCGAGGATCGTCGTGGCCTGGGACAGCGGAGGGGTCTTGAAGTCGTCGGGCAGGCTCTGGAAGTCGTCCGCCGCCGACTGCGCGCCGAGCCCGACCGCCGCCACCGCGGGCAGCACCATCCCCGCCGCCACCACCCCGGCGACCACGCTGACCGCGACCAGCCGCGTCCCGTGTCCCAGCTTCCGTATGCCCGCCACCACCCGCAGTTCCGCCATGACGCGTGACCGTACGCGGCGCAGATGAGGAACTCCTTGGAAGCCCGGCCCGCCGCCGGGCGCGGACGGCGCACCCGGCGGCAGGCCCGTGGGGCGGGGTCAGCAGGCCTTGACGTACCAGACCGGGGCCCAGTTGGCGTTGGGGTCGCCGTAGGGGGCGCCGGGCGTGGTGTAGACGAGGTTCTTGGACTTGCCGTACATCTTCGCCTTGAGGCCGGTGGACTGGTTGTTGTACCAGGACCCGCCGCTGTTCAGGCCGTCGGGGATCTCCTGGAGGATGCCGCAGTCGCTGAAGCGGAACATGAGGTGCTGGTAGTTGCTGTACTTGTAGCCGCAGATGTAGCCCTTGGGGCAGTCGGCCGGGGCCGCCGAGACGGCCGGCTGGGCGTTCGCCACGGGGGCGAGGAGCGTGGACGCGGCGGCGAATCCGGCCGCGAGGACGATGCCGGCCTTGTGGACGAAGCGCATGGGGGACCTCCTGGGAGCAGTGACGTCGTGGTGCGGGCCGCCGGGTCCGGCGCCCGCACCTCAGTCTCGGAGTCCGGGGCACCGCCGCTCGACGTGTTTCGGCCTGGCCCGAATCACGGACGCACCGCTCAACTCCCCTACGAACCGGGCACATCGGGAACGTCGGGCGCGTCGCCGAGCAGCCCGAGGCCGAGGGCGGTCGGGCTGTGCAGCGCGGTGTTGCGGTACCGGGAGGTGCCGATCAGCCTGGCCTCGCGCAGCACGGTGGCGTGCTCGCTGGCGCTGGAGGGGGTGATCCCGGCGAGGGCGGCGAGCTCCTTCGTCGAGCAGCCCGGGTGGTCGGCGATCACCCGCAGCACGGCGGCCCGGGTGCGCCCGAGCAGAGCGGTCACGGTGGGCCCCGACCCCGCCGGGGCCGGCTCGGGGCCGAGCAGGTCCGGCCAGCCCGCGGGGCGGCTGTCGTCGATCGGGAAGGTGACCGCGGGCTGGGGCAGGCCGTGGGAGTCGTCGCTGACCATGGCCCGCTTGGCGAACACCGAGGGGGCCAGCAGGACGCCCTGCCCCTGGAGCCGCAGGTCGTGGTCGACCCTGCTGCGGACCTCCAGCACCGGCGGCTTCCAGCGCATCCACCGGGGGCTGGCGCCGGCGAGCAGGAGCTCGACGCCCCCGCCGAGGAACTGGCGCATCCGCACCGCCCGGTCCGCGGCGTAGCAGTCGGTGATCCGCGACCAGTAGCGGCCGACCAGGTGCTCGTAGAGGAGGCCGAGGCTCTGGGCGAGTTCCTCGCGCAGCGCGCCGTCCTCGGCCAGGCGGCGGGCCCACCCGGGGACGGGCTGGTGCTCGGCGATCGCGGCCAGCTCCGCCGCGACGAGCCGGCCCGGGGTCGCCCGTACCCGCTCCAGCAGCTCCTCCGGCCGGCCTGCCACCGCGGGCATCAGGAAGGTCGGCCCCCAGCCGTCCGCCGGCGCCAGGGAGAGCGCCATCCGGGCCCGCTCGGGCAGCCGCCCCAGGACGCTCCGCCGCCACGGGTCCAGCCGCGCCGCACGGCTCCGGTCCTGTAGGGCCCGCGCCGCGGCCAGGAGTTCGGCGAACGGCATCGGACCCGCCGGCCGGGTCCTGGCCAGGTCCTGGGAGGTGAAGTGGATCCGGTAGACCATGGGTTCCCTCCGGTGGCGGGCGACGCGGTCAGGTGCGTTTGAAGAACTCCACCTCCGCGAGCGCGATGGCGCGGCCGGGGCCGGTCCCGGCGGCCTCCCGGACGGTGAGCTTCACCTGGGTGACGTCGCTGATCCCGGTCTGGACGGTCTGCGGGCCCGGCTGGTCGTTGAGCGGGACCTGCTGGGTGTGGACCTCGCCGTCCTTCCCGGTGACCTCCAGGGTGAGGACGACGGGGCGGGCCTGCTGCTGGAACTGCTGGGGATCCGGGGAGGCCCCGGTGTGGACGATCAGGTCCACCAGCCGGAACGGGCTGCGGAAGGAGAAGGTGACGGAGTCCCCGATCGCGGGCGCGCCCCAGTAGGTGTTGCTGAGGCCGTCGTCGGCCAGGGTGGCCGGGTGGCCCTCGACGGCGGCGCTCGCCGAGGTGGCGGCGGGGGCGATCGGCGCGGTGCCGCGGACCTTGTCCAGGACGTCCTGGAAGACCCGCTGACCGGCCGGGAAGAGCAGGACCCCGGCCACGACCACCGCGACGAGCGCGAGCAGGGCGATGGTGCGGCGCAGCGCGTTGCCCGAGCCACCGATCCGCACGCGGCGCCGGAACGGCCAGCGGGTGCGCCACCAGGGCAGTTCGGCGACGGCTTCGGTGGGGGTCAGCGGTGCGGCGCAGCGGCGGCAGAACTTCCGCCCGGGCAGGTTGGGCGTGCCGCAGCTGGGGCAGGGCGGGCCGTCCTGGGTCTCGACGGCCTCGGTCGCCCGGCTGACGGGGCGGGGCGCGACGGGTTTGGCGGGCTGGACGGCCACCGGGTCGGCCGGGGCTGCGGGGGCCTGCGCACCGGGGACCTGCGCTGCGGGGTCGGGGGCCGGGGTCCGCGCGGGGGCCGGGCGTACGGGGGTCGGCCGTACGGGGGCGGTCGCGGGGCGCGGGGGGTCGGCGGCGGCCGGGGGTTCGGCGGCCGGGACGGGCGGTCGCGATGCTTCGACCCGGTCCTTCGCCTCCTGCTCCGCCTCGCCGTCCTTGGCTTCCGGTTCGGCGCGCGCCGTCCGGCGCGAGGCGCTTCGCCGTACGGGTTCGGCGGGAGCGGGGGTGGGCGTGGGCGTAGGAGCAGGCGCGGAGGCGGGCGTCGGCTTGGGCGCGGACGTCGGCTCGGGCGTCGGCGCGGGCGTCGGCTTCGGCGCGGGAGCAGGCACCGACTCGGCCTGCGCGGGCGCGGGTGCGGCCGGCGCGGCGCCGGCGGTGCGCGACCAGCCGAGGTACGCGCCGCAGTTGCCGCAGAAGTCGTCCCCCTCCCCGTTGGCCGTTCCGCATTCGGGGCACACCGGCATTCGTCAGCCCTCCACTCGCCCGGGTGGGCCGGGCAGGATCTCCACCCGGCAGGTCAGATGGACCGGACAGCCGGCCCTGACGACGGACCGCACCTGGTCCTCGTCCGGTTCCGCTCCGCGCAGCGGCCAGACCCGGACCAGCAGCTCGCCGCTCGGCGCGGGCGGCAGCGGGGCGTCCGGGTCGGCGGACCAGGAGGCGCCGCCGCCGTCCACGATCTCGACGCCGACGCCGAGCACCAGCCGCAGCCGTTCGGTGAGGCCGCGCCGGGTGCCGCGCCAGCGGTGCAGTTCCACCGCGCGCCCGACCACGGCGCGGCGCACCTCCAGCGGCCAGGCCGGGTCGACCTCGACCGCGACCCAGGAGGCCAGCCAGTCGAGGAAGTCGGCGGGCGCGAGGCCGGGTTGGAAGTAGGCGGGCAGGTTGTCCAGGGTGGCGAAGACCGGGGCTAGGACGGTGTCCAGGCCGGCCGTGAACCGCTGGGCGAAGTCGTCCTCGGCGAACAGCGCGGGCAGCAGTTCGCCGATCGGGTGCGGGCTGGGCAGCCCGGGGACGGCGGCTCTGGTCATGACCGCCCGTCCTCGGCCTGCGCGGTGACCACGACCTGGTGCTGGTGGGAGAAGACCAGGGCGTCCGGCGGGACCTCGACCCGCTCGGTCGGCGCGCCCCGGCGTCCGGTGATCGGGTCGGCCGGGAACAGCCGCAGCTCGTCGACGCCCGCGACGGCGGCCACCCGCTGGAGCACCGCGAACACCTCCCCGTACTGCACCGCCCGGCCGAACGGCCAGCCCGTGCCGTCGGCGCCGCCGCGCAGCGGGTTGAGGTACCGGTAGAGCGCGGCGAGCACCTCCTCGCGGACCCGGTCGGGGTCGGCGGCGCGGGTGGTGAGCCGGGCGACCACCGTCACGCCCTGGTAGGCGGGCGGCTGGACGACCAGCCGGGTGCCGATCAGCCGCCGCTCGTCGAGGGCGGTCGCGACGGCGGCCAGCACCTGGTCGTCGGGGATCAGCTGCTCGAAGCGCAGCCGGTCGCCCTCGTCCGCGACGGCGTCGGGGACGACCAGCACCCGCACCGCGCCCGCCTCCCCGCCGGTGGCGGGCACGCAGCTGATCCGGGCGGCGGACGGCGCGGCCTGCCGGGCGATCAGCTCGAAGTCCCCGGCGGTGACGGCACGTTCCTGCAGGCGCAGCTGGTGCGGGGCGCGGGCCTTGGCGTTCTCGACGGTCTCGCCGTCGACCCCGCCGCGGGCCGCCTCCCGGTTGTCGACCCGGGCGATGTACGGGACGGAGCTGCGCAGCACCGTGATGGTGCCGCGGGCGACGTTGCCCGCGATCCCGCCGCCGGTGCGGTAGCGCGGGACGCGCAGGTGGGCGCCCTTGGGCGGGACGGCGCCGAAGGCGCGCAGGCTGCCGTCCGGTTCGCGGACCGCGGGCGGGAAGAGGAACTCGCCGGTGGTGGCGTCCAGCACCACGTGCCGGTCGGTGGGCGAGGACTCGCCGAAGTGCTCGACGACCGTCCACCGTTCCCAGCCCTCGCCGGCCGCGACCTCGACCACCGGGGGCTCGCCGTCGAGCAGCACCGGGGGCCGGGCGAGCCGGAAGCGCTGGCCCGCGACGCCCTCCGAGGTGCCGAGCGGCGCGTCGGTGACGGTCTGCGCGTGGACGGCGGTGGCGGTGCCGCCGACGGTGAACACCTCGGCCCGGCGGATGGTGGGCGACTCGGAGTAGAACGGCTGGCCCGGCTGCGGCTCGGTGACCCGGCAGCGCAGCCAACCGGCCCGCCGTCCGGCGACCACCGAGGCGGTGTGCCCGGCGGGCACGAAGACGACCACCTCGCCGGGCCGGTTGAGGCCGCCGGTGGTGTCGCTGCCGGTCTCGCAGGCGATCCAGCGCGCGCCGTCCCAGACCTCCCAGGCCAGCGGCGGCTGGCGCGGGTCGACGCCGACGCCCTCGACCCGGCTGTCCAGCCGGACGACCAGGATGCAGCGCGGCACCACGGCCGGCAGGGCGAAGAGCATGGCGTCCCCGGCCACCGGGCGCTGCTGGAAGCACCGGACGTCCGCGCCGTCGGCCAGTCGGGCCGTGCCGTCGGACTGCTCGCCGGAGGCGGAGACGGTGACCAGCCGCTCCAGCGAGCTGGGGACGATCGGCAGGTCCTCGGCGGTGGAGAGGACCACCGCCTCGTCGGTCTCGGTGCGCAGCGTGGAGACCTCGGTGCCGGCCCGCAGCAGGACGGTCTCGGTCTGCGGGGCGGAGAGCCAGAAGTCGACCTCGGCCCGGGCCGCGGCCGGCGGGAAGAGCCGGATGCCGAGCAGGTCGAGGAAGGCGGCGTAGTTCTTCTCCGGCACCCGGTTCAGCCGGTAGAGCAGCTGGTCCACCAGGTAGGCGAAGGTCTCGATCAGGGTGACGCCCGGGTCGGAGACGTTGTGGTCGGTCCACTCGGGGGCGCGCTGCTGGACGTACCGCTTGGCCTCGTCGACGAGCTGCTGGAAGCGGCGGTCGTCCAGGTTCGGGGAGGGCAGGGCCATCAGTTCGCAGACCCCTCGGCCGAGTTCGGGTGTTCCGGGATGGTGTAGAAGGGGAAGACCAGGTTGCGGCGGTCGTTGGTGGCCCGCACGGTGTAGTGGACGTCGATGTAGAGGGTGCCCTCCTCGACGCTGTCGAAGGCGATCACCACGTCGTCCACCTCGATCCTCGGTTCCCAGCGCTCCAGCGCGATGCGCACCTCGCGGGCGATCCGCCCGGCGGTGGTGCTGTCGCCGGTGGCGAAGACGTACTCGTGGATGCCGCAGCCGAACTCGGGGCGCATCGGCCGTTCGCCGGGGGCGGTGCCGAGGATCAGCCGGATCGCCTCCGCGAGTTCGCGGTCGCGCTCCACCAGGGCGATGCCGCCGGTGGCGTTGACGCGCAGCGGGAAGGCCCAGCCGCGGCCGATGAAGCTGCCCGTCATATGGCGCCGCCGATCAGCACGTTGAACGCGCCGACGGTGACGGTGGCGCCGCAGGTGGTCTTGTCCCCCACCCGGGCCGCGGGCAGGCCGCCGATCAGCACCACTCCCCCGGCGAGCGCGCCCGGGGAGGGCAGCACCACGTCGCCGGGGCCCAGGGCCAGGTGCGGGGGGACGACGCAGGCGTGGACGGTGCCGACGACGGCGGCGGGGCGGCCGCCGATCAGCACGGTCGCCACCTTGAGGGCGCCCGGCGGCGGGGTGGTGAGGGCGCCGCCGTGATCGGTCAGGTCGCCGGTCCGGGCTGCGGGGGGCATGTGCGGTCTCCGTTTCGGATGGTGCCCGCTGGTCGTGGGGCACGCGTCTACTGCCAAGTGTCTGTGACGATACGTCAGTTGATCCGGACGATGGCCCCCTTGAGCACCGCCTCGGCGCCGCCTTCCACGGTGACCGCCGTCGTGCCCCGGACGGTGACCGATCCGCCGCGCACGTCCACCGTGCCGGTGCCCGCGTCCAGGGTGATGCCGGAGGGGGAGAGCCGCACGGTGCTGCCGGCCGCGCCGCCGAGGCCGTGGACGGTCAGCACGATCTCGCCGCGCTGCTGGTCCAGCTTGACCTCCAGCTTGCCGTCGCCGCTCGCCAGCCGGACGCCGGACTTGCCGCCCGGCACGTCCAGCAGCTCCATCCGGTGGCCCGAACGGGACACCACGGAACGGCGGTTGACCTTGCCGGAGCCGGCGTCGACCAGCGGCACGTCGTGCGGGGAGGGCCGGTCCACGCCGTTGTAGAGCCCGCCCAGCACGTACGGACTGTCCAGGTCGCCCTGCTCGAAGCCGACCAGCACCTCGTCGTTGACCTCGGGGCTGACCACCCCGCCGCCCCCGGCGCCGCCCCACTGCACGGTGCGCACCCAGTCGGAGACGTAGGTGTCGTCCAGCCAGGGGAACTTGAGCTTCACCCAGCCGCGCTGCCCGCCGCCCGGCTCCCGGACGTCGGTGACCACGGCGACGGCCAGGCCGGGTATCCGCGGCCCGCGCGGCGGCGCGTTGCCGCCGCTGGTCAGCCCGGCCAGCGAGCGGTCGGGGGCCGCGCTGACCACCACGGTGGTCCGGTAGCCGCGGAACGGTTCGAGCAGGTGGCGCACCCCCGTGGCGGTGTAGCGGCCGGAGAAGGCGGCGCCGACGTTGCCCAGGGCGACCGCGGTGCCCGCCCGCAGCCGCGGGTTGCCCTCGGCGACGACCTCCAGCTCGCCGAAGCCGGCCGCCACCGAGGCGGCCAGCGACCGGGCCACCGAGGCGGTCTCCGCCTGGGTGCGGTACGGGGTGTCGGCGACGGTCAGCCGGGCCCGGCCGGGGAAGGCGGAGGTCACCGCCGAGGGGCTCATCCCCGGCTGCACGGTCTGCGACGTCACCGCGGGCTCGGTGGCGACCAGGGCGCTCTTGGTGGTGACGTTCCAGCCGCGCGCCTCGACGGTGTCCGCCCCTCCGGCGCCGGTCAGCACGCCGCGCAGCTCCAGCAGGTTGCGGCCGTACTCCAGCACCAGCGGGTTCTGCGGCGCGGGGGTGGAGGGGGCCGGCGCGCCGGAGGCGGGGTCGGGCTTGACGAACTCCAGCTTCCCGTCGTCGTCCACCCGCACCTGGGCGCCGCTCTCCTGCGCCAGGAACTGGAGGAACTCCCAGTCCGGGACATTGGCCTGGGAGAGCTGCTGGTGGACGACCGGGAAGGCGTCCACCCGCCCGCAGGTCAGGCCCGCTCCGGAGGCGACCTCGCGGACGATGTCGGCGGTCGTCATGTTCCGGAAGGCCTTCACCCGGCGCCCGCGCATCAGCCGGTGGGTGACGGCCGAGGCCCGCACCACGGTGTACGAGCCCGTGGTGTCCACCTCCAGCTCCAGCGCCGTCACCTCGCCGGTGAACAGCCGCGCCCGGGTGTTCCCCTGGACGGTCACCACGGACACCTTCAGCGGGGTGCCGATGGTGATGCCGGTGGCGGACAGGAAGGTGTGGTCGGCGTCCCGGAAGGACAGCACGGCGGTGTCGGGCAGGCCGACGCTCTCCTCGATGTCGCAGGAGACCAGCTGGGTCGCCCAGATCGGCGGCAGCGGGCCGGGCGCCTCGACGACGGGGTCGGCGGCGAAGGAGCGGCCGCCGCGGGCCTCGGGCGTGGTCATGGCCGTACCCCCTGCGCGGAGCCGCTCGGGGTCCGTCCGCTCTGGGTGAGCTCCTCGATCCCCGGCACGATCAGCTCGGCGCCCGGGATCAACGCCAGCGGATCGTCGATGTCGTTGGCCTCCGCGATGGTGCGCCAGGCGGTGGCGTCCCCGTAGGCGCGCCAGGCGAGCAGCGGCAGGCTGTCGCCGGCGATCACCCGGTGGGTGCTGCGGGCCTCCGGCGAGCCCGAGGTCGGGTTCTGGCCGGCCGGGTCGACGCTGGCCTCGTCGATGGTGAGCGAGCAGACCGCCCGCAGCGGCTTCCCGTCCACGTCGAAGAGCGAGTAGGTGACCGAGAGGCCGGTCAGCACCCCGTTGAACGACGTGGTCTTCAGGGTGCCCCAGTCCAGCCTGATCCACGGGCTGGCCGGGGTCTTGCGCGCCAGGCTGGCCGGGGTGGGCACGCAGGCCGTCATCAGCTGCTCCACCGCCCGCTCCACCGAGTTGTCGTGGGTCGCGGTGGAGTCCAGGAACACGTCGAGGGAGAGCGAGCGCGGACCGCTGCCGACGAACTCGGGCAGCGCGGACTCGCCCGCCATCCGGGACGGGGTGCGCCGCCACTCGGTGGTCTTGCGCAGCACCAGGGTCGCCGGGTTGAACTGGAGCCGGAGCTGCGCGAGCGTGCCGCCGGGCTGGGCGCCGACCGTGGACGGTGGCTCCATGATGGTCAGTTGGGCCCGGGTGACGCTCGCGGGGACCGCTGGGGACATCCTGGTGCTCCTTCCGTGGGTCGGGCTGTCGGGCGGGGGTTGGGTAGGCGGGTGGTGGGGTCAGAAGGGGCGCAGGCCCGCGTGGGCGATCTCCAGGGTCTCCATCGCGGCCTGGGAGTTGGCCGGGTCGAAGGACGGGCCCTCCCAGCGCACCGGGACGATCCCGAGCACCTGCCAGCCGACGATCCGGCTCAGGTCCGGCCGCAGCGCCACGATCTCGCCGTCCTTCGGCTCGACCTTGCGGACGATCTCGGACAGCCAGCGGGCGATCTTCGTCGTGTCGGCGGTGACCGCCCGGGTCAGCGTGATGTTCGTCCAGGTGATGCGGCCCGGCAGCTGCCAGGCGAAGCCGTTGTTGCCGCCCTCCGCGTACTGCTCGATCTCGACCTGGGCGCCGAGTCCCGAGCAGGTGGTGAACTCACCCAGGTCGTTGCCGCCGATGGTCAGGCTGAAGAACACACTGGTCGCGAAGATGGTGTCGGTCATCGGTTCGGCTCCCTGCTCCCTTGCTTCCGGTCACGTCGCCGCGGCCCGCTGGCGGCCGTCCGGCTGGTGTGCGTCGTTCTGGTGTGCGTTTCCCGCTCCGCGCTCAGCGGCGCAGGTCGTACGGCTTGCCGCCGCGCTCCCGGCCCCTGCGCAACTCGGTGCGCAGCAGCCGGCCGACCGGTTCGACCAGCCGCCGGGCCAGTTCGTCGAGGTCGGCGGGGTCGGCGGACGACGCGGCGGGTGGTCCGCCGGGGGCGCTCCCCGGGGTGGTCGCGGCGGTCGAGGCGGCCGGGGACGGCGCTGCGCGCTGCACCGTGGTGGGCGTACGCGCCGGTACGGCGGTCAGCGGCACCCCGGTCAGGCCGTTCTGTTCGGCCACCCGCTGCAACAGCCGCGCCGTGGCGGGCGAAGGCGGGGCGGGCGGGGTGACTGCGGCGTTGGCGGCCCTGGTGGCGGTGGTGGCGTGCCCGGTGGGCAGGGCCCGTGACACGACGAGCGCGGGCGCGCCGGAGGGCCCGGTGGCGGCCGGGACGGCGGGCTGCTGCGCCGGGGACGGCTGCGGGGGCCGGGACGTCGCCGGAAGGCGCTGGACCGGCGCGGCCGTCACGGGCCTGAGCCGGACGACCGGCGGGCGTGGGGCGGCGGCCGCCGCCGTCGTGGACGCCGTACCGGGGGCGCCGGGGCTCGGGCGGCCTGCGGAGGTCGGCATGGCGGAACGCTGCAACGCCGGGGCGCTCGGGTTCGGGACCACCTCACGGGGTCGGTCGGGCAAGGCGTACGAGGGGTTCGCGGGTCCGGCTGCGGTCGGGCCGGTGCCTGCCTGCGCTGACGAGTGCTCCGCGGCCCGATCCGACGACCGCCGGGAGAACGCGCGTTGCACGGCAGCCACGACCCCGCGCGACGCCCCCGCATCGGAGCCGGCCGCCGCCGGGGTGCTGAACCGCGCCGGGCCCGCCTGTGGGGCCGACGTCCTGGCGGTGGCGCCGCTGCCATCCCCGGTGCCCGACGGGCGCCGCGCCTGCGCACGCGCGTGCTGCGGAGCACCTGTAACCGGCGCGGCCGCCGCTTCGCCGTCCGTACGGGAGGCGAGCGCGTTGGGCCAGACGGCCGGGACCACGGGCTTGGCGGGCGCCGTGCCCGCGCCGGTGGGCGCGGAGGTGCCGGTCGCGGGCGGCGCCGGCGGAGCGGCGAGGGCGACCGTCATCCGACGATCGCCGAGCAACCCGCGCCGCTGGCCGATGAGTCGGACGGCGCGTTGCACGCCCAGACCGCCCGCAGCCGGACGTGCGGGAACCGTCACGGGAACCACCTGGCCGCTGCCACCTGCGGGCGCGGCGCCCGCAGGGCGGGGCCGGGCGCCGGGGACGATCGGCTGCGCGGAGGTACCCGGCCGCCGCTCCGGGCCGCCGCCGGACGGCGAGGCGGCGGGGGTGCCCGTCGTTGCCTGCGGGGCCTCGGAGGCTGCCGGGCGTCCGGCGGCCGGTCCGCGATGGCTGCGTTCCCCCTGCGGGTGCGCACCATGGGAGCCGGCGGCCGGGCTGGTCGAGCCCGTCGATCGTCCGCCATCACCGCTCTGGGAGGGGGAGTTGGGATCCGCCGGGCTGTCGCCGGGCTGCCTGACGGCGCGCTGCACGGGCAGCCCCTCGCCGGCCACCGGCGAGGTGACGGCAGGGACGGCCTGGCCTGCCGCCGGAGGCGTGATCCGCTGGACCGGTCGGCGCCCGCCGAGCAAGGGAGCGGCGCCCCCCGCCACGGCCGCCGTCGGCGGCAGCGCGTCGAGCGGCGCGCCCAGGCCCCCGCGCGTCCGGGCAGGGGCCGGGTCGGGCTGGGTCGGTGCTGACGGCGCGGGCGCGGACGTCGCACGCTGGACGGACGCGCCCTCGACGGTCCCCCCCCTACGGGCAGGGGCCGGGTCGAATTGGGTCGACGCTGACGGCGCGGGCGCGGACGTGGTGCCCTCGACGGTCCCGCCCCGACGGGTGGAGGTCGGGTCAGGCTGAGCCGACGCGGCACGACCGGGAGCCGGTGCTGACGGCGCAGGCGAGGACGTCGCACGCTGGACGGACGCGCCCTCGACGGCCTCGCTCCTGTGGGCGGGAACCGGACCGGACTGGGCAGGCGCGGCACGTTCGGGAGTCGGCGAGGACGTAGCGCGCTGGACCGGCGCACCCTCGACAGTCCGGCCGCTACGGGCGGAGGCCGGACCGGACCGATCCGACGCGGTACGACCCGGGGTCGGCGACGACGAGGGTGCGGGCGTGCCGGTCCCGGACGGCGCGCGCTGGACGGATGCGCTCCCGGCGGACCCACGGTCGGGCCGCACCGGCGCCGGGTTCCCCGACCCGGAGGCCGTACGGGCACGGCGGGCAGGAGTGGTGGCGGCGTCACGGCCCCCGCCGCCGGACGGCCGGGCGCCGTCGGTCCCGCCCGCCTCGGAGCCGGTGGGCCCCGGGTCGGCGGCGACGACGGGCATGGCCGGCGCACCCGAAGGGGCGTCAACGGCCCGGGGGCCGCCGGTGGCCAGGGGCGAGGCGCTGGCGGGCAGCGCGGTCAGGGGTGCGCCGAGGACCGGGCGGGCGGCCGCGCCACCACCCGACACGGCGGCGCGCTGGACCACCCCCGCGCCCCGTTCGGGCACAGCGGCGGCTCCCGCACCCGGCGGCGTCCGTACGACAGCCTCGGGGTTCGCGGACGGCCGCGAGCCGTCGGTGGGTTCGGCCGTCGCCGCCGCGAGTGGCGGCGGCGCGTCCGTCGCCCGGCTCGACGGCTCGGCGACGGCATCCCGCCTGCCGACCGCCCCCGGGACGGCCGTCACCGGGCGCACGGGCAGGGCCCGGGGGCGCCGCGCGACGGTCAACGGTGCGCTGACGGAACGCGGACGGACCGGACGCTCGGCCCCGTAGGGACGCGAGGAGGCGGCGCCCGCAGCGGGCGTCACCCCGGCAGGAGCCGACCCACCGGGCGTCCCGGCATCATTCGCCGACACCGCAGGACGAGGTGAACTCCCCCGCACTCCACCGGACTTCGGCTCACCGTGCTCCGCCGCCCCGGCTGCCGTCGCCGCAGGCCCCGGCGCACCGCCGGAGGCCCCGCCCGTACGTGCCGGACGCGGCCCCGAGCGCACCGGAAGCCGCCGCAGCCGGACGGACCGCTGGACCGGCCGGGCCGGCCGGGCCGCCGCCGGCTCCCCGCTCTCCACGGGCTCTTCCGCCCCGGACTCCCTCGGGAGGACCGGCACGACGAGTTCGTCCCCGCCCGTGCGGACGGGCGCCGGAGAGCCCGGCCCGGCCACCGCCCGCAGGATGCCGGCCGGCGCGGTCGGGAGGACCGCGTGGCCGAGCGGCCCGCAGAGCGAGGGGTCCTGCCACGCGCTGAGCCGGGACCGGAACCTCAGGCCGTCGCTGACGCCGTGGCCCGGCCCGGCCAGGGTCGGGACCAGCGGCGCGACCGCGCGCCAGCCCCCGTCCCCGGCCGCCCGGCGCCGCTGAACGACCTCGCCCGTACCGCCGGACGCGCCGTCAGCACCGCCGTCGCCGACAGCGGCGTCGGTGCCGCCCCGACGCCGGCCGATCCAGTCCCGAAGCCCCACCCGGCTCACCCGCCTTCGCTGATGCGGGTGTTGAGCCGGGCGATCTCCCTGACCCACTGCCCGCGTTCGCGGTGGGTCAGGTCGAGGATGTCCTCCCGCTGCCAGTGGAAGTGGTAGGCGATGTACGCGATCTCCTCGTACAGCCGAGCAGGCGCGTACGTCACGATTCCCCCAGGCGCCCACCGGCGAGGTCGACCTCGAAGGCGCCGTCGCAGTGCGGGCAGGTCACCGCGGCGCGCGTGTGGCCTTCGCTGTTGATCCGCTGGTAGAGGTCCTGGAGGAAGGCCACGTCGGTGGCGTACATCCGCTCGACGATCCCGGCGTGCACGTCGGTGAGGTCGCCGAGCCGGGTGATCACGTGGCTGAGCAGCACCACGCTGAGGTAGGCCGGGTTCTCCTTGACCCGCAGGTCGATCTGCGGCATCAGCTCGTCACGGGCGGTGGCCAGACGCATGGCACCGTGCCGGTGCACGGTGCCGTCGTCATCCACGTAGCCGATCGGCAGCTCGAACTCGAACTCGGTGTGCGGCACCCGCCCCCGGGGCTGCGCCGCCGCCGCTGGCGCCGGGGCCTGCTGCTGCGGCGCGGTGTTCTGGGGGGCCGGAGCCCGTTCCAGCAGCTCCTCCAGGCCGATCTTGCGCCTCACTCGACCGAAATCTCCTCGAACACGATGGTCACGGTCTCGGTGGCGGCGCTGGATTCGCCGGCGCTGAGGGTCGGGCCCTCCCAGCGGCTGGCCCAGGCGTTGAGGAGCTGGATGCGCCGCAGGGTGGCACCGGTGGTGTCCTTGACCTCGATGGTGAGGTTCTGCCGCGCGGTGTTGATCGCCCCGTTGTTGAGGGTCTCCTTGATCCAGTCCGTGAACGCGCCGCTCTTGTCCAGGCCGCGGGTGATGGTCACCTCGCCGGGGAGCCGGGCGCCGGGCTGCTTGCGGACGATCAGTTTGCCCTCTTGGGTCACCTGCTTGTACTCGACGACGTCCTGTTCGACCGTCAGGTTGCTGATCTCCTTGACGGACTCGACGTTGTAGCCGCCGAGTTGGACGCCGAATATGTGTGTGGAGAGCGGATCGCCTTCAGCCATGGGTCTGTGTCACCTTCCGATGCGAGGGGTGCCGAGGGTGCCGGGGAGCGGCACGGAGGGGTGGTGCCGACCGAGCCGGCCGGTCATTCGTTGACGAGGCTCGTGCTGTCGGAGAACTGGGACAGCCGGAACACCACGAACTCCGCGGGCTTCACCGGGGAGACGCCGATCTCGCAGATCACCTGGCCGAGGTCGATGGACTCCGGCGGGTTGTTGTCGCGGTCGCACTTGACGTAGAAGGCCTCGGCCGCGGTCTGGCCGAACAGGGCCCCGCGCCGCCACTCCTCGGTGAGGAACGCGGTGATGTTCCGGCGGATGCTGGACCACAGCCGGTCGTCGTTGGGCTCGAAGACCACCCACTGGGTCCCCAGGAGGATGGACTCCTCCAGGTAGTTGAACAGCCGGCGGACGTTCAGGTAGCGCCACGCCGGGTCGGAGGAGAGGGTGCGCGCGCCCCAGATCCGGATGCCGCGTCCGGGGAACGCCCGGACGCAGTTGACGCCGATCGGGTTCAGCAGGTCCTGCTCACCCTTGCTGAGGCGCAGCTCCAGGTCCACCGCGCCGCGGATGACCTCGTTGGCGGGCGCCTTGTGCACGCCGCGCTCGGCGTCGCTGCGGGCCCACACCCCGGCGACGTGCCCGCTCGGCGGGACCAGCACGTTGCGACCGCTCGCCGGGTCGAACACCTTGATCCACGGGTAGTAGAGCGCGGCGTAGCGGGAGTCGAAGCCCGCCTCGTCGTTGCGCCAGGTGCGCATCCGCTGGGCGTTGAGGCCGGGCGGCGGGTCCAGGACGGCGATCCGGTCGCCCATCTGCTCGCAGTGCGACATCACCGCCAGCTGGACGGTGCGCAGGCCCTCGTCGTCGAGGTCGCCGCGCTGGTAGGCGCTCATCAGGTCGGGGACCGCGACCATGGTGATCTCGTCGATCGCCTCCAGGCCGCCGAAGCCGGTCCGGGCGGCGGCGTCGCCGACGTACTCGGCGGGGTCGAGCCGGCCGGTCGGGGCCGCGGCCGGCGCGGGCGCGGCGGCCAGGGCGTGGCCGCGGCGCTCGGGGCGGCTCGGCGCGGTGCCGGGCTGTTCGGCGACGGCGACCAGCTTCGACTCGCGCAGCTGGGTGACGACGTAGCCCTTGGTGCTCTTGCGGGTCGAGACGTCGTACGTCTCGACGACCTCGGCGCCCCGGCGCACCAGCAGCCGGAACCGGTCGTCGGGGACGTTCTCGCCCTCCGCGTCGACGACCTCGACGGACACCTCGCCGCCCGCGCCGGGCAGGGCGGAGAAGAGGAAGCCGGCGATCTCGACGGGCGGGGCCGCGGTGACGGCGGGGGCGGCGCCGGGCGTCCGCCGGGCCGGGTCGCCGACCCGCACGACGTAGGCGGAGCCGCCGCCGTTGGCGAAGAAGCCGTACACCGAGTGGGCCAGGTAGGTGCCCTCGGTGAAGCCGCCGAACCGCTGGACGTACTGGTCCCAGTTGGTCACCAGTGTAGGCTCGTGGAAGGGGCCGGTCTCGGCGAAGCCGACGAACGCGGCGACGGCCGTGCCGACGCCCTCGATCGGCCGGGCACCGGACTGGACCTCCTCCACGTACACGCCCGGGGTGAGGTACGACGGCATACGCGCTCCTTCGGCTGGCCCTGCATTTTCGCCGGTCATTCGCCCCCGAGTCTGCTGCCCGGGCGGCACCCGGGGACATGTCCCCAGGTGCCGGACCGGGGGCAATGCCGCTGCCCCCGGCGGACACCGCCGTACGTACCCACCGGCCTCCGCCGCCCCGGGAGTGCTCGGCCGTGGCGGCCGGCCACGCGGGAGGTGCTCAGCCGTGCCCGGCGTCGCCGAGGACGCCCAGCCACGGCCCGAACTCGCTGGCCAGCACCAGCCGGCCGAGCTTGCGGTACTCGCCGACCACCGCGGAGACCAGCTGCGCCATGCCCAGCGGGGCGCCCGTCCCGGCGGCCAGGTAGGCCGCGGAGACGGCGCAGGCCCGGATGGAGCCGCCGGTGAGCTCGAAGTTCCGGGCGCAGTAGTCCAGGTCGAGGTCGTCGCCGCGGGGCACCAGCGGTCCCAGGCAGCGGTCCCAGAGCCGGCGCCGCTGCGCCTCGTCCGGGAGCGGGAACTCCGCGATGACGTCCAGCCGGCGGGTGAACGCCTCGTCGAGGTTGGCCCGCAGGTTGGACGTCAGCACCGCGATCCCGTCGAAGGACTCCATCCGCTGGAGCAGGTAGGCCGTCTCCACGTTGGCGTGCCGGTCGCGGGCGTCCTTGACCTCCGAGCGCTTGCCGAACAGCGCGTCCGCCTCGTCGAACAGCAGGACGCCGTTGACCTGCGCGGCCTCGGTGAAGATGCGTTCCAGGTTCTTCTCGGTCTCGCCGATGTACTTGTCCACCACGGTGGCGAGGTCCACCACGTACAGCTCCATGCCGAGTTCGGCGGCGACCACCTCGGCGGACATCGTCTTGCCGGTGCCGGACTCCCCGGCGAACAGGGCGACCACCCCGTTGCCCCGGCCGCCGCCCGGGCGCATCCGCCAGCTCCCGAGCACCTGGTCGCGGTGCCGGGCCCGCAGCACGAGTTCGCGCAGCCGGCCCGCGGTGGGGGCGGGCAGCACCAGGTCGGACCAGCCGACCGCGGGTTCGATCCGGCGGGCGAGCCGGGCCAGGCCCGCGCCGTTCTGCGCCCGCACCGCCGTCCGCAGGTCCTCGGCCCGCACCGGGCGGTGTTCGGCGGCCGCCGTCCGGGCCGCCACCGAGGCCGCGCGCGCCACCTGCTCCTGGTCCAGCCGGTACGCGGCGACGGCCTCGGCCAGTTCCCCGCTCAGCTCGCCGCCCGGCTCCCCGCCCAGGGCGTGGGCCCACTGCCCGGCGCGGTCGCGCTCCTCCGGCGGCGGGACGGTGACCACCACCGGGCTCCGCGCCGCCCAGGCCGGGTCCCAGACCTGGGGGCCGTGCACGACCAGCGGGACGCCGTCGAGTTCCGCGCAGAGCTCGCGCAACAGCGCGGCCCGCTCGGGCCGTTCGGGTTCGAGGTGGTCCAGCGGTCCGAGCACCACGCCGCCCCCGCCCAGCCGCGCCTCGCGGGCGAGCACCCGGACGGTGCCCTCCGGCCGGCGGGCGGCGAGCGCGGCGGCGTCGACCACCAGCGGCGGCGGGCCGTCGGCCGCGAGGGCGGCCACCGCGAGCGGGCCGGCGTGCCCGCCCCGGTCCAGCAGGTGCACCAGTCCGCCGTCGGCGGCCAGCGCGCGCAGCCGCTCGTCCGGCCGTTGGAGGCGGGGCCCGGGACCGGCGCGGTGGGCGAGCCCGGCGAGCGCGCCGTCCGGCTCGTCGTCGCCGAGCAGGTGGGCCGTCACCCGATCGGGGACGCGCAGGGTGCGGGAGAGCAGCGGGTGGTCCGGCTCGGTGATCTCCAGCAGGCCGCCGGCGACCAGCGGGGCCCGGGCGGAGAACCGGAAGCGGCCGGCGCCGGCGCCGGGCAGTCCGCACAGGTCGAGGGCCAGGCCGATGGTCGCCCGGCGGCGGGTCAGGTCGTCGTTGAGGTAGCCGTAGAGCTGTTCGAAACGGGAGTCGAGGTCGGGGGCGAGCGCCACCAGCAGCAGGTCGAGGTCCACCGGGAGCAGCCCGAAGGCGGCGGTGAGCCGCCCGAGCCGGGAGCCGGGCGGCGGCGCGGGCCCGTCGCCGGGGTCCGCGGCGGCGCGGTGCACGGTGGCGGAGGCCGCCAGGATGCGCTCCACCGCCTCCGGGCCGAGGTACTGGCCGCGGTACGGGTCGTCCGGGTCCGGGTCGTCGGCGCGGCGTTCGCGCACCGCGGCGCGGACCCGCTGCTCGACCCGGTGCAGCCGCTCCCAGAGGGGGTCGTGGCCGGGCGGCGCACCGTCGACCGCCTCGTCCAGGTCGACACTCACAGCGTCCTGCCCCTCGTCCAGGTCCACGCTCATCGCGCCCTGCCCCTCGGCCGGCGGCCGGGCGGCAGCTCGCGGTCCCGGGGCGCGGCGAAGCCGTCAGGACCGGGGTCGGTGGCGTCCTGGTAGCGCAGTCGGCGGCCCGGGCCGTCGGCGGGCGGCGGGCCCGCCGGGGTGGTGTCGCCGGCGCGCAGCACCAGCCCCTCGGTGACGGGCGGTCCGGCCGGGGTGCGTCCGCCGGGCAGCGGGGCGAGCACCCGCAGGTCGACGGAGGGCCGCAGCTCCCCGCCGAGCGAGGACCAGACGTCGGACACCGACGGCAGGCCGGTGTCGCGCCCTGCGATGTCCAGTCCGACGGTCAGTCCGAGCTCGGCGAGCGTGCCGGTGAGCAGCCGGGCGGGCAGCGTGTCGGTGGCGGTCAGGCACTGCAACACCTCGGCGAGCAGCCGGTGCTCGTCCTGCGGCCGGTTGGTCCAGGCGGTGACCAGGTAGGCCAGTTCGAACCAGCGGGGCGCGGGGCGGTGGCCGGTCACCAGGCCGTCCGCGTCGTGCTCCGCGACGGTGCCGGCCTGTCGGCGGCCGGTGTCCTCGCGGAGCCCGTACAGGAAGACGCTGACGGTGGGGGCGTTGCGCCGGGCGGCGAAGTCCCGGGTGGGGGCGTCGAAGACGACTTCGATGCCGCGTTCGGGCAGCCCGGTCTCGGCGAGCAGCTGCCGCAGTGCCTCGTCGACCTCGTGGATCACCGGCGCTCCACCTCCCCGGGCGGGCCGATGCTGCCCTCGACGACGAGGAAGGGGCAGGTCACCGGGGAGAATCCGGGGCCTTCGGCGGTGATGGTGCGCGGCCCGGTCTCGTCCTTGGGGAGGATGAGCAGCTGGCCGGCGAAGGTCCCGTCGCCCTTCGGGCGGGTGGGGGCGGCCGCGGCGGTGATGCCGGGCTGCCAGGTGAACCGGACGGGTGCGCCGGGCGGGAAGTCCACGCCGCGCACCGAGGTGACGAAGCCGGGCTTGCCGATCGGCGGTACCGCGACGATGCGGGGCTGGAGGATGCGCAGCGGGGTGCCGGCCCGGTGCGGTCCGGGGGTGGCGTCGGTGCCGGTGGTGGTGAGCTCGGCGGTGATGGTGGTGTCCAGCGCCGCAACGGGTGAGAGCACCACCCGGACGACCGCGCTGCGGCCCGGGGCCAGGTCGCTCACCGTGCAGGTGCCGTTGCGGCAGCCGGGGGGCAGGGCCCCGGTGGGCACGCCGGCGGGCAGGCCGAGGGTGAGGCGCAGTCCGGTGGCGCGGGCCTGGCCGGTGTTGCGCACGGTGTAGCTGACGGTCACGCGGCCGCCGACGTAGCCGGGGTTGGGCTGGGCGCCGACGGTGATGTCGGGACCGGCCTGCGGCGGCGGTGCCGGAGCGGGCGCCGGGGGCGGCGGCGGTGCGGGGCTGGGCGTCACGGTCGGGGTGGGCGTGGGCGTCGGGGTCGGTGTGGGTGTCGGGGTGGGCGTCGCGGTCGGCGAGGGGGTCGGGCTCGGGCTCGGCGAGGGGGTCGACGGTTCCAGCACCGGCAGGAAGGTCCGGGCGGAGTCGTCGTCGGGGTACGGGTCGACGACCGTCCCGGTGACGGTCCAGCCGAAGTCCGGGACGCCGGGCCGGGTGCCGACCAGGGTGGCCTTGATCCGGACCACCTGGCGCGGGGTCAGGGTGCCGAGTTCGCAGCGCAGGGCGGCCGCGTCGCACGTCCCGGTCGGGGTGGTCAGCTTGTCGAGCCGGGCGCCGGTCGGCACCGAGACGGTGAGGGCGGTGCCGGGTGAGGGCGCGGGGCCCTTGTTGGTGACGGTGACGGTCACCTCGGTACTGCCGTCGACGGGGACGGCCGGGGTCCGCTCGGGCACGCTGACCGCCAGGTCGACGGACTGCTGGACGGCCGGCTCCTTCTGGCGGCCCGGCAGCCGCCAGTCGAGCTCGGTGAGCTTGGCGGTGGCGAAGTCGTAGACCTTGAGCCCCTCCGGTGAGCTCGGCGGCGCGGCGCGGCGGGAGGTCAGGACCAGCTGCGCGCTGTTCGCCGTCCAGGCGACGTCGCGGGGCTGGAAGGGCCCGGTGGTGGGGCGGTCGGGCAGCGGCCGGGTGCAGGCGCCCTGGCCGAGCCCGGTGGGCACGACCACCGTGCAGCCCTCGCCGGTCGGCGAGGTGACGACGACGCCGTCCTGCTGGTTGTTCCCGCCGTCACCGGCCTTGCGGTTGAAGGCGATGCGGCGGCCGTCGGGGGCGAAGGCGGGGCTGTCGTCGATGACGTCGCAGTTGCCCGGGCAGGCCGTCCGGCTGAGGTCGGTCTGCCGGGTGAGGTCGTCGGCGGTGACGGTCCAGACGTGCAGGTTGCCGGCGTTCCCGTTGACCACCGCCGTCCGGGAGAAGGCGATCAGCTTGCCGTCGGGGGACCAGAACGGCTGGCCGTCGGAGGCGCCCTGCTGGCCGGCCGGCGGCTGGACGGTGCCGATGATCTTCCCGGTGGCGACCTCGGCGATCAGCACCCGCCCGGGCCGGGCCGGGTCCTGGCCGGTGGCCGGGGCGCTGCGGCTGAACACGATCAGCCGGCCGTCCGGGGAGATCGACGGGTCGGTGTCGCGGTCGTTCGGGCCGCGTCCGGCGAGGTTCATCGGCTGCGGGTCGGCGCCGTCGCCGTCGGCGGTCCAGATCCGCTGGATCCGTCCGGCCGGGCCGTCCTCGTAGCGGGTGACCACGATCCGGCGGCCGTCGGGCGTGTAGGTCTGGCGCTCGTACCAGGGGTCGAAGCCGGGGCGGGGGTGGAACAGCGGGTCGGCGCCCGGGTCGGTGCTGGTGTTGTCGGCGGCGGCCGGGTCCTCGCGGAGCACGCTGATGCCGAGGTCGCGCGGGTCGGAGCCGTCGGGGAGGACGTCCTCGACGTCGGCGACGTTGGCGCCGGAGGCGCTGGTCTGCTCGACGACGGGGCCGCCCTCGGTCTGGGTGCCCAGCCAGGTCGGTGTGGCGATCAGCCGGTTGGCGCGGTAGAGCACCTTCGGCGCTTCGCAGTTGCAGGTCAGCGCCCGGTAGAGGTTCACCACCGGCGGCCGGGACGGGTCGGGCTGCGGGGTCGGGTCGTTGGGGTCGAGCAGGTCGGCGCTGAGGAAGAGCACCCCGCTGCCGTCGGCCAGCCAGCCGGCCGAGCCGGTCTTCCAGGTGGAGCCGGTGCCGGGGAAGAAGGCCTTCTCGCCGCCGGTGGGCGAGGTGAGGACCAGGGTGCGGCCCTGGGCGCCCTCGTCCCGGGTGTAGACGATCTCGTTGCGGTGGGCGTCGTCGTTCACCGGGTTCCAGGCCGGGTCGACCGCGTCCCCGCTGGTCACGCTGGTGACCTTGACGGGCGCGCCGCCCTCGAACGGCCGCAGGTAGATCTGACGGTGCGACGGTTCGCCGTCGCAGGAGTACGCGATCCACTTGCCGTCGGGCGAGACCGTCGGGTGGGTCTCGTCGGCCGCGCCCTCGGTGATCCGGCGCAGGCCGCTGCCGTCCCGGTTGACGGCCCACAGGACGTGCCGGGTGCCGCCGTCGCCGGGCCGGGGCTCCAGGGCCTCGAAGACGACGCCCTTGCCGTCGGGGGCGAGGGCGGGGTGGGCGGTGTCCATGCCGGTGGTGAGCCTGTGCACCGCGCCGGCCGCGTCGCGCAGGTACACCTGGGGCAGCGGGCCGTCCCGCAGGCTGGTGAAGACGAGTTCGCCGCCGCGGGCGGACGGGTCCCGGTCGAAGTGGATCGGGCCGGGCCCGAACAGCGGGGTGCTGTCCGTCATGCCGGTCACCCGGCCGAGGCCGCGGTGGTCGGTGCCGGCGAAGACGATCCGCCCGGCCGCCGGGTCGACCGCGGCCGCCGGGGCCGCGGCGGCGCCCTGCCCGCCGGGGGCGGCGCCGGCCAGGGTCACCAGGGCCGTCGCGAGCGCGAGCAGCGCCGCGAGGGCGGCCCGGGCCGGCCGCCGGGCGGAGCGGGGAGTGGCGGTGGCGCCGATCACGGCTCGACCTCACAGGTTGCAGGGGCGGTCTCCCCCGCAGTCTCCCGGGCCCGGGCGCCCGGGGACAGAGCCCGGGCACCCTCGGCGGGGGAAGCACCTCCTGTCCCCAAAGGGCAGACCGCCGGCGCCGTGCACGGGAAGTCGGCCGGGCGACTCTGCTGGCGAAGTATTTGATCTAGGTCAGGCCGCCGTTGGGATGTCGTGTTGGGTGCAGAGTGTGTGGATGCGGGTGGGGCGGCGGTCTGGCTTGGTGGTGGTGTCGAAGTGGGTGCCGAGTCGGCGGATGTTGATCGCCATGCCGGTGAGGACGTTCTGGAGGTGGGTTTTGGCGAGGCCTCGGTAGCGGGATCGTCGCAGGCCGGGGCCTCGGACCGCTTGTGAGATCGTCGCTTCGATGCCGGCGCGGGCCCGGTAGGCCTCGCGCCATCGGGGCGTGTCCTGTTCGGCCTGCATCCGCATCCTGGCGGTGTGGATGGGTTCGGGGTGGATCTCCAGGCTGCGGCCGAGGTGCGGAGCGGCGGTGGTGCACTGGGCGCGGATGGGGCAGGGGCGGCAGTCGGCGCGGGAGAAGGCGACGCGGATCAGGCCGTTCTTCTTGGGCCGCATGGAGATGCTGGTGGCTCCGGCGGGGCAGTGGGTTACGCCGCTGTGCCAGTCGACGTGGAAGTCCTTGGGGGTGAAGGTGCCGTCGTGGGCGCCTCGGCCGGTCCGGACGGTGACGGGGGCGATGAGGGTGATGCCGCGCTCGAGTGAGGCGCCGATGTTCGGGCCGCTGGGGTAGCCGGAGTCGGTCAGGTGCTCGCCGGGTTTCAGGTCCCGGGCGGTGAGTCTGTCCTGGACGGGGGTGACGGCCGTGACGTCGGGTTCGGTGGCGGGGGTGGTGTGGACGTCGGTGACCAGGCTTGGTAAGTCCTCGTCGCAGGACTCGGTCAGGTGGGACTTGGAACCGGTCCACTCCACACTGTCCGCTCCGGGCCGGCCTTTGGTGCTGTAGCGGGCATCGGGATCGTGGGGCGAGCGCACGCGCTGTGCGGAGGGCGGCAGTTCCTTGGTGTCCCGGTAGCGCAGTCGGCCGGTGGCGGTGGCCTCGAAGTGCTGGCCCCACAGCTCGCGCAGGATTTTGACCTGCGGGAGGCCGTTCATCCACGCGGCGTCGGGGTCGGTGTCGATGGCCGCGATCAGGCTCCGGCCGTCGGCGCCGATCTGCTCGGCGAGCCTGGTCGCGGAGGAGTTCTTGCGGCGCAGGAGCCTGCCGGTCTCGACCTTGCGGCCGTAGCGCTCGTCCCAGCCCTCTTTGAGCAGCGGCACGATGAAGCCGGGGCTGGTGCGGGCGATCTCCTCCAGGGCCATCCGCAGGGCCTCGCCCAGGCACTCGATCCGGTTCAGGGTCCGCACGCAGGCCAGGACGTGGGTGGAATCGGTGCGCTGACGCCCGCCCGAGCGCACCAGGCCGGCGCTCTTGAGGCGCTCCAGCATCACGGTCAGCAGCGCGTCCGCCCGGTCGCCCGCCACCAGGCGGGCCCGGAACTCGCACAGCACACTCGCGTCGAAGCCCGTGTACTCCAGCTCCAGCCCCAGCGCGTACTTCCAGGAGATCCGGTCCGCCACCGCCACCGCGGCGTCCCGGTCGGAGAGGTTGTGCAGGAACTGCAGGACCGTGACCATCGCCAGCAGGGCCGGCGAGATCCCGGGCCGCCCCAGGTCCGCGTACATCTCCTCGAACTCACCCGTGGTGAAGTCCTCGTCCGTGAACAACGGACCCAGCGCGTCCCGAACGCGCATCTCGTCCGTCCCCCGCGGATGAACCCGGCGAGCCAGCGCCACCGTCTCCACCGGAATCCCCGACACCCCACCAGGACGCAACACGACCCACCCCCACAGACAGCCAACCCGCCCCGACCGACAGACACTTACTGTCCCACGCCCAACCCAACCGACTTCGCCAGCAGAGTCGCCGGGCCGACTTCCCGTGCGGGCCTCCGCCGCCGGCCTACAGTGCGGCGAGGTGGTCGACCAGGTCGTCGAGGCCGAGCGAGCCCAGCGACAGCGCCTTCATGTGCCAGGCCTTGAGGTCGAAGGCCGCGCCCTGCCGGCGGCGGGCGGCTTCCCGCCCCTCCAGCCAGGCGCGCTCGCCGAGCTTGTAGCCGATGGCCTGCCCGGGCCAGCCGAGGTAGCGGGCGATCTCGCTGCCGCGCATGTCGGCGGGGCTGCCGTTGTAGGTGGCCATGAACTCGGTGGCGAGCTCCGGGGTCCAGCGCTCGCCGGGGTGGAAGCCCGAGTCGGCGGGGATCGGCAGGCCCAGGTGCATGCCGATGTCGATGATCACCCGGATGGTGCGCAGCATCTGCTCGTCGAGGAAGCCGAGGCGGTGGGCGGGGTCGGTGAGGAAGCCCAGGTCGTCCATGAGGCGCTCGGCGTACAGGGCCCAGCCCTCGACGTTGGCGCTGACCATGCCCAGCGTGCTCTGGTAGCGGCTCAGCCGGTCGGCGACGGCGACCCACTGGGCGAGCTGCAGGTGGTGGCCGGGGACGCCCTCGTGGTACCAGATGCTGACGAGCTGCCAGGTCGGGAACGCGTCCCGGCCGAGCGTGGGCAGGTAGGTGCGGCCGGGCCGGCTGAAGTCCAGGCTGGGGCCGGAGTAGTACGGTGCCGCGGCGCTCCCGGCGGGGGCGATCCGGGACTCCACCTTCCGCACCGGTCCGGAGATGTCGAAGTGGGTGCCGTCGAGGGCCTCGATCGCCCCGTCCATGATCTGCTGAAGCCAGTCGCGGATCCCCTCCTCGCCCGCGACCCGGTGGCCGTGCCGCTCCAGGTGGTCCATCGCGTCGAGGGCGCCCGCCCCGGGCAGCACGCGCCCCGCCTCGGCCCGCATCTCGGCGGCCGTCCGGTGGAACTCGCTCCAGGCCCAGGCGTAGGCCTCGTCCAGGTCGACGTCGGCGCCGGTGTGGTGGCGCACGGCGAGCCGGTAGCGGTCCCGGCCGACGGCGTCCGGGGTGTCGGCGGTGGCGGGGGCGTAGCTGTCGCGCAGCCAGCTGCGGAACTCGGCGACGGCGGCGGTGGCCTGGCCGGCGGCCGCGTCCAGGTCGCCGCGCAGCCGGTCGGGGCCGGGGGCGACGAAGTCGGCGAACCACCCGGCGCCGGTGCCCGCCCGCTGGTCGGTGGCCTCACCGGTCCAGGCGGTGAGCTGGTCGATCACCACCGCCGCCTGGCGGGGCGCGGCGAACAGGCCCCGGGCCATCCCCTCGGTGAGCGTCGCCCGGTAGCCGTCGAGCGCGGCGGGCACGTTGCGCAGCCGCCCGGCCACAGCCGCCCAGTCGTCGTCGGTGACGGTCGGCATGTAGGTGAAGATCTCCCGCACGTGGTGCACGTGCGCGCCGATGTTGCGCAGCTGGCGGAAGTTCTCGCCCGCGTCGTGCAGGGCGAGTTCGGCGGTGAGGCGCTCCCGCAGCAGCCGGGCGCAGGCCCGGTCGGCGGGGTCCTCGGTGGCGGGTGCGGTGTCGAGCGTACGGAGGGTGCGCCGGGCGATGTCGGCGAGTGCCTCGAACCCTTCCGGGGAGAGGTCCGGCTGCCGTTCGTCGCCGGGGTGCAGGCCCAACCAGGCGGCCTCCAGCGGGTCGTGTGCGGCCACCTGGTCGAGGTGGTGGTCGGCGATGGTGCGCGGGGTGATCTTTTCATCTGCCATGCGGCCATCCTGGCGCACCGTCAGAGCACACCGCCGCCCGGGTGTCAGGGCCTCAGCAGTCCGCCCACCCACCAGTCGTGCGGCTGGCCGTCGTTGGCGTAGTCACGGTTGCGCAGGGTCCCCTCGACGGTGAAGCCGAGCTTCTCGGCGACGGCACGCGAGCCGGTGTTCCCGACCATGGCCCACCACTCGATGCGGTGCACGTCGATCGTGGCCCAGCCCCAGTCGCACAGGGCCCGGGCGGCCTCCACCGAGTACCCGCGCCCGCGCTGCTCCTTGACCGCCCAGTAGCCGAGCTCCCAAACGCCGCGCCGCCTGAGGCTCAGGCCGTACAGGCCGACCAGGGCTCCGGTGTCCTTGCGGAACGCGCCGAGGGTGTAGTCCTTGTCCTCCGCCCACTGGGCGGGCAGCCGCTCGCCGACCAGGTGCTCCGCGTCCGCACGCCGGTAGGGCACCGGCACCGGGGTGAAGAACTGGATGTCCTTGTCCTGGCAGGCCTCGTACACCGCGTCCACGTCGGCGGGCGTGAAGGCCCGGAGCAGCAGACGGTCGGTCTCAAGCGTCACTGGATCCATCGCGGCAGTATGACCACTGTCGGCAAGCGGCGGCCAGTGAGTATCCGGACCGGCCATGGAGCGCGTCAGCCCGTGGGCATGCCGATCTGGTCGCGCTCCAGGGCGGAACGCAGCTCCGCGAGGGCCTGTGCGGCGGCCGCCACGGGGGACGTCTTGAGCGCGTCCGCGGTCAGCTCGGCCAGGCGCTCGGTGAAGGTCCCTTCCGCCGCGTCGACCAACTCCCGGCCGTCGTCGGTCAGTTCCAGCAGTGACGACCGGCGGTCCGAGGGGTTCGGCACGCGGGCGACCCAGCCCTGCCGCTCCAGGCGGTCGACGCCCTTGCTGGTGGACCCGATGCCGACGGCGAACTCGGCCGCCAGGTCCGCCACCCGCGCCCGGGGATGGTCGCGGAGGTGGCGCAGGAACTCGAACTGGGACGTGACGATCCCGTGCCGCTCGCGGAGACGGTCGTTGAGGGCGTTGTACAGGCGCGTCTCGCATCGGACGAGGTCGGCGAAGAAGCTCGGGAGGTCGACCGTCTCGCCGGTCACTTTAGATGCCATGGCATATAGTCTACGTTAGATGCCTCGGCATATAGTGCCGAAGAAGCCACTTGCGACAGGAGCAGCCATCATGAGCAAGGAACAGCGCGCACAGGTCGACGCGATGCTGCGGCAGCCCCGGCCCGACGGCCCCCGGTCGGTCGAGGAGATCCGGGTCGGATTCGAAGCGCTGATGGCCCGGATGATCGTCCCGGACGGCCTTCGCACCACGCGGACGACGCTCGGCGACCGGTCGGCCCTGTACGTCGAGCCGGGCGACGAGCTGGGCGAGGGGACACGCACCGGGACGATCCTGTACTTCCACGGCGGCGGCTGGGTGTTCGGCTCCCCCGAGACGGCGATGTCGCTGACGGGGAACCTCGTGGCCAGGACCGGGTTCAGGGCGTACTCGCTGGACTACCGACTCGCCCCCGAGCACCCGTTCCCGGCCGCGATCGAGGACGCGCTGGGCGCCTACCGCGCCCTCCTCGACAGCGGCGAGGACCCGGCAAGCATCGCGTTCGCCGGGGACTCCGCCGGCGGCGGCCTCAGCGTCACCACCTGCCTCGCCGCCCGCGACGCCGGCCTCCCGCTGCCCGCCGCGATCGTGGCCTTCTCCCCCGGCCTCGACGCCACCCGGACGGGCGAGAGCATGGACACCAAGGCGGACGTCGACCCGATCTTCACCCGCGAGAACCTGGAACACACCGGGGCCATGTACCTGGCGGGAGCCGACCCGCACCAGCCCCTACTCAGCCCCGCCGTCCTCGCCGACCTGACGGGCTTCCCGCCGATGCTCCTCCAGGCGGGCACCAACGAACTGCTCCTGGACGACTCCACCCGCATCGCCGCCCGCGCCCGCGCGGCCGGAGTGGACGTGGTCCTCGACATCACCGCCGACGTACCCCACGTGTTCCAGTCCTTCGCCGGCGTGCTCGACGAGGCCGACCGGGCACTGGACCGCGCGGCCCTCTTCCTTGCACAGCACGTTCACGGCCCCGACGCTGCGGCCGAGTCGGCCCGGTAGAGCTCGGAGCCCTCCGGTCCGTACGGTCGCGACCCGGCCCGGCCCGGCCGTCATGGTTGTGAAGGTTCTCGGCCTCCGTGTCATACGGGCAACCATGCGACCTGTGACTCCGTCCCCGGTCTCAGCCGGATGGCGCAGCTTCGGATTCTCACAGTTGTGACAGATCCTCGCGATCGCGGTGCCGCCTCTCGATGCGGTCGACCGGCGCCCTCAGGGCGGGTGAGGTCAGTTCCAGGTTGCGGTTGTCGCGCCCGGCGAGCATGTGGTCGAGCCAGCGTTCGTACCAGGCCAGGAAGTCCGTGGCCGACGAGACATTGGGGCCCCAGAAGCCGTCAGCGTTTCCGGTGACGACGCGGCCCGCCAGGGGACCCGTGATGCCGAGAAGCACCAGGTCGGAGCACCCCGCCTCGATGATGTGCAGGAACAGGTCACTTCGGTGAGATGGGCCACCGGCGAACGTGAACCCCCGGGGGCGGCCGGGCTCCCCGTGGGGGTCCATCGTGAAGAGCCGACATGACTGCAAAGGCAGCAGGCCATAGAAAGGCGATGCCCCGCCCCCGCCCAGCATGGTCAGGAAGCTGCGGTAGGGGTCGGGCAGTTCGATGTGGCGGTCGGCCTCGAACTCGGCGACCTTCGCGTCCGGCAACGGGGGTTTGAGGCGGAACCCGTGCTTCTCTTCACCGAAGGAGTAGCTTCGCAGCGCGGCATAGGGCACCTTGGCGAGCTTGCGTCGGATACGGGCGATCCGGGAGTCCATGTGAACTCTTCTCTCTGTCCTCCGCAAACTACCTGCTGTGGACAGTGATTCTCAATCCCGTGTCAGTTCGACCGGTCGGATGACATCGCGCCTGAGAACTGGCACAGGATCCGAGAACCTACCGGCTGGGCCTCACGACAACTGGACGACCGGCATTCCGAGTTCAACCCGAGCAGCACCATGCGCAGGAAGTCGGCCGGGCCGACTTCCTGCGCGCACGCCCACGCCGCCCGGCGGGTCCGGCCGGGCGGCGTGGGCGGGTCGGGCTTCAGGCCACCGGTTGGCGGTCTCGGCCAGGGCTGGGAGTTGCGGCGCGTTCATCCGGGCGGTGGGGCATCCGCAGGACGGCGACCGCGCCGAGGCCGACGACGGCGATGGCGAGGAGCAGGAGGAGCGGGAGGACGAGGTCGATCAGGAGTCGCACGGGGCCTCGGTCCTCTCGTAGTGCCGGAGGATCGCGAGGAGGTTGAGCACGGTACTGGCGGGAGCCGTGCCGAAGCGGACCGAGACGCGGCCGTCGACCCCGACGTGGTCCGTGGCCGCGCCGGGCCAGAGGAGGCCGAACTTGCGGCCCCGCTCGTGGAGTTCATCGAGCAGGGAGGCGACCTCCGGCTCGGTGTAGGTGCGCATGATCGCGTCGGCCGGCCCGGTCGGGCGGCGGTGGTCGGCGGTCACGCGGCGGCGTCCAGCTCGAACCAGACGGATTTGCCCGATTTGCGGGACTCCGTGCCGAAGCGGTCAGTGAGCGAGCGGACGAGACGCAGACCCCGGCCGGAGACGGCGAGGAGGTCGGAGCCGTCCCGCCGGATCGGGACGATGGGGTTGCCGTCGCTGACCGAGACCCGGAGCACGTGGTCGAGCAGCGCGATGACGACGAGCGGCGCCGCACTGCCGCCGTGGCGCCAGGCGTTGACGAACAGTTCGAGGAGCGCGACCTCGGCATCGGCGACCAGGTCGGCGTCCCACCCGGCGCGCGCCGTGAGCTCGCGCAACTCTTCGCGCGCGGCCGACCAGTCAGGGGGGAGTCCAAGGGGAGACACGAAGAAACCTCCATGGGAGTCGAGAGATGACTCCGAGCGACCGATGATCAGTCAGGAGAGTCGACCCGGAGCATGATCGCGACGTGTGCACACAACGAATCATCCAGCAATTGCTGTCAGTGTGCAGCCCGTCACACACAGCATGGGGCCAGGCGTCTGTGTTTGGCAACTCGTCATGATGTTTTGGATATATTCAAATCGAACGCCCAGCAGGGCCCCTACAGTGGCCATAGCCGGTGGCGAACGTGCCCGCCGGGAAGGCAGACTGGTCCACTGAAGCTCAGAGAGGGCGGGGATGGGCGGAGCAACAGGTCCGACGGTTCGGCGGAGGCAACTCGGGGCCGAGCTCCGCCGCCGGAGAGAGGAAGCCGGCCTCTCGCATGAGGAAGTCACCGAAGCGCTGAGCGGGATGAGCCAGCCGAAGCTGTCCCGCCTTGAGAACGGCCGGGGTGCCACCAAGGTCGATGACGTCAAGCGACTCCTCGCCCTCTACCGGTGCGAGGACCACGAGTTGATCAACGCGCTCGTGGATCTGGCCAAGCGTGGCGCACAGCGCGGAATGTGGTGGCAAAGCTACAGCGCTGACATCGGGGAGCCGCTTGGCAACCTCATCTCGTTGGAGGCAAGCGCCTCATCGATGCGCTCCTACGAAGGCTTCTTCATCCCAGGTCTTCTTCAGACTCCCGCCTACGCGCGCGAGATCATCAGGAAGCTCACTCTCCGCCCTGGAGTCAACGTCGAGGCACTCGTCGATGTCCGCATGGCACGCCAGAGCGCGCTGACCCGAGCCGAACCGCTCGCGCTGTGGGCAGTGATAAACGAAGCCGCAATCCGGTCCGGAGTCGGCGGACCGAAGGTCATGGCTGAGCAACTCGCCAGGATCGCCGACAGAGCAAGCCAGCCCAACGTCAAGATCCAGGTGATGCCCATTGGTGCACCTGCGCACCATGGCATGGGCGGTGCCTTCTCCATCCTCGGATTTCCGCAACGGCAGGATCTCGACGTCGTCCTCGTGGAGGGCGCGTTGAACGACCTCTGGGTCGAGGACGCCGCCGATGTGGCGCTGTACTCGGCGAAGTTCGACGCCATCCGAGCGGATGCTCTGGGCCTCGACGACTCCCTCGCCCTGATCATCGAACAGAGAGACAAGCTCACATGACGTTCATCCCGAACGCAGCCACCATCGCCGCAGTCTGGCGCAAGTCATCACACAGCAACGAGTCCACGAACTGCGTCGAGTTCGCCCTGGGTGAGCCGGTCTCCTACATCCGTGACTCGAAGAACCCCTCCGGCCCCGCCCTGGCCTTCGACCGCGCGGCCCACTCCTCCTTCCTCGCCGCCGTCGCCACCGGAGAGTTCGACTTCGGGCTGCTCTGATCACCGAATAGAGAAGCAGGCTCACATGCCCATATCCCTGAACCACACCATCGTTCCGGCCGTCGACAACGAGGCGGCAGCCCTCTTCTTCGCCTCCGTCATGGGCCTCGACTACCAGGGCGCCGACCGGCACTTCGCGCCGGTGCGGGTCAACGACTCCCTCACCCTGGACTTCATGACCGTCGAGGACCCGGTCGGCCATCATCTGGCCTTCGACGTGGACCCGGCCTCCTTCGACGGGATCCTCTCCCGGCTCCGCGAGGCCGAGGTGCCCTACGGCGACGATCCCCGCGAGCCCGGCAACGGCCGGACCGACCACCCGTTGTGCCCTCGCGGGCTGTACTTCACCGACGACGCCGGGAACCTCTACGAGGTCATGTCCCCCGCGTGAACTCCTCCGCTCCACGCGGTGCCCCGCCCACCCGGGCGGGGCACCGTCATGCCGCTAGATGAGGCCGCGCCGCATGGCGTACCCCACGGCGTGGGCCCGGTTGCGGAGGCCGAGGCGGGTGATGATCTCGTGCAGCACGTTCTTCACCGTGCGCTCCGAGTACGACGTCTTGGCGGCGATCTCGCTGGTGTCGAAGCCCTCCGCCACCAGCTTCAGCATCTCCGCCTCCCGTGCAGTTAACGTCGAGAGGGTCAGGCCGCGCCCGTCGAGCATGGTGCGCTGGAGGATGCCGATCCGGTCGAGCAGTTCGCCGAGCAGGTCGCCGGGCATCACGCCCTCCCCGTTGGCCAGGGCGGTGATGAGGTTCACCAGCCGGTCCTGGTCGGCCTCCGAGCGGCGCAGCACGGCGGCGACCCCGTTCTCCACGATGGTCTGCAGCCCGCCGGCCTCGAAGTGCCCCACCACCAGGCCTATCCGGCCGGTGGTGGCGAGGCGCAGCCGCCGCAGGTGTTCGGTCACCGTCTCCGTCAGCGCGTCGACCACCAGCAGGGAGACCTCGGCCTGCCCGGCCTCGCTCTCGTTCAGCAGGACGACCTCGGGCCGCTGGCGCAGCTGTTGGACCACGCCGGTCTGCAGGATGAGGTCCTCCGCGTAGACCGCGACCCGCACCTGGCTGGGCCTGCCGCGGAGTTGGGCGGGTACGCGCGGGACGGCGGCGCCGGCGGGCTTCGGTGCCACCGTGGTGCGGCGGGCTGTGACGGCTTCCTCACGGGTTGTATCGGTCGACGTCATCGAACTGCTCCATTCTGCAAGTGCCTGCGAGGGTGACGGCCGGGCGCCGCGGGGCGGTGCCGGCCGGGGGCTTGGGGGCGGGTCACGTGGAGCCGGGCCGGGCCCGCGACGGGACCGGGCGGGGTCTCCGGTCGGTCCGTACGGGCAAGGGGTGTGGCCCCCAGCTTGCCCGTACGGCCCTCTTCTCCGGCGCGGTACGGCCCTACCGTCACGCTATGACCACATCCGCCGAACTCGGCCTGCCAGCACTCACGGTGGCCCCCGGTGGCGTGGCCACCACGACCCTGACGGTCCGCAACGACCTCGACATCGTCGAGGCTTACACGTTCGAGGTGGTCGGCGACTGTGCCGGCTGGACGAAGGTGGAGCCGGCCCGGGTCTCGCTGTACCCGGGGACGTCCGAGACCGTGACGGTCCGGCTGGCCCCGCCTCGCTCCCCCGCCACCCGGGCCGGCGAGTTCCCGCTCGGCATCCGGGTGCTGCCGGTCGAGCGCCCCGACCTGGTGACGGTGCCGGAGGCCACGGTCACCGTGACGCCGTTCCAGGAACTTCAGGCCGCGCTGGCCCCGCGCCGGCGCCGCGGCTGGCTGCGCGGGCGCTACCGGGCCTCGGTGCGCAACCTCGGCAACGCTCCGACCGGTGTGACGTTCACTCCGGGACAGGCCGGTGAGGACCTGCGGTTCCGGGTCACGCCGGAGAAGCTGCGGCTGGAGCCCGGCGAGTCCGGGGAGGTGCGGGTGCAGGCGCGCACCCGCAAGCTGATCTGGTTCGGCAAGCAGGCGACCTGGCCGTTCGAGGTGACGGTGGGCCCGGAGGAGCGGGCGGACGGCAAGGACGCGAAGGACGGCAAGCCCGGCAGGGACGGGAAGGACGCGAAGGAGGAGAAGGCGCCGGAGGCCGCACCGGGCACCGCGCAGCCGCCCGTCCAGAAGCCGCTGCTGGACGGCGAGTTCCTCCAGCTGCCGATCTTCCCGAAGTGGCTGCTCGCGCTGCTGGCGGCGCTGATCGCGCTGCTGCTGGCCTGGTTCGCCCTGGTCCGCCCGGCGGTGCGCAGCTCCGCCAAGCAGGCGGCCGAGAAGGCCGTCGCCCAGCAGATCGCCACCCCGGCCCCGCCCGCCGGTGTTCCGGCCGGTGACACACCGGGCAGCCCCGGTACCGGGAGCACCCCGGGCGGCCAGACCAAGCCGGGCGCCGGGAAGCCGACCACCGGCCCGGGCAGCCAGGGCGGTCCGGGCGGCCTGGCGGTGCCGGGGACCGGCCGGCAGAGCTCCGCCGCGATCGACGTCGTGACCGAGACCGGAACCGCCAAGACCGGCAGTTACCAGGTGCCGCACGGCAAGGTCTTCGACATCACCGACCTCGTGGTCGCCAACTTCCAGGGCGACCAGGGGCTGGTGACCATCATGGCCGGCAACACGACCATCACCACGATCGCCTTGGAGACCTTCCGCAACCAGGACTACCACTGGGTGACTCCCCTCCAGGTCCCCGAGGACCAGGCCGTGACCGCGAACGTGACCTGCGAGGTGCCGGGCACCCCGGCCTCGGGCAAGCAGGCGCCCACGTGCCACGAACTCCTCAACGTCAGCGGGACCCTGAGCGACATCCGGCAAGGAAACTGAGCGTTTCCAGGCCGTTCGTCTCCGAATTCCCGCTCCTCCCCCACGTCCCCCTCACGTCTCGTGACCATGTCAATACCCGACGGACACTGTTGCATCGTGCACCCGTCCGAACCAAACCGACCCGCCCGTAACCTGCTGTGATCTGCCCCTGAGGGCAACCCGCCTGGTCCCTGAGGGCAACCGGTGCGCCCCCACGGGCGGTTCGGGATGCCCGACCCGGAAAAGCCGAACGCCGGTCCCCGCCCAACCAGGGCGGGGACCGGCGTTCGGTGTCTGTCGCGGGTGGCGGCCGCCGGATCAGAACCAGTGCAGGCAGTGCGGCGTGCGCTCGGCGCGGAACAGGGCGTCGGCGAGGGCGGCCGCGCCGGGGCGGTGGGCCAGGACGTGCCCGGCCCGGACGAGCGCGCTCGGGGCGGTGCCGCCGAGGTAGACCGCGCCCAAGTCCCGGATGTCCAGGGAGAGGTCCGGCTCCCGGTCGGTCGGGACGCACTCGGCCTTCCCGTCCCGGACGGTCAGCAGGTGGCGGTGGTGCTCGCCGAGGAACGGGTCGTCGACGTCCAGGACGAGCTCGCCGTCCGTGAACCAGCCGCGCGAGGTCAGCGCGCGCGGGACGTCCAGCAGCCGTACCCAGAGCCAGTCGGTCTCGCCGCCCGGCTGGACGGCGCGGAAGTCCTCCAGCTGCCAGCGCAGCGGGTGCTCCGCCGGGACGTGCTTGAGCACGACCTGGGCGGCCAGGTCGTGGCCGAGCACGAACCGGGCGAGGTCGGTGTAGCCGGCGTCGTCGACGGCGATGGTCTCGTCGACCGTCAGGGTGTCCCCGTCCATCGAGTAGCTGGCGTACCCGTCCGGCGTTCCGTCGGCGCCGCGGTGGACGGCGACGTGGCGCGCCGTCGGGGCGGTCGGCACCTGGCCCGCGCCCAGCTCCCACCAGCGGCGCGGCCGGGACAGCGCGCCGGGCTGGGCGCGGCGGTAGCGGTCGTAGACCTCCTCGATGATCCGCCCGCAGTCGGCCCGCTTGAACAGTTCGACCGAGCCGCCCGCCTGAGCCCCGGCCGCCAGGCGCACCGCCCGGGGCGCGGCGAAGGCGGCCTGGTGGCGCTGCACCGTCAGCCGCTGGGTGTACGTCGCCGGGCCGTAGCCGAACCGGCCGTAGATCCCGGCCTCGGAGGCCAGCAGCACCGACAGGAACTCCCCCCGGCCCCGCAGCTCGGCGAGCTGGTGCCGCATCATCGCGGTGAGCACGCCCTGGCGCCGGTGGGTGGGCAGGACGCCGACGGCCGTCACTCCGGAGGTCGGGACGACGACCTGCCCGGGCAGGGTGAGTTCGAAGGTGTACGCACCGGCGGTGCCGACGGGCCGCCCGTCCGCCGTCACGGCGAGCAGGTTGCGGTCCATCTCGGTCGCGGCCCACCAGACCCCGCCGCCGTCCGCGCCGGGGGCGTCCGAGAAGCGCCCCAGCGCGGTGTGGAAGGTGGCGACGAACGCGTCGAGGTCCTGGTCGGTCGTGGAACGGATCTCCATGTGGTGCTGCTGCCTCCCCGTGTTGCCGGCGCCACTTCGTTTGGCGCCCCCCGAAGTTCAGCGCGGCCGCGCGACCGGGTCAACCGAATTAGGGGGCGTCGGATCAGGGGGCGTCGGAAGTCCCTCCGTGCCGGCGGTCCGGGTGGCCCGCGCCGCGCAGCAGCGAGCCGAGCGAGAGCATCGCGGACAGGCCGAGCAGCACCGTGGACCAGAACCAGAAACGCACCCAGGTGTCGGGGACGGGCAGCAGGACCGCCAGCACCGCCGGATACAGGACCAGCAGCCACGCCAACCGCCGCTCGGCTCCGGCCTGTTGGCGCAGCCGCCCGGCCGCCCGCTCGCCCTGCCCGGCGGCCCCACCGGTGACCAGCCGCAGCCCCTCGGCAGTGGTCAGCCGACACGTGTGCACCAGCGCCGCGATCATCGTGAGGAGCAGGGCGAGCCCCAGCAACTGGGCCCATTCGGGCACGCTGGGCCGGCCTGACGTGGTGACCACCAGCATCGGCACCGCGAAGAGCAGGGTGCTCGACGCCTCGAAGGCGACGAGCCGGGCGGCGGGGGTACGGGGCGCGGCCACCGACGTCTCCCAGGACAGGAGTCTCCGGTGGCCGCGGGCACAGCCGTTCGCCCGGCGGCGGTGTGAACCCGTCATGACCCCGGCTGCGCTTCACCGGCGCCCGCGCGGACGGGCCCGTCGGAGCCGGACCGGTCCGGGGCGACGCGCGGCGCCGTCAGGACGTACTCGTCCGGGTCGATGGCCCGGGTCCGGCGGCGGAACCGCCAGGTCGACGCGGGCCAGATGGTGGTGACACGGCCCGTGCGGTCCTGGTACCAGCCGGAACAGCCGCCCGCGGCCCAGACCGTGGGGGCCATCCGCTCCTCCAGTTCGGCGTTGTACGCGTGCTGCGCCTCCGCGCGCACGTCCACGGAGCCCAGACCGCGGCTCCGCATCAGCCGCAGGGTGCTGAGGAGGTAGTTGATCTGCGACTCGATCATGTGGATGAGGCTGGTGTGTCCCACGCCCGTGTTGGGTCCCGCCATCAGGAACAGGTTGGGGAATCCCGCGACGGTCGTGCCGAGGTGTGCCTGCGGGCTGCCCTGCCAGACCTCGTCCAGGGACCGTCCGTCACTGCCGATGACGTGCTTCGCGTAGGAGGCGTCGGTGACCCGGAATCCGGTTCCGAAGACCAGGACGTCCACCGGATGCGCGGTGCCGGCGGACGCGGCCGGGGTGCCTCCGCGCGGGGTGGTGAGGACCGTGTCCGGTCCGATGCTCGCGATCGGGTCGGTGACGACGTGGACGTTGGGTTGCACCAGTGCCGGGTAGTAGTCGTCGGAGAGCAGGACCCGCTTGCAGCCCAGCGCGTAGTCCGGGGTCAGCTTGGACCTAAGCTCGGGGTCCTCGACCTGGCGGTGCAGGTGGGCCAGGGCCTCCCGGCGCCCCAGCTCGGACATGGCGCGGTTGCCGAGCAGGGCCGGCAGCGTCGCCTCCCGTGCCAGGTACTCCCAGCCCCGCGCCAGTCGCTGCGCCGTCGGGGACAGCTGGAACAGGCGGTGCTGCCACGCCGGCACCGGCCGGTCCCGGCGCGGGGCGATCCATGACGGAGTGCGCTGGAAGACGGTCACCTGCCGGGCCGTGCGCTGCAGGTGGGGGACGAACTGGACGGCGCTCGCGCCGGTGCCGATCACGCCCACCCGCTTGGCCGACAGGTCCAGGTCGTGCCGCCACCCGGCGGAGTGGAACGCCTCTCCGGTGAAGCCGGCCAGACCGGGCAGCGCGGGGACGGCCGGCTCCGAGAGGGGCCCTTGGGCCATCACCAGCAGCCCGGCGCTGAGCGGTCCGGCGCTGGTGTCCAGCTCCCAGCGCAGCCGCTCGGGGTCCCAGGTGGCGCGGCGCAGTTCGCAGCCGAGCCGCAGGTGGGGCGCCAGGCCGTACCGGCCGACGCAGTGCTTCAGGTACCGGTCGATCTCCTCCTGGGGCGCGAAGCGCCTGCTCCAGGCGGGGTTGGGTGCGAACGAGAACGAGTACAGGCGCGAGGGCACGTCACAGGCGCAGCCGGGGTAGGCGTTGTCCCGCCAGGTGCCGCCGACCTCGTCGGCCCGCTCCAGGACCAGCAGGTCGCGGTGGCCCTCCCGCAGCAGCCGGATGGCCGTGCCGAGGCCCGCGAATCCCGCGCCGACGATGACGACGGACACGTGTCCGGGTGAGGCGCCGGCCGCTTCGCGCGGGGCCGGGCTCGTGGTGTGCGGGTCGGTCATGGTTCCCCTCCGGCCGAAGACTGTTCGAACTGAATGCTATCGTAGACATAACGATCGTAACTCTCATGATAGATGGAGTGGCGAATGAGGATTCTGGCTCTCGGAGGCCCCGGAGCGATGGGCGCCGTGGCGGTACGCGTGGCCGCCGGACTCACCGGCGTCACCGAGATCGTCGTGGCCGACCGGAACCCGGAGGCGGCCCGGACGCTGGTGCGCCGGCTCGACGAGGGCGGCACGGGTGGCGCTCCGATGCGGGCGCTGACGGTGGACGTCACCGACGGCCGCGCCCTGCACGCCGCCCTGGAGGGCGCGGACGCCGTCCTCAACACCGTCGGCCCGTACTACCGTTTCGGCCTGACCGTGCTGCGGGCCGCGATCGCGACCGGCACCCACTACCTGGACATCTGCGACGACTGGGAGCCGACCCTGCGGATGCTCGGCCTGGACGAGGAGGCCCGGGCCGCCGGGATCCGTGCCGTGGTGGGCATGGGCGCCAGCCCCGGTGTCAGCAACCTGCTGGCCACACGTGCCGTCCGGCACCTGGACCAGGTCCAGGACCTGTACACCGCCTGGCCCGTCGACGTCTCCGGCGGCGGTGGGGACGACGAGCAGCTCAGCGACCCCGACGGGCGCCCCAGCGCGGCCGCCGTGCACTGGATGGAGCAGATCAGCGGGAAGGTCGCGATGGTCAGCGGCGGACGGCTCGTCCACCGGCGGCCGCTCCAGCTGGTCGCGCTCTCCGTGTCCGCCGGACGCACCGGCACGGCCTACACCGTCGGCCACCCCGAGCCGGTCACCCTGCACCGCAGCTTCCGACCGGCCGGCGAGGCCGCCAACCTCATGGTCGTCACCCCGGGCACGCTCGCCTACCTCGACGTCCTGCGCCGCGACATCGACGCCGGAAGACTCACCAACGAGACCGCGGCGGCCGCACTCGCCAAACCCACGGTGGGCCGCGCGCTGCGGGCCACCGCGGGTGCCATGACCCGCAAGGGACCCGGCTCACTGCCACCGTTCTTCGCCGCCGCCACGGGCACCCGCGACGGCCGCCGCGTCACCGTCCTGGCCCGGCTCGCCGACACGCCCGGAGCCTCGGCGCTGATCGACGACATGGCGGAGGCGACCGGCCTGCCCCTGGCGCTGGGGCTCGCGCAACTGCTGGACGGCACCGGTGGCCGCCCCGGCGTCCACCCGCCGGAGACGGCCATCGACGCCGACCGCTTCTTCCTCGACCTGGCACGCCACGTGCCCGACCTTCCCGGCGACGACGGCCCCCGCGACGGCGTGGTCATCGACGTGACCCCGGCCCCGTGAGACTCGTCCACCGCACCCGCGGCCGCCCCGGTCCGGATCGGGGCGGCCATGACGGCCGACCTCGCCCCGCGCCCCCGACGGGCGGCAGGCACTACATTGGAGCGGAGAGGGGCGCCGATCCCGAACGGGGTGGCCGATGCACTCGATCACCGACTGGCTGAGCGGCCTGTCCGGCCCGGTCGTGTGCGTGGTCGTCGCGGCCCTCGTGTTCGCCGAGGACGCCCTCTTCTTCAGCTTCTTCCTCCCCGGCGAGACCGCCGCCGTCCTCGGCGGGTTCCTCGCCCACCAGGGCAGGGCCCCGGTCGGCTGGCTCGTCCTGGCCGTGGTCTGCGCGGCCGTCCTCGGCGACACCGCCGGCTACGAGATCGGCCGCCACCTCGGCCCGAGGATCCTCGACACCCGCCCGATGCGGCGCCACGCGAACCGGGTCGACCAGGCGCAGGAGCTGATCCGTCGGCGCGGGCCGGCCGCCGTCTTCTTCGGCCGGTTCGTCGCCTTCTTCCGCGCCATGGTGCCCACCCTGGCCGGCATGTCCCGGATGCCCTACCGCCGCTTCGTCCTGTTCAACGCCCTCGGCGGGCTCCTCTGGGGCGTCGGGTTCACCCTGCTCGGCTACTTCGCCGGAGCCGCCTACGCCCGGGTCGAGGGCACCGTCGGCCGGGTCCTCGCCCTGGTGATCGGCGCGCTCGTCGTCGTCTCCCTCGCCATCTGGTGGTTCCTGCGCCGACGCGGGTCCGGGGAGGGCGACCGCACCCCGGCCCGGGCCCAACGGGACGGAGAGCAGCGGGACGGGGAGCGGCGGGAGCAGGAGCGACGGGACAGCGGGCAGCGGGGCGGACGGCCCTGACGCCGCCGCCCCCTCACCGGCGCCCGCCGCCGCTTCCGGTCACCAGCGGCCGTGCACCTGCGCCCGGATCCGCCGGTCGTACAGCTCGCGCACGGCGGCCAGGGTGGCCGGCGGGAGCGGCGCCGAGTCGGCGGCCGCCGCGTTGGCCCGGGCCTGCGCCACGTTGCGCGCCCCGGGGATCACCGTCGTCACCCCCGGCTGCTGGGTGACCCAGCGCAGCGCCGTCTGCGCCGAGCTCACCCCCTCGGGCGCGAACCCGGCGAACTCCGCCGCCGCCTCGACGCCCGTCGCGAAGTCCACCCCGGAGAAGGTCTCCCCCTGGTCGAAGGACTCGCCGTGGCGGTTGTACGTGCGGTGGTCGTCCGCCGCGAAGACGGTGTGCTCGTCGTACCGGCCGGACAGCAGCCCCGAGGCCAGCGGCACCCGGGCGAGGATGCCCACCCCGGCCGCCTCGGCGGCGGGCAGCACCCGCTCCAACGGCTTGAGCCGGAACGCGTTCAGGATGATCTGCACGCTCGCGACGTTCGGGCGCGCGATCGCGGTCAGCGCCTCGGCACAGGTCTCCACGCTCACCCCGTACGAGGCGATCCGCTCCTCCGCCACCAGGGTGTCCAGGGCGTCGAACACCTCGTCCGAGGAGTAGACCGGCGTCGGCGGGCAGTGCAGCTGCACCAGGTCGAGCCGGTCCACCCCCAGGTTGTCCCGCGAACGGTCGGCCCAGGCACGGAAGTTGGCGAGGTTGTAGTGCTCGGGCCGCTGCTCGACCCGGCGGCCGAACTTGGTCGCGACGAACACCCCGGCGTCCGGGCGGTCCTTCAGGAAGCGGCCGATCAGCCGCTCGCTGCGGCCGTCGCCGTAGACGTCGGCGGTGTCGAAGAGGGTGACGCCGGCCTCCACCGAGGCCTCCAGCACGGCGAGGGCGTCCTCCTCCCGGACATCCCCCCAGTCCGCACCGAGCTGCCAGGTGCCGAGTCCGACGATCGAGACGGGACGGCCGGTCCGGCCGAGTACGCGCTGTTCCATGGGGGCGAGCCTCTCACGCGGCGCCCCCACCGCACCACGCCGCACTCCGGCGCACTACGCGGCACCGCAGGCACACCGCGTCGCACCGCCGACGGCTCCGGACGTCCGGGTGGAAAGCTGGGGACACCGACGTCGGCACCACCTGCGAGGCCCACCCGTGACCGTATCGATCGCCCTGTTCACCCAGGACCTCCGGCTGCACGACAACCCCGTGCTGCACGCCGCCCGCGCCGCGGCCGACCGGGTCGTCCCGCTGTTCGTCCTGGACCCCGCCGTCGAGGGCGCCGGCTTCGCCGCGCCCAACCGGCTGGCCTTCCTGGCCGACTGCCTCGCCGACCTGGACGCCTCGCTGCGCCGGATCGGCTCCCGGCTGGTCGTGCGGCGCGGCGAGCCCGCCGAGCAGACGGCCAGGGTCGCCGCCGAGGCCGGTGCCGCCACCGTGCACGTCGCCGCGGGCGTCAGCGCCTTCGCGCACCGACGGGAGGAACGGCTGCGCGAGGTGTTCGGCGACCGCCTGCACGTCCACGACGCCTCGCTGACGGTCGTCCCGGCGGGCCGGATCACCCCGGCCGGCCGGGACCACTACGCGGTCTTCACCCCGTACCACCGTGCCTGGCAGCAGACGCCCCGCCGCACGGTGCTGGGCGCGCCCCGGACGCTCGACACCCCGGACGGCATCGGCGGCGACAGCCTCCCACCCACCGGGCCGCTCTCGCCCGCGCTGCCGCCCAGCGGCGAGAGCGCGGCCCGGCGGCGGTGGCGGCGCTGGGACGTCGACGCGTACGCGCGGGTGCACGACGACCTCGCCGCCGACGCCACCTCCCGGCTCTCCCCGTACCTGCACTTCGGCTGCCTGTCCGCCACCGAACTCGTCGAGCGCGCCCTGCGGCACGACGGCGAGGGCGCGCAGGCCTTCGTCCGGCAGCTCGCCTGGCGCGACTTCCACCACCAGGTGCTCGCCGCCCGCCCGGACGCCGCCCACCGCGACTACCGGGACAGGGACGACCACTGGCACCGGGACGAGCGCGAGGCCGAGGCCTGGCGGCAGGGCCGTACCGGGTACCCGATCGTCGACGCCGGGATGCGCCAGCTCGCCGAGGAGGGCTGGATGCACAACCGGGCCCGCCTGCTGACCGCGGGCTTCCTCGCCAAGTCCCTGTACCTGGACTGGCGGATCGGGGCCGCCCACTTCCTGTCGCTGCTGGTCGACGGGGACGTGGCCGACAACCAGCTCAACTGGCAGTGGGTCGCCGGCACCGGCACCGACACCCGCCCCAACCGGGTGCTCAACCCGCTGCGCCAGGCCGACCGCTACGACCCGGACGGCGCGTACGTCCGCCGCTGGGTCCCCGAGCTCGCCCACCTGCCCGGCCCGGCCGTCCACCGCCCCTGGCTGCACGGCGCCGACTACCCGGCGCCGCTCATCGCCCCGGACGCCCTCACCGAGCGGTTCCGCCGGGGGCGGGGCCTGGACTGAGTTTCATAGCCCGGACCGAGCGCGAGGGCCTGGGCTGAGCCAGGAGGCGGACGGACGGGCGGTACCCCGGTACTACGGCCCCGGCGATGATCGGCCCCGGGTACCACGGATCGCCGCGCCGTCGAACCTAGCGTGGAAGGTACCGGCGGCCGGGACGACCCGGCCCACGAACGTTGAGGGTGAGCGATGATCGAGGCGCACCAGCTGACGAAGCGGTACGGGGAGAAGACCGCCGTCGATCGGCTGGACTTCACGGTCCGGCCGGGTACGGTCACCGGCTTCCTCGGGCCCAACGGGGCGGGCAAGTCCACCACCATGCGGATGATCGTCGGACTGGACGCGCCGACCGGCGGTTCGGTGCGCGTCAACGGCCGCCGCTACGCCGAGCACGCCGCTCCGCTCCAGGAGGTCGGCGCGCTGCTGGAGGCCAGGTCGATCCACCCCGGCCGCTCGGCGTTCAACCACCTGATGGCGCAGGCCCACACCCACGGCATCCCGCGCCGCCGCGTCGACGAGGTGATCGAGCTGACCGGCCTGCGGTCGGTGGCGCGGAAGCGGGCCGGGGCGTTCTCGCTCGGCATGGGCCAGCGGCTGGGGATCGCCGCCGCCCTGCTGGGCGACCCGGCGACGGTGATGCTCGACGAGCCGGTCAACGGGCTCGACCCCGAGGGCGTCCTGTGGATCCGCAACCTCCTCACCTCGCTCGCCGCCGAGGGCCGCACCGTCTTCGTCTCCTCCCACCTGATGAGCGAGGTCGCCCTCGTCGCCGACCACCTGATCATCGTCGGACGGGGCCGGCTGCTGGCCGACACCACCGTCCAGGACCTGGTCCGCGAGGCCGGCGGCGACGCCGTCACGGTGGCCAGCGCCGACCCGGCCCGGCTGCGCACCCTGCTCGCCGGCCCCGGCGTGGAGATCACCGGCCGCTCCGGCTCCGAGGAACTCCTCGTCACCGGCCGCACGGCCCGCGAGATCGGCCTGACCGCCGCCTCGCACGGCATCGCCCTGTTCGAACTCGCCACCCGCACGGTCTCCCTGGAGCAGGCGTTCATGGACCTGACCCGGGACGCCGTCGAGTACCACGGCACCACCACCACTGCCACTGTCGAGACCCCGAGGAGCGCGGCATGAGCACCCTCGCACCGAGCCAGACCGCCACGCCCGCCGGCCCCGGGCCCGAACGCCCCGTCTACAAGGTCACCGCCGCCCGCGTGCTGCGCTCGGAGTGGGCCAAGCTGTGGTCCCTGCGCTCCACCTGGATCACCCTCGGCCTGGCCCTGCTGTTCCTGGTCGCGTTCGGCCTGATCGCCGCCGTCCAGTTCAAGTCCAGGCTCGACTCCGGTCGGCACCTGGACCGGGACTTCTCCGACGCCACCGCCCTGAGCCTGTCCCTGTTCGGCACCAACTTCGCCCAGCTCGCGCTCGGCGTCCTCGGCGTGCTGATCGCCGCCGGCGAGTACTCGACCGGCATGATCCGCTCCACCCTGGCCGCCGTGCCGCGCCGCCTGCCAGTCCTCTGGTCCAAGGCGGCCGTGTACGGCGTGATCGCCCTGCTGCTCGGCACCGTCGGCGTGTTCGTCGCCTTCCTCACCGACAGCGGCATCCTGTCCGGCACCCGCGTGGCGATGGACCTCTCCAGCGCCGGCGCCGTCCGCGGACTGCTCGGCGCGGGCCTCTACCTCGCCCTCGTCGGCGTGATCGGCGTCGCCCTGGGCGCGCTGCTGCGCTCCGTGGCCGGCGGCATCTCCGTCCTGGTGGCCACCCTGATGCTGGTCCCCGGCCTCGTCTCGCTGCTCCCCACATCCTGGCAGAGCCACATCAGCCCGTACCTGCCCAGCCACGCGGGCGAGGCGATGTTCGCCCTGCACCACGACTCGACCACCCTGTCGCCCGCCGCCGGGCTGGCGGTCTTCCTCCTGTGGACGGTGCTCGCCCTGGCCGGCGCAGCGGTGCGACTCGTGCGCAGCGACGTCTGAGAGACTCCGGTGCGGCACCCGGTCCTCCGGGTGCCGCAGCCCCGCCCCTCCCTCGTACGACAGGTGACGACCGTGAGCCACCTCGACACCCGGGGACCGGTCCCGTCCGCGCCGCCGCCCGTGCCCGACCCGCTCCCCTCCCACCCGGCCTTCGCGCGCCTGGCCCGCCTGGGCCAGCGGGTCCGGCAGGCCGGCCGCGCCCACCCGTGGGTCCTGGACACCGCCGTGGTCGTCGTGGTCCTCCTGGCGTTCGGCCTCCCGGACCTCCTCCACGGCGACGCCGACCACGCGCGCGAGCACCGGATCCACTTCGTCCGGCTGCCCCTGGCCGCGACCCTCGCCCTCCAGGCGGGCCTCGTCCTGCCCCTGCTCTGGCGCCGGCGGCGCCCGACGGCGGCGTTCGCGGCCATCATGACCGTCTTCGTCGTCCAGTGGTCCACGGGCGCGGCACTGCGGGCCGACGCCGCCCTGCTCGTCGCCCTCTACAGCCTGGCCCTGCACGGGAGCCTGCGGCACCTGGCCTGGGCGTGCGCGGCCATGGCCGCGGCGAGCACCCTGGTCGCCGCGGAGGTGTCCTCCGGGCTGCCCGTCGGCGACGCGCTGTTCTTCCTGTTCAGCGCCGCGACGGCGGCCGTCGCCCTCGGCATCGCGGTGCGGATCCGCCGCGCCCAGCTCGCCGGGCTGCGGGAACGCGCGGCCCGGCTGGAGATCGAGCGCGACCAGCGCAGCCGGCTGGCCGCCGTCACCGAGCGCACCAGGGTCGCCCGGGAGATGCACGACATCATCGGCCACAACCTGTCCGTCATCGTCACCCTCGCCGACGGCGGCGCCTACGCGGCCGAGGCCTCCCCCGAACGCGGACGCGAGGCGCTGCTGCTGATCGGCGACACCAGCCGCCAGGCGCTCGGCGAGCTGCGGCGGATGCTCGGCGTCCTGCGCGACCAGGGCGAGGACGCCGAACTCACCCCGCAGCCGGGCATCGCCGACGTCGACGGGCTGTGCGCCCGCATCCGCGCGGCCGGCCCCCAGGTGGTGTACACGGCCGCCGGAGACCTCGACGCCCTCGACCGCGGGGTCCAGCTGATGGCCTACCGCATCGTCCAGGAGTCGCTCACCAACACCCTGAAGCACGCCGGCCCCGGCACCCGGGCCCACGTCACCCTCACCTCCGGGGACGACCGGCTGCGGGTGCGCGTACGGGACAGCGGCCCGCCCGACGGCCCCCCGCCGTCCGCCCCCGGCCGGCCGCCCCGCGAAGGCCACGGCCTCGCCGGCATACGGGAACGCGCGGCCCTGTACGGCGGCACCGTCACGGCGGGCCCCGGGCCCGGGGCAGGATGGACCGTGGAGGCCGTACTCGACCTCACCCCCGACCCGACAGGCGGCCCCGCGTGACCACCCTCCTCATCGTGGACGACCAGCCCTTGCAGCGGTACGGCTTCCGCATGCTGCTGGAGAGCCAACCCGACACCGAGGTCGTCGGCGAGGCCGCCCACGGCGCCGAGGCCGTCCGGCTCACCGCCGACCTGCGGCCCGACGTCGTCCTCATGGACATCCGCATGCCCGGCATGGACGGCATCGAGGCCACCCGCCGGATCGTCGCCACCGGCGGCCGCTCCCGCGTCCTCGTGCTGACCACCTTCGACCTCGACGAGTACGCCCACTCCGCCCTGCGGGCCGGCGCCAGCGGCTTCCTCCTCAAGGACGCCCGCCCCGAGGAGCTGCTCTCCGGGATCCGCGCCGTCGCGGTCGGCGACGCCGTCGTCGCCCCCGCCATCACCCGGCGCCTCCTCGACGCGTACGCCCACCACCTGCCGACCCGACCGCCGGGCGCCGCCCCCGTCGAGGACAGCCGGCTGAACGCCCTCACCGACCGCGAGCGCGAGATCCTCGTCGCCGTCGCCCAGGGCTGGAGCAACAACGAGATCGCGAGCCGCCTCGTGCTCGCCGAGTCGACCGTCAAGACCCACGTCAGCCGCGTCATGGCCAAGATCGGCGCCCGCGACCGCGTCCAGGCCGTGATCTTCGCCTACGACCGCGGCCTCACCCGCCCCAACCCGCCCGCCTGACGGCCGCCCGGCCCCGGCCGCCCCTGCCGCGCGCGCCGAAGCCCGGCCCGGAGAACCGGGCCGGGCGTGATATCCGCCCCACGGCACCGCGATGGCGGCCCGCTGGGGTGGAGACGGTCTTCGCTCGTTCAGGGCCCCTCCCTCGATCCGCCATCGCTCCCGCCGACCGGGCTCCGGTCAACGCCGGACTGCCACCTTCACCCGCACGTGCGATATCCGGTGCGGCCCCTCTCCGAGACGATGAGCCCAGAAGCCGTACACGCTGACAGGGAGGCCATATGAACCGCTCTCGTTTCGGGATGCGACACCTGGCACGCATCGCGGCGGCCGCGGGCTGTGCCGCGGTCCTCGCCGTCACCCAGGCCTCACAGGCCTACGCGGCAAGCCGAACGGTCAGCTTCGAGTACGAGCACCTGTGGATCACCCCGGAGTTCGAGGCCGGCGACGGCAACATCCACTTCACTGTGAAGAGCTGCGACCACCCCAAGTCGGACATGACCGTCACACTGCGCCGAACCGATGGAATCAACACGGACCTCGGCCACGAGACCATCCTGTGCCACGAGGGCTACAGGGCCACGTTCGACGGACTGCGGGGAGGTACGTTCGAGTTCGAACTCGGCAAGCTCGACAACGGGAAGGCGTTCAAGGGCACCGCCACCTACTCCTTCACCGCCCCCAAGTAGCGACAGCGAAGTTCAGGCGGGCCCCGACCCGCCGAGTTCATCAGGCAGCGGCCGGGCCGTATGGAGACCGGACAACCGAGGCCGGAAGCACTCCGTCAGTTCCACGGGGTTCAGTCCCAGTCGGTGAACTCGTGCGTCCGGCGGCGGTAGGGCCCCGGGACGGCGGCGAGGCGGTTCGGCGGCCAGAGGTCGGAGCGCTCGTTGAGGACCAACTCGCCGTCCTGGCGCACCAGCCAGACGTCCTCGTAGTCGAGGTGCAGGACCGCGTCGCCGGGTACCTGCGCGAGGAGGACGTCGGTCAGGCGGGTCATGTCGTCCTGCTGGCCGGGGATGTCGGTGTGCTTGGCCAGCCGGAACGCGACCGAGACGGTCGGGGTGAAGACACGGCCGCCGATCCGCGGGTCCCCCCAGGGAGTGGGCCTGCAAGGGGTCACCCGGATCCAGGTGCGGTGCTCGGTGAGCGCGCCGTCTCCGAGCAGGGTGTCGACGCTTGCGGAGGCGTCGAAGAGCCGCATCGGCCGGGCGGCCTCGGCGAGGCTCCGGGCGACCTCGGCCGTGGTCCACGTGGTCACCAGGTCGAGGCTGTAGGAGATCGCCATCTCCGTCCCTCCCTCCTTCTACGGGCTGAGGGAGACCACCTTGCCGCACATGTCGATCACCGTGATGGTCGCGCCCGCCCCGAACACAGGACAACCGCCCCGCGTCACCACGGGGCGGTTGTCCACGGAACGGCGGTGTGACGTGGTGACGCCCCGGCGGGCATCACCACGTCACGTCCTCACCGTCAGGCGAGCTTCTGGCAGAGCAGCGCGTAGGGCCGGGCCGCCCAGAGCTGCCACCAGGGCTGGGTGTAGGCCAGGCCCGCGGCGACCTCGTCGTTGGCGCACTGGCCCTTGGCGAAGCCGTAGGAGAAGTCGCCGCCGGCGGCCGCGGTGGGGCGGTTGTCGCCCTTGTCGAACCAGAGCGTGCGGGTCGATGTCCCCAGCGGGGCCGCGGACTTGGCGCAGAGCGCGCCCATGGTGCGGCCGTTGCGGCTGTAGCCGGTGAGGACGGAGCCGGCCGGGCACTGGGCCTTGGCGTAGCCCGGTGCCCAGTCGGTGGTCACGTAGGTGCCGCCGTGGTCGACGACGTACGCGTGGCCGGCGTCCCAGAGGTCCGGCTTCGTGACGTCCGTGCACAGGCCGTTGTCGCCGCCGTGGCTGAGGCCGATCAGCCGGGTGCCGTCCGGGCAGGAGGCCTTGAGTGCGCGCGGGTCCCAGTCCGGCCGGGTCTTGAGGTAGGCGGAGCGGTTGTCGTCGAACAGGCCGGCGCTGAGCGCGGTCCAGTTCACCAGGGGCACCGGGGACTGTCCGGCGCCCACCGAGACGAGCGGCCATTCGCGGTGGAAGGCGAGGAAGGGCAGGTCGGCCTCGAGGATCGGGGTGCCGAGGATGGCGAGCCGGGCCATCAGCGCCCCGTTGATGTCGAGTCCGCCGTAGAGGGCGGCCGTGCCGTTGACGGTCGGCGTGGTGCTGGTGCCGTCGAGGACGACGGATCCGTTGACGGCGGCCCGCAGGTACGGCTCGATGGAGGCCTTCACGCCGACCGTGTCGTACAGGGCGATCGAGCCTTCGGCGAGCAGGCCGGCCTTCGCCGAGGCGGAGCCCCTCAGGTCGAGGCGCAGCGGGGAGACGGTGGAGTTCCCGGGGTCGGTGGTGGTGGTCCAGCCCGGGCCCTTGACGTAGTCGGAGTGGACGCCCCACTGGCCGTCGTACGCCTGCTCGGCGTCGAGGGTGACGGTGCCGTCGGCGCTGACGTCGGCGGAGAGGGTGAAGGCCAGGTTGATCACGACGGGCAGCGGGCCCACCATCACCACGGGGCTGGCGCTGTACGTGGCGAGCGGGATCCGGACCGGCCCGGTGCTCGCGGAGAGGTTCGCGCTGACCCGCCAGTCCGCGTGCGCGCCCAGGGTGAAGCCGACCCGGGCCTGCTGGGGGTCGATGAGGCCGAGGCCGCCCTGGTAGGAGAAGTCGATCGCCGGGTGGAGCGAGACCGAGCCGGACAGCTTCGCCGAACTGCCGTCGGGCAGCGGGACGGTGGCGTCGGCGCTCAGCCCCAGGCTGCCGGAGACCGAGCCCTGGCCGGAGGTCGCTCCGAAGTCGGTGACGACCTTGACGCCGCCGATCTGCGGGTGGACCTCGAAGCTGCTCGGGCTGACGGCGCTGCGCAGGTTGGTGCTGGTGCCGCCGAGCAGTTCGGGGAGGGTGGCCGGGCGGGTGGTGACGGCCACCTTCCCGTCGGCGGTCGACTGCACGCCGGTGACGGCGACCAGCGCGCCGTGCGGGGCCGCCGGGGTGGGCGGGCTGTCGATCAGCTGTCCGGGCTGGACGGCGGACGCGGCGTCAGCGGCCGTGGCCTGGGCGGACAGCGACTGCGGACCGGCGGTGGCCGGTGCGAGCACGGCGGTGCCGGTGCCCGGGTCGAAGGAGGAGAGCGCGAGGACGGGAGCGGTGGTGGCGGTCGCCGGCGCGCTGCCCTGCGCCGGGGCCGCCACCGTGGCCGCGGCCGTGCCGGACGTCGGGGGCGCCAGCGTCGCCGACGTGCTCGGGTCGGCGGACGAGGCGGACGGGTCGGTCGGCGCGGCAGGCGCGGTGGTCGAGGACGCGGTCGTCGAGGTGGTCGCAGTGGTGCTCGCGGCGGCCGGTGAGGCCGCCGCCCCGGTGAGGGCGGCGCCGCAGAGGAGGAGCACGGTGGTTGTCGCCGCGGCTGACAGCGTCAGCTTGCGCACGGTCACGTGGAGGGTCCCTTCGGGGTCAACGGTGCTGAGGCAGTGGTGACTTGTGGCGGGACGCACAGCTCGGAGTCGTCGCACAGACTCTCGAACCGCCGGGTAACATAGCACTGACGGACAGCCCTGTTGACTGGTTCATGCAAATCCCGGGTCACGACCACCGAGACTTCACCGCGCTGGGGCGGGGCCTTCCCCTCGGGTTCACCCGGCACTCGGCGCCCGGCACCGTGGCGCCGTCAGCCGCCCCGCCTGCCGAGACGGGCCGTGGCCGGGAGGCCGACGAGCAGCAGGAGTGCGGCCGCCGCCGCGTAGGCGAGGTGGTGGCCGCTCAGGGACAGCTCGCCGTGGCCCGCCGCGCCGACGCTCTGGGCGATGCCGGCGAGGACGGTGGGGCCGATGCCGCTGCCGATCTGCAGGGCGGTGGCCGTGACCGCCGAGGCGGTGCCGTGGGCCTGGTCCGGCACCTCGCGCAGGCCGGTGACGGTGATGGCGGGGAAGGCCAGGCCCTGCCCGATGCCGGTGACGACCAGGCCGGCCAGCACCGGCCCGAGGTACGGGCTGTGCTCCCCCGCCGCGCACCACAGCAGCACGCCGCCGGCGGTGAGCAGCAGGCCCGTGGCCAGCAGCGGGCGCGGTCCGCGGGTCCTCATCAGCCGCCCGGAGACCAGGGCGGCCGCGGCCACGGCCAGGCTGACGGGGAGGACCGCGAGGCCCGAGACGGCCGGCGGCATGCCGCGCACCTGCTGGAGGTAGAGCGGCAGCAGGAACAGCGACCCGGTGACGCAGAAGTAGAACGCGCCGGCCACCACCGCCGCGGTCCGCACGCCGGGCGTGCGCAGAAGGTCCCGGTCCAGCAGGACCGCGGCCCCGCCCCGGGTGCGCCCGCGGCGCCACCACAGCCAACCCCCGGCCACGGCGGCCGCCAGCAGCGCGGCCGCGAGCGGGCCGCCGCCGGGGCGGGAGGCCAGGTCCGCGCTGAAGACGGTCAGGGCGATCGCCGCCACCAGCGCCCCGGCCCCCGTCACGTCCAGGGAGCCCCGGCGGTGCCGCTCACCCGGTGGCAGCCACCGCACGGCGGCGACGGCGGTGACCGCCGCCGCCAGGGCCTGCAGCGCGAACACCCAGCGCCAGCCCAAGGCGCCGGTGACCACGCCCCCGAGGACCAGACCGGCCCCGTAGCAGCCCGCCTGCGCGGCGGAGAACACACCCAGCGCGCGCGAACGCATCGGCCCGTCGGCATAGACCGAGGTCAGCAGGGCGGTGGCCGCCGGCATGGTGATCGCCGCCCCCGCGCCCTGCAGCACGCGCCCCACCACGACCGCCCAGAACGCGGGCGCCGCGGGCGCCGCGAACGCCAGCGCGGCGCCCGCCGCCACCGTCACCAGGCCCCCGACCAACACCCGCCGACGCCGCAGCCGGTCCGCCATCGCCCCGCCGCACAGCAGCAGCCCCGCGAACGCGAGGGCGTAGCCGGTCACCGCCCAGGACAGGTTCTGCGCCGAAGTGCCGAACCGCGCGCCCACCGAGGGCAGGGCGCTGTTGAGGACGGCGACACCACCGGCGTCCAGGCCCGCCGCCGCGCTCAGCACCGCCAGGGGCGCGTACCGGACGGACGGCGGGGCATCGGGCCCCGGGCCGGCGGACTCCGGTCCCCCGGGCCGTACGGGCATGGGCGGGGCAGGCGAGAACGGTTCGCCGGGACGTGCGGGCATGGACGGACTCCAAGGACGAAGGACGCGCACCGGGAACGACGGACGCGCGAACGCGCCGACACACCGGAACCGGCCCGTCGGCGACCAGGGCCGCCCGCGTCGCGCGGCGCCCCCGGCAGCCACTCTGCGCCGCCGCGCGCACCGCGACGAGACACCGCCGCGGGCAGGCCCCGCCGGGGGTGGCCCTGACAGGGCTACCCCCCGCGCCGCCAGGCGACCGATACTCGCCGCATGGCACCATCAGCGGCACTCCCCGAACTGGCCCACTTCCTGCGCACCCGCCGGGCCCGACTGACCCCGGAGGCCGCCGGTCTGCCCCGCACCAGCACCCGCCGGCTGAACGGACTGCGCAGAGCCGAGGTCGCCACCCTGTCCGGCATCAGCCCCGAGTACTACACCCGGCTCGAACAGGGCCGTCAGCGCCGCCCCTCCCCCGAGGTCCTGGACGCCCTCGCCACCGCCCTGCAGCTCGACGCCGACGCCCGCCGCCACCTCCACCGCCTCGCCACCGGAAACCCCGTCCATCAGGCAGGCCCGGCCGCCGTGGCCCCGGACGTGCCGGAGGCGACCCTGCGGCTCCTCGCCTCGATCACCCCGTGGCCCGCCCATGTGGTCACCCCCATGCGCGACATCCTCGCCTGGAACGACGCCGAGGCCTGGCTGCTCCTCGACTACGCCGAACTCCGGCCCGAGCAGCGCAACTTCGCCTGGTTCGTCTTCTGCGACCCCCGGGCGCCCCGGCTCCTCACCGACTGGGAGAAGACGGCACGCGGCAACGTCCACCGCCTGCGCCACGCCCTGGCCGCCGACCCCCACAACGAACGCGGCAACCGCCTCGTGGCCGAACTGACGGCGCGCAGCAGCCGGTTCGCCGCCTTCTGGGAGGAACACGACGTCCGCGGCCCGGCCACCGGCAGCCACGGCTTCCACCACCCCCGGGCCGGCCGGCTCGACCTGGACTACACCGCCTACGTCGTGCCCGGCACCCACAATCTCGAACTCGTCGTCCTGACCGCGGCCGAGGGCTCCCCCAGCCACCGCGCCCTGCGGCAGGCCGCGGCGGACCGCTGAACCGGCCCACGCCCGGAACCAGTTGGTGTCGGCAGGACGAGGGCGCGCCCGGCCGGCTCGTCGGGCGGGCCGACGGCCGACGGCCTGGGCCGGAGGGCCCGGGCCGTAGCGGTGTCAGGCCTTGCGGATCCGGTCGCCGATCTCCGGCCGCGCCTCGAACCCGGCCGCCCGGTACGTGGCGACGCCGCCGACGTTGGAGCTCGGTGTGCACACGCGAACGCTCGACGAGCCCAGCTCCCGCAGCGCGGCCGCCCCGGCGAGGGTGATCGCCCGGCCGTAGCCGCGACCGCGGTGGTCCTCGTGGACGCCCATCGGCTCGACCAGCCCCGGCCTCCCTGGGCCGGCCGACCAGACCGTCACCACCGCCGCCGGGCGGCCCCGGTCGTCGTAGGCGCCCAGGCAGCGGGCGTCGGCGGCGTACGGCCCCGCCGACATCGCGTGCCAGTACGCGCGCGTCGGCCGCGAGGTGCCGAACGCCGACCGCAGAACGTCGGCGAAGTCCTACGCCTGCTCCGGGCCGATCGCCCTGATCCGTACGCCCGGGTCCTCCACCGCCCGCGCGAGGTCGCGGAACAGCGGCGTCCACGGCTCGTCGACGCCCCAGCCCTCCTCGGTCAGCAGGTCGTGGAGCAGCAGGCCCAGCGGCGCCTCGACGGACACCGCCCCTTCCGGCAGCACGCCGCGATCCGGCAGCGAGACGTCCTCGACGAGCCGCCGCGCCAAGTCCTCGTCCCGGAAGGCCTCGGGAGCGACCGTCATCCGCAGCACCGTCGGCGAGTCCAGCATCCCGACGGCGAGGATCCGCCCGCCCCGGCTCCAGGTCCGCACCACCGCGGCCGTCTCAGCCGTGCCGAACCGACAGTTCCAGCCGATGTCCCCCGCGTGCAGCTGCATCGGCGCTCCGTCGTCCTGCCACTCCCGCAGCGCGCCCATGGCTTCGCGCACCCCGCCCGCGGTCGGCGTTCCCAGCACAATCGTCATGGCCGGAATCTGACACCCCGCCCAGGATTTCCGCAACCCGTTTACCGGCCGGCCGGTAATTCTCCTGGTGGTTGTGAGCACTTGCGGGAGGTCGCATACTGACAATAAGGAAGTGGACACCATGAAGCTGCTAGCGGAAATCGACAGAATGGTCGCCACCGGAAAGGTGGTGACCTCAGCGAACGACGAAGCCGTCGCGGACATCGTCCTCGCCACGATCACGAGTGGCGTCACGGCCTCGTTCTACCTGACCCGCGCCCAGGCCGCGCTCGTCAAGGAGCGGTTCTGGACTCCGGAGCGGATCCGCCGCACAGGACTCCGCCCGATATCCCCCGAGGAAACCGAAAGGATCAGGGTGGAGCTGGGCGTCAGGGTGAAGAATTTCAGGTGCACCCCGATCACGTGCGGCTGCGGCCATGTCTACGACGCATTCGACTTCATTCAGCAGGGGATCCGCGAACACGGCCTCGACGTCGTCAATTCCGTATTCTCCCTGAAGGACTCGACTTTCCTCCAGGTCAATCCGTCCTTCGTCCCGATCTGCCCCGTGGACGACCGGAGGCTGAGCCGCACCCACAGCTCCGACGGCGGGATCGAGTACGACTGCGACGAGTACGGCGGGTGCTGCTACCAGGAGTGACGCTCCGTACCCGGGGCCCCGGGCCGACGAGACGATGTTCAAATGTCTGATGTTTGTATATGGTCCTCCCATGACACGCATCAGCGCGCCGCGGCGCACGGCCAGCCTGTCCGCCCAGCTCGTGGAGAGCCTCCGCTCGCACATCGAGACGGGGGGCTGGCCGGTCGGGACGCGGATCCCGCCGGAGCAGGCCCTCGTCGAGGAGCTCGGGGTCGGACGCAGCACGCTGCGGGAGGCGATCGGTGCGCTGGTGCACCTCGGCCTGCTGGAGCCCAGAGCCGGTGACGGCACCTATGTGCGCTCCTCCAGCGAGCTCCAGTCGGTGATGGTGCGGCGGGCGGGCTCCGCGAAGCGGGACGACGTGCTGGAGCTGCGGACCGTTCTGGAGGAGTACGCCTCGGGCGCCGCGGCCCTGCGCCGCAGCGAGGGGCAGGTACGGCAGCTGCGGGAGCTGCTGGCCGACGCCGAGGCGGCCGCCGCCGGCGAGGACGCCTCCGCGGCCACGGACGTCGACGCGCTCTTCCACCGGTCCGTCGTCCGGGCGAGCGGGAACGCCCTGCTGATCGAGGTGTACGACCACCTCGGCACGGCGCTCACCTCGCACCTGGGGGGCCCGACCTGGAACGCCGCCCACGCCGAGGAGCACGGGGGCCTGCACCGGCGGCTCGTCGACGCGATCGAGACCCGGGACGAGGGCGGCGCCCGCGAGGCCGCCGCCGCGATCGTCCGGCTCACCCGCGACCACGAGATCGCCGACGCGCGTGCGGCCGAGGAGCGTTGAGCCCGCAGCCCTCCCGACTGATCCGATCACCCCATACGAACGGCACCACCGTCCACCTGAACAGGATTTTCTCGGCTGCATAGGAGATCATTCGTGTCCCTCTCGCACCTCCCCGCCGACGAACTCGACGCGCGTACCGACCGACGAAGCGCCCACCTGTACGCGACCGACCCTCAGTTCCGCGACACCGCGCCCCTGGACGCCGTCACCGAGGCGATCCGCCGCCCCGACCTGCCGCTCGCCGAGCTGGTGGCCACCGTGCTGGAGGCGTACGCCGACCGTCCCGCCCTGGGCGAGCGCGCCACCGAGCCGGTCACCGACCCGGAGACGGGCCGCACCACGCTGCGCCTCCTGCCGCGGTTCGACACGCTCACCTACGGCGAACTCCGGGAGCGGGTGGGCGCGGTGGCCTCCGAGTGGCGCCACCACCCCGAACATCCGCTGGGCCCCGGCGACTTCGTCGCCCTCCTCGGGCCCACGAGCGCCGAGTACGCCGTGGCGGACCTGGCCTGTGTCCGCTCCGGCGCGGTGTCCGTCCCGCTCCAGTCGGGGGCTTCGGCGGCGCACCTGGCCCCCGTCGTCGAGCAGGCCGGACCGCGCCTGCTCGTGGTGGACGTCGACCAGCTGGACGTCGCGCTCGAACTCGCGGCGAACGCCGCCTCGTTGGGCAGGATCGTGGTCATCGGCCACCGGCCCGAGGCCACCGCCCACCAGGAGGAGCTGGAGTCCGCGCGCGCCCGGCTCGCGGCGCTGGGCCGCGGGGTGGCCCTGGACACGCTGGCGTCGACCGTCGAGCGGGGAAGGGCGCTGCCGCCGCTCCCCCGGGTCCCCGACGGGTCGGCGCCCGACACGCTGAGCTCGCTGATCTACACCTCGGGAAGCACCGGCACCCCCAAGGGGGCCGTGTACACCGAGCGTCTGGTCCGGAGCTTCTGGCTCGACTACGTGCCCGGCCGGCCGGTGCGGCCCGCCATCGTGCTCAACTTCCTGCCGTTGAGCCACGTGATGGGCAGGGGCGCGCTGTTCGGGACGCTCGCCAAGGGGGGCCTCGCCTGTTTCACGGCGTCCAGTGACCTGTCGACGCTCCTCGAGGACCTCTCCCTGGTCCGTCCCACCGAGCTGCTCATGGTGCCCCGCATCTCCGACCTGCTCCTCCGGCACTACCGGGCGGAGCTGTCCCGCCGGGCCGGGACCGGCGGCGACGCGGCCGAGCAGGTGAGCGCCGGGCAGGTGATGGAGGAGCTGCGGGAGGAGGTGATGGGCGGCCGCCTCCTGTCGGCCGTCAGCGCCTCGGCCCCGCCGAGCGCCGAGACCACGGCCTTCGTCGAGGACTGCTTCCAGGTCAGGCTGATCGACGGCTACGGGTCGACGGAGGGCGGGGTCGTCTTCCTCGACGGCCGGGTGCAGCGCCCGCCGGTGACCGACCACAAGCTGGTCGACGTGCCCGAGCTGGGATACTTCGGCACCGACACGCCGTACCCCAGGGGCGAACTGCTGATCAGGTCCGAGCGGCTCGTCCCCGGGTACTTCCGGCGCCCGGACGCCACCTCCGAGGTCTTCGACGAGGACGGCTTCTACCACACGGGCGACATCATGGCCCGGCTCGGCCCCGAGGAACTGCGGTACGTCGACCGCCGCTCCAACGTCATCAAGCTGTCCCAGGGCGAGTTCGTCGCCGTCTCCCGCCTGGAGGCGCTCTTCACCGGCAGCCCGGTCGTCCGGCAGGTCTTCCTGTACGGCAGCGGCGCCCGCGCCTACCTGCTCGCGGTCGTCGTGCCGACCCGGGACGCCCTCGACCGCGTCGACGGGGACGCCCGGCGCCTCAGGGCGGTCCTGCGGGAGTCCCTGCGGGAGATCGCCGCCGGGGCGGGGCTGAACTCCTACGAGATCCCCCGGGACCTGCTCGTCGAGACCGAGCCGTTCACCCAGGAGAACGGGCTGCTCTCCGGGGTGCGCAAGCCGTTGCGGCCGGCCCTGACGAAGCGGTACGGCGAGCGTCTCGAAGCGCTGTACACCGAGCTGTCCGACCGCGAGGCCGAGGAGCTCCGGACGCTGCGTCAGGCCGGCACCGACCAGCCGCTGCCGGCGACCGTGCTCCGGGCCGCGCAGGCGCTCCTGGGGCTGGACGAGGGTGTCGTGGAGCCTGACACACGCTTCCTCGAACTCGGCGGCGACAGCCTCACGGCGCTGTCCTTCTCCCAGCTGATGAAGGAGATCTTCCACGTCGACGTCCCGGTCGACGTGATCGTCAACCCGGTCAACTCGCTGCGGCAGGTGGCCGATCACGTCGAGCGGGCGCTCGCGGCGGGCCACCGCCGTCCCACCGCCGACAGCGTCCACGGCCTGGACGCGACGCGGCTCGACGCGGCCCAGCTGCGGCTGGAGGCGTTCCTCGACCCGCGGACCGTCGAGCAGGCCGAAGAGCGGAGGCCGACCGGTCCGCTGCCCGAGGCCCGGACCGTCCTGCTGACCGGCGCCAACGGCTACCTGGGCCGCTTCCTGTGCCTCGAATGGCTGGAGCGCGTGGCGGAGCGCGGCGGCACGCTGGTGTGCGTGGTCCGCGGCTCCTGCGCCGAGGAGGCCCGGGCCCGGCTCGACGCGGCCTTCGACAGCGGCGACCCGGATCTCGTGGAGCGCTACCGCGCGGCCGCCGCCCGGCACCTCCGGGTGGTCGCCGGCGACATCGGGGAGCCGCGTCTCGGGCTCGACGAGGAGACCTGGCAGCGGCTGGCCGACACCGTGGACCTGATCGTCCACCCGGCGGCACAGGTCAACCACGTCCTGCCCTACGGCCAGCTGTTCGGCCCCAACGTGCTGGGAACGGCCGAACTGATCAGGCTCGCGGTCACCTCCCGGACCAAGCGGTTCACCTACCTGTCGACGGTCGCCGTCGTCTTCGGGAACGCGGCGGCCGCCGACGAGTGGGCGGACATCCGCACCGCCGGCGGGGTTCGCGACCTCGACGGTGACTACGCCGACGGCTACGCGGCCAGCAAGTGGGCCGGCGAGGTGCTGCTGCGCGAGGCGCACGAGAGGTTCGGCCTGCCGGTCGCCGTCTTCCGCTCGAACATGATCCTCGCGCACCCGCGCTACCGCGGTCAGCTCAACGTCCCGGACGTCTTCACCCGCCTCGTGCTGAGCCTGCTGGCGACGGGCGTCGCACCCGGCAGCTTCTACGCCCGGGGCACCGGCGACGGCCGCGCGCACTACGACGCGCTCCCGGTGGACTTCACCGCGCGGGCCGTCACCGCGCTCGGCGACGACGCACGGGAGGGCTACCGGACGTACAACGTGGTCAACCCGCACGACGACGGCATCTCGCTCGACACCGTCGTCGACTGGCTGGCGGCGGCCGGGCACCCGCTGACCCGCGTCCAGGACCACGCCGAGTGGATCGAGCGCTTCGAGACCGCCCTGCACGGCCTGCCCGACCGCCGGCGGCAGCACTCGCTGCTCCCGCTGCTGCACGCCTTCGCCGAGCCGGCCCAGCCGGTCGCCGGATCCGCCCTGCCGGCGGACCGTTTCCGGGCGGCGGTCCGGGCCGCGGCCCTCGGCGACGGGAACGACATCCCCCGGCTGTCACCGGACCTGATCACCAAGTACGTGGCCGACCTCCGGGCGCACCGCCTGGTCTGACACCACCCCCGTGGCCGCCGCGGGGCCCCATCGGCCCCGCGGCGGGCCCGGCTCAGCTCCCGGCGCCGGCGCGGTGGCCGTGGCGGAAGAGCGGGGCGCGGGTGTCGAAGGGGACGTCCTCGCGGGCCGCGGCCACCGCGGCGTCCGAGGCGGGCAGGTCGAACGGCAGAGTCGCGGTCATCGGGGCGCGGCCGAGCGCGGCGTCCAGGACGACCTCGTCGGCGGCGCCGAACTCCCCGATCAGCAGGGCCGCGTGCGGGGCGAGCGGGGTCAGCACCGCGGGCCGCTCCAGCTGGGCCGCGAAGACCGTGGGGACGACGGCGGCCAGCGCGGCGAGCCGGTCCGCCTCGGCCGGCTCGAACTCCAGCGAGCCGCTGTGGAAGTGCCGCTCCAGCAGGCCCTCGCGCCGCTCGTACGGGGTGGCGAGGCGGACGACGGCCAGGTCGGCCAGCGCCGGGTCATCGACGACAGTGCCGTACCGGGCGGCGACGGCCGGGTCGACGCCCTCGACGTACAGCCGGGTGGCGGTGCGCGGCTCGCCGGCCAGGTGGACCACGGAGCGGCGCTGGACCTCCAGGCCGAGCGCCCGGCCCTCCGGGGCGCCGACCAGTTCGGCGGCGGCGTCCGGGTCGACGTACGGGTCGTCGAAGAGGCCGAGGCGGAACTTGTCGCGCAGGATGCGGCGGACGGACTCGTCCAGCCGGGCCTCGGTGACCGCACCGGAGCGGAGGGCGGCCAGGATCAGCTCCGGGTCCGTCTCGCCGCCGAGCTGGTCGGCGCCCGCGTCCAGGGTGAGCGCGACCTGCTCGGCGACGGACAGCTCCTCGACGCCCCAGTGCCGCGGCGGCAGGGTGACCACGCCGGGGACGTCCATGCCGGTGATGGCGTTGAAGTCGGTGCAGACCACGCCGTCGAAGCCGTAACGACCGCGCAGCAGGCCGGTGATGACGTCCCGGTTGAAGTTGGCGCCGACCTCGGCGAGGCCGCTGCCGGACGGGATCGCGTAGGCGGGCATGATCTGCGCGGTGCCCGCGGCGAAGGCCGCCTCGAAGGGCCGCAGGTGGGTCTCGAACTCGCCGCCGGGGTAGACCAGTCGGCGTCCGGCGGCGAAGTGCGAGTCCTCGCCGCCGGCCTGCGGGCCGCCGCCGGGGAAGTGCTTGGTCATGCAGGCGACGCTGTCCGGGCCGATCGGCCCGCCCTGGAGGCCCTCGATGTAGGCGGTGATCATCCGCGAGGCGCGCTCCGGGTCCTCCCCGAAGGTGCCGCTGATCCGGGCCCAGCGGGGCTCGGTGGCGAGGTCGGCCATCGGGTGGATGGCGACCTTGATGCCGACGGCGCACAGCTCGCGGCGGATCAGGTCGGCGTAGCGGCGCACCAGGTCGGGGTCGTCGGTGGCGGCGAGGCCGATCGGCTCGGGGCCGGTGCTGAAGCCGCCGCCGGTGTGGGCGGTGGCCGGGTTGGCGGTGAAGCCGTGCCGGGGGTCGGAGGAGAGGGTGACGGGGATGCCCAGCCGGGCGGCCGCGGCGAGGTCCTGGACGTGGTTGTTCCAGGCGGCCATCGCGCGCGGGTCGGGGACGGCCATCATGGCGAAGTGGGTGAGGCCCCGCCTGGTGATCAGATCGGCGCCGGAGGGGAACGGGCCCTGGTCGCCGGGGAGCATCCGGCCGTGCAGCATCTGCGCGGCCTTCTCCTCCGGGGTCATCCGGGCCAGCAGGTCCTCGACCCGCTTCTCGACGGGCAGCCGCGGGTCCTCGTAGGGCTCCATGGTGCCGTTGTGGTTGAGGTCGCGGAAGGGCGTGCCGTCGGTGTGGTGCAGGACGGTCAGCATGCCGTCACCTCGGCGGTGTTCGACGCGGCGGCCTTGGCGCGGAAGGCCTCGATCGTCTCGGCGGTGACCCCGCAGACGGCCAGGAAGCCGGCGGCGCCGCCGTGCCTGGCCCGGACCAGGTCGAGGAAGGCGCTCATCGCCCCGGCGGGGGCCTCCAGCAGCGGCGCGGGGACGACCATCCGGCCGGCCTCGACCTCGTTGAGGGCGGCACGGTTGCGGTCGGCGAGCCCGGCCCAGATCTGCTGGATCGCCTCGTTGGTGCGGGCGTAGTCGGCGACGATCTCCTCGGCCGGCACCCCGAGCAGCTCCAGCAGCAGCGCGGTGAGCAGCCCGGTGCGGTCCTTGCCGGCGGCGCAGTGCACCAGCACCCCGCCGGGGCGGACGGTGGCCTCCACGGCGGCGGCGAGGGCCCGCGGCGCGGACTCGGCCATCAGCAGGTAGAAGGCGCCGAGGTCCTCGGCGGTGGTCATGGTCCGCATGGCCCGCGCGAGTTCGTCGTTGGTCGGCTCGATCCGGGCGGCGACGACGGCGATGCCGGCGGCCTCGGCGGCGGCCCAGTCCTCGGGGCCGGTCTCGGCCTCGCCCCGGAGGTCGACGACGGTGGTGATGCCGTGCTCGCGCAGCCGGGCGACGACGGCCGCGTCGGCGGCGGGGAAGGGCTGGGCGGAGCGGAACAGGGCGCCGGGACGGATCCAGCGGCTCGCGGGGTCGGCGAGCGCTGCGGGGTCGCGGAAGTTGACCAGGGACATGCGGAGGCCTTTCGGGTCGTGCGGGGGGTGTGCAAAAGTCGTGCGGGGGGTGTGCAAAAGGGGAAGAGGGCGTGCGGTGCCGTCCGGGCGGCCGGCGGCGCGCCCGGGAGTGACGGGGTACGGGGTCGGGTCAGCCCGCGGTGGCGAGCACGTCCCGGTAGGCCCTGACCCAGTCGGTCAGGGTGCCGCTCTCCGAGCCGATCAGGACGTGGCGCCGCACCATGCCGCCGAACATCGCACCGAGCGCGGTCGGACGCAGGTCGGTGGCCGGGTCGACGTCGAGCCGCTCGGCGGCGATGGTGACGGTGCGTTCGGTGAAGGCGTCGATGACGACCAGGGCGTAGTTGTGCACGGAGTGCACGTCGAGCAGGCCCCGGCGCAGCCGGCGGCGCCGCTCGGTGTGCTCGACGGGCTCCTCCAGCCGTCCGCCGGTGACGGTCAGCGCGTGGTCGAGCGCGGCCCAGAGCGGGAGTTCGGCGGGGGCGGCGGCGAAGGCGTCGAGGACGACCTGGCCGAAGTCCCAGCCGAACAGCAGCGCCTCCTTGGCCGGGTAGTAGCGGAAGAAGGTGCGGTGGGCGACGTCGGCGCGGCGGCAGATCCGGTCCACGGTGGTGCGCTCGTAGCCCTGCTCCTCGAAGAGGTCGAGCGCCGCGCTGCGGATGCTGTCGCGGGTGCGCGCCTTCTTCCGGTCGCGCATGCCCTGCTCCGCCGCGGTGTCCGTCCCCTGCATCGTTCTTCCGCTCCCGTTCGGTGAGTTGAGTGTCGGTCGTGTCGGTGGGTGGGGCCGCCGAGGGGGCCGCCATGAGTACGGAACCACGTCCGGCCGGGCCCGCTCAAGGCGAGCGCCGACTCTTCCGGGTTTCGTCATCCGGAATTTGCACAACTGCCTTTTGACAGTCCTGCCACTTCCGGAATGGTGTGTCGCGTCGGCGGCCGCACTCCCCCTGGCCGCCCCCACTCCCCCGAACCGAGGAACCATGAAGCGGCACTACCTCCTGGCATCGGCGGCCCTCGCCGCCGCCCTCACCCTCACCGCCTGCTCCGCCTCCGACGACGCGCTGTCCGGCACCGGCGGCGCCGCCGGGAACACCGGCGCGGCGGCCGACGGGCCGGCCGTGGACGGCGGCACGCTCAAGATCGGCCTGGACCGGCCGTTCGCCAAGCTCGACCCGGCCGACGGAACCCTGATCCAGATGCCGATGATGGTCCTCGCCAACGCCCTGTACGACCCGCTGATGGTCAACGGCGACAACGGCACCGTCCAGCCGTACCTCGCCAAGTCCTTCACGCCCAACACCGACGCCACGGTCTGGACCCTCGACCTGCGCGAGGGCGTGACCTTCAGTGACGGCAAGCCGCTGGACGCCCAGGCCGTCGCCGACCACGTCGCCCGGCTCGCCAAGCCGGAGAGCAAGTGCGCCTGCGCCCTCGACGCGGCCGCCATCGCCACCACCGCCGTCACCGGCCCCACCACCCTCGCCTTCACCCTCAAGGCCCCCGACGCCGCCTTCCCCAACCTGTTCACCCGCTCCCTCGGGTACGTCTCTGAGGCGCCCTCCGGCGACTCCCCCGCCGTCGGCTCCGGCCCGTACACCGTGGAGAGCGTCCAGCCCGGAGTCTCCGTCACCCTCGCCCGCAACCCCGCCTACTGGGGCACCAAGGGCCACGCCGACAAGCTCGTCTACCGGGTGCTGTCCGACGCCGACAGCCGCTACCAGTCGCTGCGCTCCGGCGACACCGACCTGATCTGGACCGAGACGCCCGGCCAGCTCAAGCAGGCCGCCGCCGACGGGCTGCGCACCGCCACCGGGCCCGGCTCCACCAGCACCGTCGTCTTCAACACCAAGGCCGCGCCCTTCGACGACGTCCGGGTCCGCCGGGCCGTGCAGTACGCCATCGACCGCGAGGCCCTGGAGAAGGTCGTCTTCCTCGGCCAGGGCGCCGTCTCCGACGGCCCGATCGGCTCCCGCTCCCCGTACCGCACCGCCGGCGCGTACCCGGCCCACGACACGGCCAAGGCCCGCGCCCTGCTCGCCGAGGCCGGCCACCCCGACCTCGCCTTCGACTACCTCGTCGACAGCCGCCCCGAGGCCCAGCAGCGCGCCACCGTGCTCCAGCAGATGCTCGGCGAGGCCGGGATCAGGATGACCATCAAGCCGATGGACAACGCGAGCCTGGGCACCGCGATGCTCCAGCGCAAGTTCCAGGTGCTGGACTTCATCACCAGCATGTTCGGCGACACCGACACCGCGCTCGGCAGCCTCTACCTGCCGAACTCGCCGTACAACTTCATGGGTTGGACCGACCCGGAGGCCGCCAAGGCGATCACCGAGGGCCGCGCCTCGACCGACCCCGCCAAGCGCTCGGCCGCCTACGGCCAGGCCGCCCGGCGGGTCGTCGACGAGGCGCCGATGGCCTTCCTCACCGAGAACACCGTCGGCTTCCTCTCCACCGCCAAGGTCGGCGGCCTGCCCGACCTCTCCAAGCGCACCGTCCTCAACCTCTCCCCCGCCACCCTGTGGGTGAAGCGATGACCCCCGGCACCCGGACCGCCCTGCGGTACGGCGGACGGGTCGGCCGCGCCGCGGCCGTCCTGCTGCTGGTCACCGTCGCCGCCCTCGCCCTGCCCCACCTGATGCCCGGCTCGCCCGCCGTCGCCGCCCTCGGCCCCACCGCCACCCCCGAGCAGATCTCCGCCTACGAGGCCGGGCTCGGCCTGGACCGCAACCTGTTCGCCGCCACCTGGCAGTGGATCGGCGACGCCCTGCGCGGCGACCTCGGCCACTCGCTGTCCACCGGAGCCGCCGTCACCACCGAACTCGCCGACCGCATCCCCGTCACCCTCGAACTCTTCCTCGCCGCCCAGCTGGTGGCACTCTGCCTGGCCGTGCCCGTCGCCCTGCTCTCCGCCTGGCGGCCCGGCGGCACCTTCGACAGGATCGCCACCGCCGGCACCTTCGGCTGGCTCGCCGTCCCCGGCTTCGCCCTCGGCCTGCTGCTGATCTGGATCGCCGCCGTCCAGCTGCGCGTCCTGCCCGCCACCGGCTGGACCCCGTTCACCGAGGACCCGGCCGAGAACCTCCGCCACCTGGTGCTGCCCGCGCTCACCCTCGGCCTCACCGAGGCCGCCGTGTTCACCCGCACCCTGCGCGGACAACTGCTCGACACCCTCGACCAGCCGTACATCGCCGCCGCCCGCAGCCGCGGCATGGGCACCACCCGGCTGCTGCTGCGCCGCGCCCTGCGGCCGTCCAGCCTGCCGCTGGTGACGCTGATCGGGATCGGCATCGGGACCTCGCTCGGCGGGTCGGTGCTGGTCGAGTCGCTGTTCGCGGTGCCCGGCGTCGGCAGCCTGGCCTCCGCCGCCATCGCCGGCCGGGACTTCCCGGTCGTCCAGGCCGTCGTGGTGGTCAGCGCCCTCGGCGTGGTCGCGGCCACCTTCGCGGTCGACCTGCTGTACCGCACGATCGACCCGAGGATCGCCCATGAGCACCGTTGAGACCACCGTCGTCACCGTTCTTCAGGCCCGCACCGTCCGGCGCCGGCCCCCGGCCGGTGTGCTCGCCGCCGCGGCCTGGCTGGCCCTGGTCGCCCTCGCAGCCCTGCTGCTTCCCCTGCTGCCCGGCTTCGACCCGCTGCACGGCGACTTCGCCCACCCCTCCGCCGCCCCCGGCCCCGGCCACTGGCTGGGCACCGACGCCGCCGGACGGGACGTCCTGCAACGCACCGTCGCCGGCGCCCGCGCCTCGTTCACCGTCGCCGCCCTGACCATCCTGGTCGGCCTGCTCGGCGGCGGCGCGCTCGGCCTCGCCGCCGGCTGGTTCCGCGGCCCGGTCGACAAGGCGATCGGCTTCGCGACCGACCTGCTGATGTCCGTGCCCAGCCTGATCCTGGTGATGATCACGGTCTCGCTGCGCGGCCCGAGCCTCACCGTGATCGGCACCCTGATCGGGCTGTTCACCGTCCCGCACTTCACCCGGGTGGTGCGCGCCGTCGTGCTCTCGCTCGGCGAGCGCGGCTTCGTCCAGGCAGCCCGCATGATCGGCACCGCCCCGCTGCGGATCCTGCGCCGCGAGATCGTCCCGCACGTCGTACCGGTCGCCCTCACCTTCGCCTTCACCGCCACCACCGTCGCCATCGTCGCCGAGGGCTCGCTCAGCTTCCTCGGCTTCGGGCTGCGCCCGCCGGAGCCCTCCTGGGGCGGCATCATCGCCGAGGGCCGCACCGCGCTCGGCAGCGCGCCGTGGATCTCGCTGGCGCCCGCGGCGGTGCTCTGCCTGACCGTCCTCGCCCTCAACTACCTCGGGGAGCAGCTGCGTTCGGGCACTCCCGCCGCCGCGAAGCCCGCCGCCGCGAAGCCCACTGCCCCGAAGCCCACCGCCCCGAAGCCCCCCACCACGAAGGGAGTGCGCGGATGACCTCCGCCCCCGTCCTCGACGTCCGCTCGCTGGACACCGTCCTGCACACCCCCGACGGCCGCGCCCTGCACGTCCTGCACGGCGTCGGCCTGAGCATCGCGGCCGGCGAGTGCCTCGGCGTGGTCGGCGAGTCCGGCTCCGGCAAGTCCGTGCTCGCCCGCACCGTCCTCGGCGTCGAGTCCCGCACCACCAGGGCCGTCGCCACCGGCGAGATCCGGCTGAACGGCGAGGACCTGCTCGCCGCCACCCCCGCCCGCCGCGCCGAACTGCTCGGCACCGGCATCGCCATGGTCCACCAGGACCCGATGACCTCGCTCAACCCGGTGGTCCGGATCGCCGACCAGGTCACCGAGTCGATCACCAACCGGCGCCGCCTCTCCCGGCGCGAACGGCTGCGCACCGCCGCCGAACTGCTCGCCGCCGTCGACGTCCCCGACCCCGCCCGGCGGGCCCGCGCCCACCCGCACGAGCTCTCCGGCGGCCTGCGCCAGCGCGTCGGCATCGCCGCCGCGCTGGCCGGCGAACCCGCCCTGCTGCTCGCCGACGAACCCACCACCGCCCTCGACGTCACCGTCCAGCGCACCGTCCTCGACCTGCTCGACCAGCACCGGGTCGAACGGGGCCTGGCCACCCTGCTGATCACCCACGACATCGGCCTGCTGTACGGGCGGGCCCGGCGCATCGCCGTCATGTACGGCGGCCGGATCGTCGAGACCGGCCCCACCGAGGCCGTCACCCGCGACCCCCGGCACCCCTACACCGCGGCCCTGCTGCGCTCCGTCCCCCGGGTCACCGGGCCGCTGCGCCGCACCCTGCCCGCCATCCCCGGCTCGCCGCCCGACCTCACCCGGCCCACCCCCGGCTGCCCCTTCGCCCCGCGCTGCGAACGGGCGACGGAGCTCTGCACCACGACCGCGCCGCCCGCCCACACCTCGGCGGACGGCCACACCGCCGACTGCCACTTCCCGCTCACCGAAGCCGACATCACCACCCCCGACGAACTGGAGCCCGCGGCATGACCACCTCCCCCGAAGCCGTGGGCCCCGACGCCGCCACACCAAGACGGCCCGTCCTGGAGGCCACCGGCCTGAGCGTCGTCCACCGCACCCGCTCCGGCCCGCTGCACGCCGTCAGCGGCGTCGACCTGGCCCTGTACCCGCGCCGCACCCTCGCCCTGGTCGGCGAGTCCGGCTCCGGCAAGAGCAGCATCGCCAAGGCCCTGCTGCGGCTGCCCCCGCCCACCACCGGCACCGTCACCCTCGACGGCACCGACCTCGCCGCGCTCTCCCCGCGCGCCCTGCGGGCCGTCCGGCCCCGCCTCCAGATGGTCTTCCAGGACCCGCTCTCCTCCCTCAACCCGCGCCGCCGGGTCCGCGACCTCGTCGCCGAACCCCTCGACGCCCACCCCGACCCGGCCCGCGACCGCGAGGAGACCGTCACCCGGCAGCTGGAGGCCGTCGGCCTGCCGCCCGCCCTGTTCGGCGACCGCCGGCCCCACCAGCTCTCCGGCGGACAGGCCCAACGGGTCGCCATCGCCCGGGCGTTGGCCGCCGGGCCGCGCGTCCTGATCGCCGACGAGGCGGTCTCCGCGCTCGACGTCTCGGCCCAGGCCACCGTGCTCAACCTGCTGCGCGGGCTCACCGAGGAGCGCGGACTGGCCGGCCTGTTCATCTCCCACGACCTCGGCGTGGTCCGGGCGGTGAGCGACGAGGTGGCCGTGCTCCAGCTCGGCCGCGTCTGCGAGCGCGGCCCCACCGAGGCCGTGCTCGCCGCCCCGGCCCACCCCTACACCGCCGCCCTGCTCGCCGCCGTCCCCGAACCCGGCCGCCCGCTGCGCGACACCGGCCTGCTCCCCGCCGACCCGCCCTCCCCGCTCGCCCCGCCCAGCGGCTGCCGCTTCCGCACCCGCTGCCCCCTGGCCGACTCCCGCTGCGCCACCGAGGAGCCCCGCCACCGGGAAGTGGCACCCGGCCGCACGGTGGCCTGCCACCGCCCGCTGGTCGGCGCCGCCCAGGCCTGACCTCCCGGGACAGCACACTTAACGCAGGACGGACTCCAGGAAGTCGCTGCCGATCCGGGCCACGACCGACAGGTCGAGCTGGTGGAGGACGTAGCGGCCCCGGCGGCGGGTGGTGAGCAGCCCGGCCTTGCGCAGGACGGCGAGGTGGCGGGAGACTTCCGGTGCGGTGATGTCCTGTGAGTCGGCCAGCTCGCTCGTCGAGTACGCCCCGCGCGCGAGGTGGCGGCACAGGTTCATCCGCATCGGGTGGGTCAGCGCCTCCAGGCGCAGCTTCACCGTCTCCACCGACTCGGCGCCGCCGACCTCGTGGGCGGCGGCCGGGTACTGGATCACGGGCTGCCAGCCCGGCGCGTACAGGGCGAAGAAGTGCGGCCAGCCGAAGACGGTCGGCAGCAGGGTGACGCCCGTGCTGCCGGCCTCGGTACGGCCGTGCACCAGTTTGTCGACGACGATGCGGGTGCCGTGCCCGTCCTCCTCCAGGCTCAGTACGGAGGAGGTCGCCGCGAGCGCCTCCGCCAGGCCCTTGCGGCGCAGCAGGTCGGTCTTGTGCCGGGCGTCGGCGGCGAGCTGGACCTGGACGCGGCGCCAGGCGTCGGCGAAGAACGCCCGGTCGCAGTCCTCCAGGAGGCGCCGGATCCAGGCGCGGGTGCCGGTGGGGTCGGCGAGCGTCCGTTCGACGAAGGCCGCCTGGCGCGGGCCGCGCGCGGCGGCGAGGTCGAGCGCGCGGCGCCGCGACCGGCCGTCGGTCAGCGGCGAGGGCATGCCCTGCGAGTAGCGGCTGCTGTTGCAGGAGATCTCCAGGGCCGAGCCGACGAAGGTCTCGTCGTCCAGCTGGTCGAGGTCGTCCAGTTCCTCGGCGAGCGTCTCCCGGGGCCGGGGCGGCATCAGGAAGTCGGAGCGGGTCGAGCGCCACATGAAGTCGGCCTCGACGAGCCGGTCGGCGAGCTCCGGTTCGAGCGTGGCGGAGGTCGCCGTCGTCCACGCGTGCAGGCGTGGGTGGTGAGCGGGCTCGGCCAGCGCGTGCAGGGCGTTGCCGAGTTCGGCCAGCGGCGAGGGGCAGAAGATGATCCGCTCGTGCGGCAGTCCGGTGATGTCTATGGTCACGCTCACCCCACCATGGTGCCGGATCGGGCGGCGGCGCCGTCCCGTCGTTTGACCAGTACCGTCAATCGACGGGACGGGAGGGGCGCGCCGGGCGCAGGGTGAGGACATGAACGCACTGCAGCAGCACCTCCTCGACAGCCACCGGGCCGCCCAGCGCGGCGAACCGGCCCCGCCCCTGCCCGGCACCCACGACCTCGCCGTCCTGCGGGCGGTCGCCGGCCGCATCCGCGCGGCCCTCGGACTCCGGCGGTCCTAGCGAGACGGACGCGCGGTGCTACGAACACCTCGGCTTGCCGATGCCTTGGACACGGGTCCGAGGTCGAATCCGCCCGTCATCACAGGATGGCGGGCGGATCCGTATCACCCCTGCGCTTTTCGTACGCAGGCGCGCGGTGTCACCGCGCGACGAAGCCGAGGGGTACCGAATTGCTGGTGTTCGACGAATTGACCTGATCCTTCGTCTTGGCGTCCGAGAGGGCGATCGTCCCCTCACTCGTATCCAGACCGTCGGGGCATACCGAGTCGGCCGCCCTGCCGACGTCCACCCCGGTCGCGGGCACGGTCAGGCTGTGCTTGCTGTCTTCGTCCGTGAACACCGCCCAGCGCGCCAGGCCGAGGTCACTGCCCTCCAGATGAACCGGTCCGCCCGCCTCGACCTGGGGCGGGTAAACGGAGGTAATGTGCATGCCCATCCTGTCTCGCCTCCTCTTCTCTCACGCGTGCCGTCGGTCGGAATTAGCCCCGGTGGAGCAAGACCTGAATCCAATCTAAAAGCCCACCGGCGGCTGGGCAACCCCATTCGGTCGGGAAACACAGTTTCATGGAGATACATCAACAACATCACCACCAAGATGATTCGCTGACGAATCATTGATAAAATGCCCCTGTCGGGACGTGGGCGCAGCACTCCCCTTTGCGCACGGCCCGGGAGAAACCCGATCCGGCGGGACACGCGATGCCGCTACGGATTCTCGAAGACGATGTCCAGACTATTGCTCGTGTTGCCCGGCGCGATCTCGTTCTGCGTATCGGCAGTGGAGAGCCAGACCTTTCCGCACCCGTTGGCCAGCCCCGGCGGGCGCTTCGACGTCGCCAGGTAGCCGACATCGCTACCCTTGGCATCCGTGATGACCGTCCTGCCGTCTTCGTCCGCGAACACCGCCCAGCGCACCAGGCCGAGATTGCTGCCCTCGAAAGTGACCGGCCCCCGTTCCTCCACGTCAGGGGGGTCGACCCTGTCGATGCGGGGAACGAGTCGCTTGACGTGAACGGTCACGTCTCCGGACCCGTAGGTCTCCGGTGGGCAGTCCGGCGGGCTCGTGACGGCCAGCCGAACCTTGGGATCGCCGGAGGAGAGCCCGCTGCCGACGCGGACGGCGACATCGAGGTCGATCCGGTCCCCGCTGTCGTAGACGTCGAGATGGGCGCCCGCGCACCTCAGGGTGGAATTCCCCGGCGACCGCTCGCCCCGGAAGGTCCCCGGCCGGCCTCCGTTCCGGCTGAACCCCACGACGTCCTCCTCGAAGGTCAGCCCCGGATCGGCGGTGAGGACGAGGTCCGCTCCCGCGACCCCCTCCCGCGCGTCGACCACCCGGAACGCGGCGGTGACCACGGAACCCGGGTCGGCCGGGACGTCCTCGGCCGTCACGTCCAGCCGGCCGCCGCTGCCTCCGGTCTCCACACCGCTCACCAGCCCAGCACGGTCACCCAGACCTCCCCGGCCGACGGGAAGCTGCTGGCCTGGGGATCGAATGCCCATTCACACGTCACCAGGATCTCACCCTTCTGGGCGTCCTCAAGGCTGGCCTCCGCCTTCACATGGATCCTTCCGATGTTCAGGTTCGGATCATCGGTGTAGTGCCCGGAGTAGCCGGACACGAAGGCGACCGCCCTGTTGACGCACTGCTCGAACGAGAACTGCTGCGTCAGGGTCCTGACGGATGCGTCGCTGGACCGCGGAAAGTCGAAATGGCACTGCTCGACCTGGATGATCGGCGCCACACTCACTCCGGTCACTGTCTTCCCTTCCCGTTTCCCGCTACATCCCACCCGTCTCGGCGATGACCAGGATCCGCGCCGAGGCCTGGAAGTTGTAGTCGGGGCCGGCGTCCCGCGGGCGCAGCAGGAACGTCACCTGGACCGCGGCGGTATTACCGGCCAGTTTCCCCACGGAGCAATCGACGTGCTCCTTGCCGTAGGGGGCTTCACCGGGATTGTAGGGCCCCCTCAGGAATTCAAGGGAGAACGCCTGGATAGCGGCTTCGGCATTCTTCACGGGGTGACTGAAGGTGGCAGTACCATGCCATATCAATGGCTCCGTGCTGCGGCCGTGCTCATATGGGACGGCATCGACGACCGTGAATTCTATTCCCATGATCTGATCTCCGGACTCGCCCTGCGGATCCTGACCGCCGGCCGGTCAGTCCGTCACGGCCGGCTTGCCCCCGTTCGAGGTGTCCGTCGCCTCCTTCGCCCTCGTCCCGCTTTCGGCGCCGCCGGGGTCCGGAGCGAGGGTCCGGCCCGGCCGGCCGACGGTTCGCACACTTCCCAGCGCACACCATCCCGTCCACGATCGCAACCCGGTGCGGTACGACTACCCGGAGCGACCGGCCCGCGGGCTCACGCCCCGAGGAACTCCGGACCGAAGTGCTGTATCCGGTCCGATCGTGGGCCGACAGGTGACCGCCCACCACCCCGGGCGGGCTGCCCGGGTCAAGGCACCGGGCCTTTGCGGTGGTGTTCGGCGGCCGGGGTTACCCGCACGGCGGAGTGCGGGCATGCGTGCGGAGCGGCCGTGACCGAGTCGGCCGTGAAGCCCCCGGGTGAGAGCGCCCCCTGCGCCGTCACCCGGACGACGGAAGGAAGAGTCCTCCGATGACCACGGACACCACGACGGCCGACGCGCCCGCCAACGACGTCGCCACCCGACGGGAGGAGGCCCGCGCCCGGCTCCTCGACCAACTCCTGGGCCACGACGGACAAGCAGCGCTGAATCCGGACGGCCTCCGGGTCGCCGACCCCACCTTCACCGGCCACGGCTGTCCGCTGCGCCTGGACCTGGGCGACGGCACCCGCCCCGCGGAGCCGCACACCCCGGTCGCGTTCCGGGACACGGTGGTGGAGACCGGCACCTACACGTGGCTGTTCCCCGCGCTGCACGGGTACGTGCCGGGCGACGATCTGATCGAGGAACTCGGCGCGCCCGGCGGTCAGATGGACCTCAACCCCCCGCTCCCGTTCGACAAGAGGCAGTGCGCCGAGCTCGGCGAGAAGATCGACGACAAGTACCTGGCGAAGCCGTCGAAGCCGTCGACGGCCCCGGCCGAGGCCGGCATCCCGGCGGGCTACACCTACCTCGGCCAGTTCCTCGACCACAACATCACCTTCCAGGCCGACGTGACCTTCGACAGCAACACCATCGGGGACACGACGAACTTCCGCAGCGCCAGGGTCGACCTCTCCCACGTCTACGGACTCGGTCCCAAGACCCAGTCGTTCGCGTTCTACGACAACCTCGACGTCGGAAAGTTCTGGATCGACCCGAACCGCGACTACGACGTGCCCCGCAACCCCCAGGGCGTCCCGGTCATCGCCGACCCGCGCAACGACAACACCATCATCTCGATCCAGATCCACCACGCCTTCATGCTGTTCCACAACGCCGTGGTCGACATGCTGAAGGGCTCGGTCCCGGACGTCGCCCTCTTCGACACGGCCAAGCAACAGGTCGTCTGGCACTACCAGTGGATGATCCTCAACGACTGGCTTCCCAGGATCGTGAAGGACTCGGTGTACGCGAAGGTCAAGGCGGCGGCCGAGAACAAGGAAGCCCCCTTCCTCCTCTTCAACCCCCCGCAGGACAAGCCGGTCGCGCTGCCCCTCGAATTCACCGCCGCCGCCTACCGGCTGCATTCGCTGCCGGTCGAGGAGTACCGCCTCAACAACACCACGACCGGCCACCTCTTCAACTTCCGCAGACCGTTCTCGCCGCTGCGCACCGAACAGGTCATCGACTGGCACCAGTTCTTCGTGATCCCGGGGGCCACGCAGCAACCCCAGTACGCGAAGAGGTTCGACAGGAAGATCATCCACGCCTTCCTCCAGATGCCGCCGCCCATCGACAGCCCCCTGACGTGGCTGGAGGACTCCACGGAGAAGGAAGGGCTCCCGGACGGAAACCCCTACCAGGGCCAGCTCTACTCGCCGCTGCTCTCCATCGCCATCCGGAACCTGCGCCGCGCGAACTCCTTCGTCCGCAAGGACGGCAGCAAGGGGCTGCCCTCCGGGGAGGACCTCGCCAAGGAGGTGTACGCGAAGTACAGCTCGGGCCACGATCCTTACACGCCGAAGGACTTCGGGCTGCAGGACTTCGACCACGTACCGCCCTGGTACTACGTCCTGGGCGAGGGCGCGCTCGAAGAGAAGTCGGACGTGGGCAGCCTCAAACTCGGCACCCTGGGCAGCGCCGTCGTCGGCGAGGTGATCGCCGCACTGATCAAGGCCGACCCGGGTTCGTACCTCAGCCACAACAGCAGGAACTCGGCGAACCCGTGGAAGCCGACGTTCGGCAAGGACCCCGGCACGTTCTACATGGCGGACCTCGTGCGCATCGCCGGACTCGTGTGACGACAGGCCCCCGGGCCCGGCCGCCGAAAAGGTCCTCACGTCGACGGTGCTCGTGGTCGGCTGCGGGGAACGGGGGCGGAGCTCTTGATGAAGATCAGGTCCACCGTCCCGGCCGGTGAGGCGTCAGCCCGTGGACGGGGGGTTCCCACCCGCGGTGACCACGCCCGTCTCATAGGCGATGACGACCAGCTGGGCCCGGTCGTGGGCGTCGAGCTTGGCCAGCAGCCGCCGGACGTGGGTCTTGACGGTCGCGATGCTCAGCCCCAGATGGTCGGCGATCCCGCGGTTGGGCAGTCCCCGGGCCACCAGTCGGAGGACTTCCCGTTCCCGTGGGGTCAGGCCCGCCAGCTCCCGGGCGAGCCGCGGGCGCGGCTCGTGGCGTCCGGCGAACTCGTGGATCAGCCGGCGGGTGACGGCGGGCGCGAGCAGGGCGTCGCCGGCGGCGACCACCCGCAGGGCCGCCAGCAGGTCGGCGGGGAGGATGTCCTTCAGGAGGAATCCGCTGGCTCCGCCGCGGAGTGCCGCGTACACGTACTCGTCCAGGTCGAAGGTGGTGAGGACCAGCACACGGGTGCCGACGGCGTCCGGGTCCGCGCAGATGCGCCGGGTGGCCTCCAGACCGTCCATGCCGGGCATCCGGATGTCCATCAGCACGACGTCGGGCCGCAGCCGCAGGGCGAGTTCGACGGCCTGCTCCCCGTCGGCGGCCTCGCCCGCGACGGCGAGGTCCGGCACGCTCTCGATGAGCAGGCGGAAGCCCGTCCGCAACAGCGCCTGGTCGTCGGCGATGAGGACCCGGACCGGCCGGTTCACCGTGCCGCCTCCGATCCGCAGGGCAGCCGCGCGTGCACCCGGAACCCGCCCGTCGCCAGGGGGCCGGCGGAGAAGGTCCCGCCGCACATGGCCGCCCGCTCCCGCATCCCGACGAGCCCGTGCCCGCCGCCGAGACGCCGGAACGGGAACCGGGACGGGAGCTGAGACGGCAGCCGGGCCGGCGCGTCGTTGACGACCTCGATCTCGACCGCCTCGGGATCCACCCGGGACAGGCTCACCCGGCAGTCCGCCGACCCCGCGTGCCTGACGACGTTGGTGAGGGCCTCCTGGACGATCCGGTAGACCGCCAGTTCCACCCCCGGGGGGAGCGGTGGGTCCGGGTCGACGGACAGCTCCACGCGCGGGCCCGCGCCGGCCGCGAGCGCGGGCAGGTCCGCCAGACCGGGGGCGGCCCCGAGCTCGGCTCCGTCACCGGGTGAGCGCAGCACGCCGAGCATGCGGCGCATCTCGGTGAGCGCCGTCCGGCCCGCCGTCCCGACCAGGGCGAGGGTCCGCTCGGTCTCCTCCGGGTTGGTGGCGGCCACCGCGCGGGCCACCTCGGCCCGGACCGTGATGACGGTCAGATGGTGGGCCACCACGTCGTGGAGCTCGCGGGCGATCCGCAGGCGCTCGTCCGTCACGGCCTGCCGGGCGGCGAGTTCCGCGTACGACCGCTGCTCCCTCAGCGCGGTGCCCACCAGCCAGGGCAGGGCCATCATCAGGGACGCGAAGACGAAGCCCCCCGCGACCTCGGAGGCCGGGACCGGTCGCGGTCCGAGGGCCATGGCCGCCGCGACGGCGCCCAGCGAGCAGCCGAGCGCCGTCGCGGACCGGCGCCGCGGTTCCCGCGCCGCCACCGTGTACAGGGCGGTCCCGACCGGGACCCAGGACGCCTCCCATCCGGTGGACACCACGGCGAGGACCGCTCCGGCCAGGACCGTGTACAGAACCCGGACGGGCCACCTGCGCCGCACCGCGACCGGCAGCCAGACCACCGCCGCCACGACCCCCGCGCCCCAGCCACCGCTCAGCGTCTCGCTCACGCCGAACGCCAGGGCGAGGAGCACGGCCGCGACCGTGTCCACGCCCTGCCACTGTCCGTCCCGCAGACGTCCGGCCACCAGCGGCCGTGACTCACCGTCACCCATGCCGGCCACGCTATCCAAGCGGGGCCCAGGGCCCGTCAGCCCGGAGGACGTCATCTCACGGGCTGAGTCATCCGCGCGACCGATGCCCGTCGTACCCTCCTGGGCTGACACCGGGTTCCTCCCCGGGGGCGAAGCCGCCCGGCTCGTCGGCCGGAACAGTGGAACGCATGAACCGGAGAACACTGCTGTCCTCGGGCGCCGCACTGGCCGCCGCCCTGATCCCGGGTCCGCTCGCGCCGGCGGCCGTCGCGCGACCGGGGCAGGAGGAACCCGTGCGGTTCCAACTGCCCGCCCCGAACGGACCGTACCCGCTGGGCACGGTCGCGCTGCACCTGGCCGACACCACGCGGCCGGACCCCTGGGTGCCCTCCCGCCCCTGCCGTGAGCTGATGATCAGCGTCTGGTACCCCGCCCGCGGCCGCGCGGACCGCCCCACCGTTCCCTGGATGCCTCCGGCGGCGGCCGACCGGTACCTGAGCATCCTCGGCCTGCCTCCCGGCCGGGTACGGCTGGGAGCCACCCACGGCCACGAGGGCGCTCCCGTCGGCGGCCCACCCGGCCCCCTGCCCGTCGTGCTCTACTCCCCCGGCGCCGACGCGTCACGGTCGTTCGGCACCGGCGTCGTGGAGGACCTCGCCAGTCACGGCTTCGTGGTGGTCACCGTCGACCACACCTACGACGCGGCGGCGGTCGCCTTCCCCGGCGGACGCGTCGAGACGAACCCGACGGGCGGGATCAGCGACTACGCCAAGGCCCTCGCGGTCCGTACCGACGACATCCGCCTCGTCCTGGACCGGCTCGCCGTCCTCCGCGCGGGTGGCCACCCCGGCGTCTGCCGCACCCCGCTGCCCGCCGGCCTGCGCGGGGCGCTCGACCCGCGGCGCGTCGGGATGCTCGGCCACTCCCTGGGCGGCGCCACCACCGCCGCGACGATGCTCACCGACGGGCGGATCACGGCGGGCATGAGCCTGGACGGGGGTGCGGCGGGCCCGGTGGTGGACGCCGGGCTCGACCGTCCGTTCCTGGTCGTGGACACCCCCGGCAAGGGCGGCATGGAGAACAACCCCGCCCTGCGCGCGTTCTGGTCGCACCTGCGCGGCTGGCGCCTGCACCTGACCGTACGGGGAGCCGCGCACCAGTCGTTCGGCGACGACGTGCTGATCCTGCCGCTGCTCGCCCCCCTCCTGGGCAGGTCGGCGTCCGACCTGGAGGAGGATGTCGGGACGATTCCCGGGCACCGGGCACAGGCGTTCCAACGCGCCTACCCGCGCGCCTTCTTCGACCTCCACCTCCGCGACCAGGGGCGGCTGCTCGACGGCCCGTCCCCCGACTTCCCCGAGGTCGACTACGCCCGGTGAACGCCTTGGCGCCGGCCTCGCACGGGGATCACGACCCGGGGAATCCCGCGGGGCGGCGAATGCGGGCCGGGGTCAGTCCTTGTGCCGGAAGGACGCCTTCCCGGCGGCTTCGGTGTCGGCGCGGAAGCGGGACCACGCACCGGGGCCGAGTCCGAGGGCGTCGAGGAGGTACGCGGCGACGGCGTCGGCGACGAGGGCGACCCGGTCGGCGTCCGGGTCGGTGGTCTCGCTCACGGCCTCCCCGGCGATGCCGCCCAGGGTGTGCTCCCCGCCGGGGACGACGAGGAGCCGCTTGGGGGCGGGGCTGAGGTCGAAGGCGTCGAGGAACCAGTCCGGTCCGCGCGTGGACATCCTCGATTGATCCCTGTCGCCCGCGATGACGAGCGCCGGCGTGGTCATGGTGGAGTAGTCCGGCCGCATGAAGGGCAGGTGCTCGACGGCGAACGGCGTGAGCGAGTCGCCCGTGCCGGTCGCCGCGATGAGCACGCCCGCCGTCGCTCCGCCGTGGGAGAGGTCCCCGCCCGGGACGCCGTCGGCGTCGAACACCCGGGCGCCCAGCAGGGCGCCGACGGTCTGGGCGCCCCAGGAGTGCCCGACGAGGGCGACACGGCTTCGGTCGGCGCGGTCGATCAGGTCGCCCGCCTCGGCCAGGACGGCGTCGAGGTGGTCCAGCACGGCGTGGAGGTCGTCGACGCGCACGCGCCAGATGGTGCCGAACCTCGGATCGTCGAACCCTATGGCATTGCGGCGCGAGTCCAGGTGGGTCGGCTGCACGACGACGAAGCCAGCGGCGGCCCAGCGGTCGACCAGCGGCTCGTAGCCGTCCATCGACCACGCGTTGCCGTGGGAGAACACGATGACCGGGAGGCCGCGGCCCTCGGCCGGTGCGGTCACCTTGACCTGCAGGGGCACCGTCCGCTCGCCGGCGGGAACGGTGATGGGCTTGACCGCGACGGTCTTCGTCCGGGATTGCGCGGGAGTGAGCATGTGCGGACTCTCTGTCGGGAGGACGCGTGCCGCATACTTGGCGGAACGATGTTCCGCTCACATTAGCGGAACAATGTTCCGCGAACCAGAGGTGAGACCTTGTCCCCATCGGCCGGCTCCAGAGCGGCAGGCGCACAGCGCACCCGCCAGTCCCTGCTCGCGGCCGCGGCGCAGGTGTTCGTCGAACAGGGCGTCCAGGCGCCCATCCGCGACATCGCCGGCCGGGCCGGCGTGGGCCTGGGCACCGTGTACCGCCACTTCCCCTCCCGGGCGGAGCTGGTCGTCGCGGTCTACCGGCACCAGGTGGACGAGTGCGCGCAACTCGCCGCCGACCTCGCGGGGTCGCCGAGGCCGGGCGAGGCCCTGGAGCGGTGGATGGACGCGTTCGTGGAGTTCCTGGTCACGAAGCACGGACTGGGGGCGGCGCTCCAGTCCGAGGACCCCGGCCTGCAGAGCCTGCACTCCCTGATGCTCGACACGCTGGTCCCGGCCTGCGCCTCGCTCCTCGACGCCGCCGCGGCCCGGGGCGAACTCGACCCGGACGTCACCGCGTACACGCTGATGCGCGCGGTCGGCAACCTGTGCATCCTGGGCCCGGGTTACGACCGCGAGCATGCGCGGGCCATGGTCTCCCGCCTCCTCGCCGGCTGCCGGACCACCATGCCCCCGGACGGTCCCGCGGCGGCCTGACGACGGGAATCCGCACGGTCTTGCCACAGGACGCACCGTCGGGGTCACCATCGATCAGGCGACCCCGTCGGGGCGGGGTGATGCGCCGGAGGCCGGGAACGGCCGCGACGTACAATCGCGGCCAACGCGAAGCGCCGGGCCGGGATTCCGGCACCGGCGTGAGGGAGGGGACAGGATGTTCGGTTCGGAGAAGAAGCTCAACGACATGGCGGCGCGGCTCAGGCCCGACCTGAGTCGGGAAGCGCTCGGCGTCGGGCCGGACTTCCCGGGCATCGCCCCGAACCCCGTCCTGAGCAGGGACGCACGGAAGCGCAATGCGGAGCTGCGCACGGGGGCGCTCGCGCTCGGCGTTCTCGTCGACTGGCGGGAGATCAGCAGCGGCGGCAGTCCACGCGTGGCCCTGATGCTCGACGTGGAGACCATCGGCGGCATCTCGTTCCGCGGTATCGCGGACGAGAACCTCACGATCACCGAGATCACCCGACTCGCCCCGGGGCAGACGTTTCCCGTGCGCTACCGGCCGGCCGTCATGGACCACTACGTCGCCCTCGCCCGGGACGTGGACCCCGCCCACGTGCAGCGGCTCTCCGACGAGATCGCGAGCCGCAAGCGGACCTGACCCGAAGCCAATCGAGTGCGAACCGGCCCCGGGGCGGAGCGCCAGCGGCGCCTTCCACCCATTGCGGCCTCCGCGTACGATCGGCGGTCATGGTTGACCTCTATCCTCCGACCGAGCCGTACGACACCGGGTTCCTGGATACCGGAGACGGCAACCGCCTCTACTACGAGCAGCTCGGCAACCCGGACGGCAAGCCCGCCCTGAACGTCCACGGCGGCCCGGGGGCGGGGGCGCCGCGACGGCCGACCCGGGCCTGGGACCCGGAGCGCTACCGGGTGATCCGCTTCGACCAGCGCAACTGCGGCCGCAGCACCCCGCACGCCAGCGACCCGGCGGCGGACATGAGCCTGAACACGACCCGGCACCTGATCGACGACATGGAGCGGCTGCGCGAACACCTCGGTGTGGAGCGGTGGTTGCTGAACGGCGCCTCCTGGGGGTCGACCCTCGTCCTGGCCTACGCGCAGCGGCATCCAGGGCGGGTCACCGAGATCGTCATCCCGGCCGTGACGACGGCCCGGCGGGCCGAGATCGACTGGCTCTACCGGGGTGCCGGACGCTTCCACCCGGAGGCGTGGGACCGGTTCCGCGACGGCGTCCCGGAAGACGAGCGGGACGGCGACCTGTTGGCGGCGTACGCGCGGCTGATGGAGAACCCCGACCGCGCCGTCCGGGAGAAGGCCGCCGCCGACTGGCTCGCCTGGGAGGACGCGGTCGTCTCCAACGAGCCCAACGGTTCTCCCGGCATGTACAGCGACCGCGAGGTGGACGAACGGATCGCCTTCGTCCGGATCTGCGCCCACTTCTTCAGCCACGGCGCCTGGCTGGAGGAGGACCAACTGCTGCGCGACGCCCACCTGTTGGCTGGCATCCCGGGCGTGCTCGTCCACGGCCGGCACGACATGGGCTGCCCGGTGCAGACGGCCTGGAAGCTCGCGAAGGCGTGGCCGGGGGCACGGCTCCACATCATCGAGGACTCCGGGCACGCCGGCAGCGAGGCGATGGGGCAGGCGACCCGGAGCGCCATCGAGGAGTTCAAGAACCGCTGACCCCCAGGCCTCGGAGGCGACCTCGCCGGCGCTGAACTCAGGTCGCCGGACCGCGGTCGACCGGGGCCTGCCACGGCAGGACCGGGCGGACCAGCAGTTCCCGCCCGTCCGGCCACGTCAGTCGGACCTCGGTGCCCGCCACCCGGACCGCCACCTCCGGTGCCGGGGGCGCCCCCGGCGCGCCGGTCAGCAGCACGGCGCCGACCACCACCTCGATCTGTCCTGACGACTCGTCACATACCCGTGCCGGAGCGGGCGGGAGCACGAGGAGGGGAACGGCGCAGCGGTGGCCGAAGGCGTTCGCCCGCTCGCGGCGGTGCACCTCCGCCGCCGTCCAGCCGTGCAGCCCGAGCACCGCGCTGACCAGCCCCGGCCCGTTCGCGCCGGATGCCGTCCGGACGGCCGCGCCCGGAAGCTCCCGCAGGACCTTCTCCGGCTCCGCCTCGGCCGCCAGTGCGTAACCCCCCTCGCGCAGGCCCCAGCCGGGCGGCCGGCGCAGCCCGTGCACCCTGATCTCCCAGGGCCCGGCCGGCACCGAGACGCTCACCACGGGCGGCGGCGCCGCGCCGGGGACGGGCCCGCCGGGGGGCAGCGGCCGGTGCCAGGAGGCGGCGTACCGGTCGGTCACGGCGAGCGGGTGGATGCGCTCGCGGCGGGTGGCGGTGCCGTCGGGCAGGAGCAGCGCCAGGTGGTTGTCGATCCGTGGCGCCTCCGGGCCGATCACCGGCCCGGTGCGGGTCGAGTAGGCGAGCCTGGCGTAGTGCGGCTCGTCGCGTTCGACGGCCGGCGGGGCGGTCAGGTAGCAGGAGCCGTGGTTGAGCACCCGGACGAGCCCGTCGGCGGCGGTCCGGTGGACGAGGAACCCGGGGACGGGCAGCGCGGCCGTCAGGTCGGCGCGCTCCCCCGCGAGCGGCTCCTCGGGCGCCGTCCACACCGGGTGGCCGGCCGGGAGCAGCAGCCCCAGGAACCCCATGGCCGCCGCGTACGGGGAGCCGGGCGAGCTGTAGACCTGGGCGGCCGCGCTCTGCTCCCCGTACCAGCCGAGCGGGAGCAGGCCGCGCGGGTCGGGCGCGCCCCGCTCGGTGAAGTGCCGCAGCACGCCGGAGGCCAGGCGGCGGGTCTGCCCCGGGGTGAGCGGGGTCGCGTCGTCCAGCGCCCCGAGCCAGAACGGGGCCAGGCAGGCGAAGCGGTAGCTCAGCGACCGACCCTGGTGGAGCACCGCGCCGTCCGGCCCGAACAGCCAGCGGTACTGGGCGAGGAAGCGGTGCAGCCGTTCGCGGTACAGCGCCGCCCTGGCCCCGGCGCGTTCCCCGGCGATCCGCGCCCAGAGCAGCGGGTAGAGGTGGAACCCCCAGGCGTTGTAGTGGTCGAAGCGGCGGCCGGCGTCGTAGGCCGCTTCCGGGCCGACGGCGAACTCCCGCGGGCCGCCCGAGCGGTAGTCGTGGCGGGTCTCCGGCCCGTCCAGGTACCAGCCGTCGCCGGAGTACCACGGCTCGATCCGGTCCAGCCGGTCCTCGATCTCGGACCGGTCGTGCCCGGCGCCGACGGAGGCGAGGAACTCGCCGACCACCGCCTGGAAGAGCACGTGGTTGTTCTCCCGGACGCCCCGGCCGACCGTCCCGCCGAGCCAGCCCACCACCTGCTCGCGCTGACCGGGGGTCAGCCGCTCCCAGATCCACGGGCGGGACTCGTGCAGGGCCACCGCGAGCGACGCGGCCTCGACGATCTGCTGGGAGTAGTCGGTGACGGGCGGCCAGCGCTCCGGCCCGCCGGGGTCCGTGCCGGCGAGCAGCCCGGCGGTGACCTGGTCGGCCAGCTCTCCGAGGCGGCCGCGCGCCGGCTCGTCGCCGGCCGCCAGCCGGACGGCGGCCAGCACCGCCGTCCGCGCGAAGCCCTCCAGGCCGTCGGTGTCGCCGCCCGACCAGCTGCCGCGCCCCGGTGGCGAGATCCGCGCCCCGAGCGGGCTGCGGTAGGGCCGCAGGGACGCCAGCAGGTGGTCCGCGACGGCGATCCAGTGCCGACGGGTCCAGCCCGTCAGCGGCGCGCCCGCCCGGTCCTCGGGCGGCAGGTCGAGCCCCGCGGTCGGTCGGTCCCGCATACGGCGGCCTCCTGGTGGCGACGGTGCCGGCGGCTCCGGCACCCTCACCGTACGGCCGAGCGCGCCGCGGGCCCGGGCGGCTCAGGCCGGGTCGGTGGTGGAGACGGCGAGCAGCTTGGTCACCGAGCCGTCGTCCCCGACGACGTCGCGCAGGTGGCGGAAGCCGAGCCGGCGGCACATCGCCAGGCTCGGGGTGTTCTCCGCGCCGACCATGCCGTAGACCTCCTTGAGCCCCAGTTCGTCGCCGGCGTAGCGGATCAGGCCGCGGACCACCTCGGCGCCCAGGCCCCGGCCCCAGAACTCCGGGGCCAGCGCGGTGACCAGCTCGTGGCCGTCGACGTTCCCGGTGCGCTTGACCTCGGCGTGGCCGGCGTACGCGCCGTCCAGCCAGAGGCCCCAGATGTCGAAGAGGTGCTGCGGGTAGACGTCGGTCAGGATCGCGCGGAACAGCGTGCGGATGTCCGGCTCGGGCACCAGGTCCTGGCCCATCCAGCGGCACACGTCCGCGTTGCGGAGCAGGGAGACGAAGGCGTCCTCGTCCTCGGGCCGGTAGGGGATGAACTCCAGGTGCTCGGTGCGCAGCTGAGGGGTCATGCCGCTCTCCTCTTGGGTCGTGGTGGTTCGGTGGTGCGGCAGCCGTGGGGCGGGGCCGGTCGGCGCGGCCGGCGGCCCCGTCCCCGCGGCCGGTCAGGCTCGGGCGTTCTCCATGCGCTCGCGCAGGCTCTTCGGGCGCATGTCGGTCCACACCTCGTCGACGTAGGCGGTGCACTCGGCCTCGGTGCCCTCGGTGCCGACGGGCTGCCAGCCGGCCGGGACGTCGAGGTCGGCGGGCCAGAGGGAGTACTGCTCCTCGTCGTTGCGCAGCACCTGGTAGCGGGTGTTCTCGTCCATGTCGGGCTCCTTCGTCATCGTCGGTCGGTCTCGGCGGGGTCGGTACGGGTGGGCGGGGTCGGTGCGGGTGGGCGGGGTCGTCACCGTCCTTCCCGGGCGTGCCGGGCGATCTGCCGCAGGGCGGCGGCGAAGTCCTCGGCGGCCCGGCGGACGGCCCCGGTGTCGTGGACGGCGGGCCGGTGGTGCCAGGTGAAGGCGAGGCGTCCGTGCTGGGCCGCGCCGACCACCTCCAGCGGGTGGGAGCCGCCGTCCCGGGGGTCGTGGTCCTGGCCGAAGGAGCCGAGTTCGGCGCGGACCAGGCCGTCGCCGGCGGCCTCGGGCCGGGCGTCCCACTGGCCGAGGTAGTTGAAGACCACCTGGCCGTGGCCGCCGGCGGCGAGGCGCTCGCGGACCCCGGGCGTCCCGAAGGTGCGCAGGGCGCCGAAGCCCAGGCCGTTGCCGGGCACCGCGCGCAGCTGTCGGCGGACGGACTTCACCAGGGCGCGCCAGTCGCGGTCCGGGCCGGGCTCGGCGGGGTCGGGGACGTGGAAGGTGACGGGGTGGACGGTGGTGAACCAGCCGACCGTACGGGACAGGTCGACGCCGTCCAGCAGGTCCTCGCGGCCGTGCCCCTCCAGGTCCAGGCCGATCCGCTGCTGCCCGCTCCAGCGGGCCAGGGCGAGGGCGAGGGCGGCCAGCAGCACGTCGTTGACCCGGGTGCGGTAGGCGGCGGGGGCGGCGCGCAGCAGCGCCTCGGTGTCGGCCTCGTCGAGTTCGACGGTGACCGCCGCGGTCTCGGCACCGCCGGGACCGGACGGACCGCCGGTCCCGGACGGGCTGCCGGGCAGGGCCGCCCGGGCGCTCACCGCCTCCTCCCAGTACGGGAGTTCGTGGTCCAGGCCGCCCTCGGCGACATGGGCGGCGAGCCGCTGCGCCCAGTACCGGAAGGAGGTGCCGCGCTCCCCCAGGGTGACCGGCCCGCCCTGGACGGCCTGGCGGTGGGCGCTCTCCAGGTCGTCGCGCAGCACCCGCCAGGAGACGGCGTCGACGACCAGGTGGTGGGCGACCAGGAGCAGCAGGGCCGGGTGCTCCGGGTGGCCGGTGAACAGGGCGGCGCGCAGCAGCGGGCCGCGGGCCAGGTCGAAGCCGGCGTGCAGCTCGTCGGCGGCCTTGGCCATGGCCGCGTCGGCGGCCCCGGCGTCCTGCCCGGTCAGGTCGTGGTGGACCAGGAGGTCCTCGGCGGGGGCGGGCGGCGGGTTGAACTGGTGCCAGCCGGCCTCGTCGCGGGTGAAGCGCATCCGCAGGGCGTCGTGGTGTTCCAGCAGGGCGTCGAGCGCGGTGCGCAGCGCCGCCGGGTCGGAGTCGGCGGCGAGTTCGAGCAGGGTGGACTGGTTGAAGTGGTGGTGGGCGGCGCGCGGGGTGGTCAGGAACCACTCCTGGATGGGGGTGAGCGGCACGCCGCCGGTCACCGGGCCGTCGTCGGCGCGCTCGGTGGCGGTACGCACGACGGTGGCCAGTTCGGCCACGGTCTGGTGGCTGAACAGGTCGCGGGTGGCCAGGTGCAGGCCGTCGCGGCGCAGCCGGGAGACCACCTGCATGCTGAGGATGGAGTCGCCGCCGAGCAGGAAGAAGTTGTCGTCGGCGCCGACCTCGTCGAGGCCGAGGACGTCGGCCCAGATCCGGGCGATCCGGCGTTCGAGGTCGGTCTCCGGCGCCCGGCCGGGGCCGGCCGCGGCCTGGGCGGGACCGGGGTCGGGCAGGGCCCGCCGGTCGAGCTTGCCGTTGGGGGTGAGCGGGAGCCGCTCCAGCGCGACGAAGGCCGAGGGGACGAGGTGCGGCGGCAGCGTCTCGGCGAGGTGGAGCCGCAGGTCGAGGGCGGGGGCGCCGGCGGTGGCGTCGGCGGGGACGACGTAGCCGACCAGCCGGCCGCCGCCCGGGCCGTCGGCGCGGACGGTGACGACGGCGTCGCGCACCAGGGGGCTGCGGCGCAGGGCGCTCTCGATCTCGCCGGGTTCGATCCGGAAGCCGCGCAGCTTGATCTGCTCGTCGGCGCGGCCGGCGAACCGGAGCTGGCCGTCGGCGGCGCGGCGGGCGAGGTCGCCGGTGCGGTACATCCGCTCGCCGGGGGCGCCGTACGGGTCGGGGAGGAAGCTCCGGGCGGTGAGGCCGGGGCGGCCGAGGTAGCCGCGGGCGAGGCCGGGGCCGGCCAGGTAGAGCTCCCCGGTGACGCCGGGCGGCACCGGCCGCAGGGCGGTGTCCAGGACGTACGCGCGGGTGGCGCCGCTGGGGCGGCCGATCGCGGGGCTGCCGCTGCCGGGGGCGAGCGGGCCGGTCCAGGTGGCGACGACGGTGGCCTCGGTGGGGCCGTAGGAGTTGACCATCCGCCGGCCGGGGGCCCAGGTGTCGACCAGGTCGGCCGGGCAGGCCTCGGCGCCGACGACCAGGGTGCGCAGCCCGGTCAGGGCCGCGGCGGTCTCGGGTTCCAGGGTGGCCAGGGCGGCCGGGGGGATCAGGGTGTGGCTGATCCGGCGGGCGGCCAGCGCCTCGGCGAGCCGTTCGCCGACCAGCGGCCCCTCCTCGCCGGTGACGAGGGCGGCGCCGGAGAGCAGCGAGATGCACAGTTCCAGGACGGAGGCGTCGAAGCTGGGCGAGGCGAACTGGAGCACCCGGTCGCCGGGGCCGACGGCGTACTGCTCGGCGGCGGCGGCCGCGAAGACGGCGAGGCCGCGGTGGGTGACCAGGACGCCCTTGGGCGTTCCGGTGGAGCCGGAGGTGTAGACGGCGTAGGCGGGGTGGGCGGGGGTGAGGGCGCTGGTGCGGTCGGCGTCGGTGGGCGCGGTGTCCGGGCCCTCGGCGGCCCAGACCTGGGCCGGGTCGTCGAGCAGCAGGTGGGCGGCGGCGTCGCGGACCATGAACTCCCGCCGGGGCGCCGGGTAGTCGGGGTCGACGGGGAGGAAGGCGCCGCCGGCCTTGGCGACGGCGAGTTGGGCGACCACCATGGCCGCCGAGCGGGGCAGGGCGAGGGCGACCAGCCGCTCGGGGCCGACGCCGCGCCGGATGAGCTGGTGGGCCAGCCGGTTGGCGGCCCGGTCGAGGTCGGCGTAGCTCAGCTCCCGTTCGCCGTCGAGCAGGGCCGGTGCCCCGGGGGTGGCGGCGGCCCGGCGCTCGAACAGCTCGGGCAGGGTCGCCTCGGCCACCGGCCGGAAGCCGCCGTACGGCTCGGCGGGCGACTCCTCCGGGCCGGCCAGCGGCAGCGCGCCGACGGCGCGGGACGGGTCCTCGGCGACGGCGGTGAGCAGGGTGGCGAGCTGGCCGGCCATCCGCTCGACGGTGGCCGGGTCGAACAGGTCGGTGTCGTAGGTGAACAGGCCGTGCAGGGCGCCGCTCGCGGTCTCGACGAACTCCAGCACCAGCTCGAAGGGCGTCCGTACGGCGTCGGGCTCGATGCCGGTCACGTCGAGGCCCGGGAGGTCGGGTTCGGCGGACGGCGCGTTCTGGAGCACCACGTGGACCTGGAACAGCGGGCTGCGGCTGGTGTCGCGCACCGGCTGGACTTCGTCGACCACCTTCTCGAAGGGCACGTCCTGGTGGGCGAAGGCGTCGAGGACGGTCTGCCGCACCTCGCCGAGGAGGGCGTCGAAGGGCTGTCCGGGCTCGACCCGGGAGCGCAGCACCAGGGTGTTGACGAAGAACCCGACGAGCCGCTGGACCTCGGGCCGGTGCCGGCCGGAGGTGATGGTGCCGACGGTGATGTCGGTGTCCCCGCAGAGCCGGGCCAGGTAGGCCTGGGCGGCGGCGACCAGGGTGGTGAACAGGGTGGCGCCGCGCCGCCGGCCGACCTCGGCCAGCCGGCGGGCGGTGTCGGCGGGCAGTTCCAGTCGGACGGTGGCGGCGTTGGCGGCGTTGGCGGTGCGCACCGCGGGCCGGGGCCGGTCGGTGGGCAGCTGCGGCGGGACCACGCCGGTCAGTTGGCCCTTCCAGTAGGCGAGTTGCTCCCCGGTGGGGGCCCCGGCGGTGCGCTGCCAGTGGGCGTAGTCGGCGTACTGCACCGGCAGGGGTGCCAACTCGGCTTCGGTGGAGCCGAGTTCGGCGCGGTAGAGGTGGGCCAGGTCGGTGAGCAGCACGCCGGTGGACCAGCCGTCGGTGACCATGTGGTGCAGGGTCAGCGCCAGCACGTGCTCGCGGTCGGCCAGCCGGGCCAGGGTGGCGCGCAGCAGTGGTCCGCGGCGCAGGTCGAAGGGGCGGGCGCGGTCGGCGGCGAGCAGGTCGCGCAGGGCCCGCGGCCGTTCGTCGGCGGGCCGCCCGGAGAGGTCGTGCAGCGGCAGCGGCACGGCGTGCGGCGGGTGGACGAGTTGGACGCCGTGGCCGTCGACGCTGTCGAAGGTGGTGCGCAGCGACTCGTGCCGGGCCGTCAGGGCGTCCAGGGCCGCGCCGAGGGCGCCGGTGTCGAGGGTGCCGCGCAGCCGCAGCGCGAGCGCGACGTTCTCGGAGACGCCGGGCGTGAACTCCTCCAGGAACCAGAGGCGCTGCTGGGCGTGGGACATCGGGGCGGCGCCCGTGCGGGGCACCGGGACGACGGGCGGGCGGGCCGGGGCGGCGGGCTCCTCGGTGAGCAGCCGGGCCAGGCCGGCCGGGGTGGGGTGGTCGAAGACGGCGCGGGGGCCGAGCTCGGTGCCGAAGGCCTCGGTGAGGCGGGCGGCGAGCCGGATGCTGAGGATGGAGTCGCCGCCGAGGTCGAAGAAGCCCTCGTCGGTGCCGGGCGGGCGGATGCCGAGGACCTCGGCGAAGAGCTCGGTGGTGCGGCGTTCGGCCGCGGTGCGCGGTTCGACCCGCTCGCGGCGCCCGCCGGGCCGCTCCTCGGGGGCGGGGAGGGCGGCGCGGTCGACCTTGCCGTTGCGGCTGAGCGGGAGGGCGTCGAGCGGGACGAAGGCGGACGGGACGAGGTAGTCGGGCAGGGCGCGGGCGGCGAAGTCCCGCAGTTCGCCGGGGTCGGGGGCGCCGTCGGTGCCGACGGCGTAGGCGACCAGCCGGCGGGCGCCGGGCCGGTCCTCGCGGACGACCACGGCGACATCGGCGACCAGCGGGTGGGCGGCCAGGGCCGCCTCCACCTCGGCGGGCTCGACCCGGAAGCCGCGGATCTTCACCTGGTCGTCCGCGCGGCCGAGGAACTCCACGGTGCCGTCGGGGCGGCGCCGGGCGAGGTCCCCGGTGCGGTACATCCGGGCACCGGGCGGGCCGGAGGGGTCGGCGAGGAAGCGGGCGGCGGTCGCGCCGGGGCGGCCCAGGTAGCCGCGGGCCAGGCCCTCGCCGGCCAGGTAGAGCTCGCCCGCGCAGCCCGGCGGGACGGGCCGCAGCCGGGCGTCCAGGACGTGCGCCCGGCGGTCGTCCAGCGGGCGGCCGATCGGGACGGTGTCGGGCACCGCGGCGGCGTCCGACAGGGCGTGGGCGGTGGCGAAGGTGGTGGTCTCGGTGGGCCCGTAGCCGTCCACCACGGTCAGCCCGGGGCAGGCCGCCAGGACGCGGCGCACGGCGGCGGCGGGCACCACGTCGCCGCCGGTCCACAGGGTCCGCAGGCCGCCGAAGCAGTCCGGCGCGTCCTGGGCGAGCAGCCGGAACAGCCCGGCGGTGAGCCAGAGCGCAGTGGGCCCGTCGGGGCCGGCGAGGCGGCGCAGCAGCGCGGCGTCCACCGGCCCGTCGGGGGCGACAAGGACGCAGCCGCCGTTCAGCAGCGGCGCCCAGACCTCGAAGGTGGCGGCGTCGAAGGCGACCGGCGAGTGCAGCAGCACCCGGGCGCAGCGGCCGCCGGTGAAGCGGCTGTCGGTGGCGAGCGAGGCCACATCGCGGTGGCGGACGGCGACGGCCTTGGGCTCGCCGGTGGAGCCGGAGGTGTACATCACGTACGCCAGCCGGTCGGGGTCGGCGGGCGGCAGGTCCGGGGCGGCCGCTCCGTCGCGGGCGGCGGCGACCTGTCCGGCGGTCAGGGTCGCGGCCGCGCCGGCCCGCTCCAGCAGGGTGCGGCGGCGCTCCTCGGGGGCGCGCCGGTCGACGGGCAGGTAGGCGCCGCCGGCCTTGAGGACGGCCAGCTGGGCGACGACGAGTTCGGTGCCGCGGTCCATCGCCAGGGCGACCCGGTCCTCGGGGGCCAGGCCGTCGGCGAGCAGCCGGGCGGCCAGCCGGTCGGACCAGTCGTCCAGCCCGCGGTAGTCCAGCTCGCGCCCGCCCTCGCGCACGGCGGGGGCGTCGGGGGTGCGGCGGACCTGTTCGGCGAAGACCCGCAGCGGGCTGCGCGGCTCCGGCGGGCGGGCGGTGGCGTGCCAGGAGGCGAGCAGGTCGCGGTCGGCCGGGGTGAGCGGGTCCAGTGCGGCGAGGTCGCCGTCCAGGCCGTCGGCGAGGGCGGTCAGCAGCAGGGCGAGACGGTCGGCGGCGTCCCGGGCGGTGCGCTGGTCGAAGAGCGCGGGGTCGTACGCCAGGTCGAAGGCGAGCTGTCCGCTCAGGTGGGCGCGCAGGCACCAGGGGAAGGTGGTGGCGTCGTCGGCGCGCACCTCGACCACCCGGACGCCGGTGCGGTCCGCGGCGGACTCGTCGACGGGGTAGTTCTCGAACACCAGCATGCTGTCGAACAGCGGCTCCCCGGCGGGCAGTTCGCTCAGGCCCTGGATCCGGGTCAGCGCCAAGTGGTCGTGGCCGCGGCCCTCGCTCTGCCGGTCCTGGAGGTCGCGCAGCCAGGGCAGCACGCCGCCCGAGGGAATGCGGACCCGGGCGGGCACGGTGTTGATGAACAGCCCGATCATCGTCTCGACGCCGGGCAGTTCGGCCGGGCGCCCGGAGACGGTGGTGCCGAAGACGACGTCCGCGGTGCCGCCGTAGCGGGCCAGCAGCAGCGCCCAGGCGCCCTCGACCAGGGTGTTGACGGTCAGTCCGGCGGCGGCGGCGTTCTCCCGCAGCCGGGCGGAGGCCGCCTCGTCCAGGACGCGGTGGACGGCGGCGGTGGAGCGGGCCCGGTGGGCGCCGGCGGGGCGGCGGTCGTAGGGCAGCGCGGTCCGTTCGGTGAACCCGGCGAGCGCGGCGCCCCAGTGCTCCTCGGCGGCCCGCCCGTCCTGCTCGCGCAGCCAGGCCAGGAAGTCCGCGAACGGGCGGCGTACGGGGCGGGGCGCCTGCGGGCCGCCGGTCAGCGCGGCGTACTCCTCGCAGACCTCGGTGAGCAGCTGGCCGGTGCTCCAGCCGTCCAGGATCACGTGGTGGGTGGACCAGAGCAGCAGCACCTCCTCGTCGGGCAGCGCGGCCAGGACGAGGCGGGTGAGCGGCGCGGTGCCCAGGTCGAGGCCGGCGGCCCGCTCCTCGGCGAGCAGCCGCTCGGTCTCCTCGGCGCGCCGTTCGGGCGTCAGGGCGCGCCAGTCGAGGTGGCGGACGGGCAGCGCGGCGCGGCGCGCGACCAGCTGGACGGGGTGCGGCAGGCCGCGCCAGTGCACGGCGGTGCGCAGCGCCGGGGTGCGGTCGGCGACCTGCTGCCAGGCGGCGGCGAAGGCCGCCGGGTCGCCGACGCCGGCCAGCCGGACGGCGATCCGGTCCACGTAGGCGCCGTCCTCGTCGACCAGGCCGTGGAAGAGCATGCCGGACTGCAACGGGGTCAGCGGCAGCACGTCCGCGACCTCGCGGCCGTCGCCGACCAGGCCGTCCAGCCGTTCCTGGTCGAGGCCGGCCAGCGGGAAGTCGGACGGGGTGCGGCCGCCGGCGCCGGGGCCCGCGCAGTGCTCGGCCAGCTCGCGCAGCGCCTGGAGGGTCTGCTCGGCGAGGGCGCGGACGGTGGCCTCCTCGTACACCTCCGCCGGGTAGGTCCAGCCCAGTTCGAGCCGGCCGTCCTGGACGGCCCCGATGACGTCGAGCAGGTAGGGGCGGGGCTCGTCGGGGTCGGTGTCGCGCCCGGCCGGGGGCAGCGAGCCACGCAGCAGCCCGTCGGCGCCGGTGCGGGTGTCCCACTGGCCGTGGTAGTTGAAGCCGACCTGCGGCGCGGCCGCGCCTTCCGGGAGGCCGGACGGGAGCAGGTGGCGCAGCGCGCCGTGGCTGAGTCCGCGCAGCGGGACGGCGCGCAGCTGCTCCTTGACCGAGCGCAGGGTGTGGTGCCAGCCGGCCTCGGGGTCGACGCGCAGGGCGAGCGGGAACTCGGCGGTGAACCAGCCGACCGTCCGGGAGAGGTCCTGGTCGGGGAAGAGGTCCTCGCGGCCGTGGCCCTCCACCCCGATCAGCACCGTGTCCCGGCCGCACCAGCGGGCCAGGGTGCGGCCGAGGGCGCTGAGCAGGACGTCGTTGACCTGGGTGCGGTAGACCTCGGGGACGCGGCGCAGCAGCGCCCCGGTGGTCGCCTCGTCCAGCGTCACGGTGACGGTCGCGGCGGCGCCGTGGGTGTTGGCGCCCGGGCGCCCGGTGGGCAGTCCGGCCGGGGCCTCGCCGGTGCGGGTCCAGTACGCGGTGTCGCCGTCCAGGGCGCCGGAGCGGGTGTGCCGCTCCAGCCGGGCGGCCCACCGGGTGTAGGAGGTGCCCGGCTCCGGCAGCCGGACGGGCGCGCCGCCGCGGGCGGCCTGGTGGGCGGCTTCGAGGTCGGCCAGCAGGATGCGCCAGGAGACGCCGTCCACGGCCAGGTGGTGGATCGTCAGCACGAGCTGGCCGGGCCGGCCGGCGCCGCCGTCGAAGTACAGGGCGCGCAGCATCCGGCCCTGGAGCGGGTCGAGGGAGCGCTGGGCCTCCTCGGCGGCCCGCTGCACCTCCGTCTCCAGGACGGTCCGGTGGTGGGTGAAGACGCCGTCCGGTGCCTGTTCCCGGACCTCCTGGTGCCAGCCGGCCTCGCCGTGGCGGAAGCGGGTGCGCAGCGCCGGGTGGTGCTCCACCAGCGCGAGCACGGCCTGCCGCAGCGCGGCCGGGTCGGTGTCCGGGGCCAGCACCAGCCGCTGGGTCATGGTGAAGCGCAGCGCCTCGCCGGGGCGGCGCCCGTCGAGGTACCAGTGCTGGATCGGGGTGAGCGGGGCCTCGGCAGGCTCGGCCTCGTCCGCTTCCGTCCGTACGGTCGACTCCCCGGCGCAGAGGGCGAGTTCGGCGACGTTCTGGTAGCGGAAGACGTCCTTGGTGGTGAGGGCGAGTCCGGCGGCGCGGGCCCGGGAGACGATCTGGATGCTGAGGATGGAGTCGCCGCCGAGCGCGAAGAAGTTGTCCCGGGCGCCGACCCGCCGCACGCCCAGCACCTCGGCCCAGATCGCGGCGAGCCGCTCCTCGGTGCCGGGGCGCGGGGCGACGTACGGGGTGGTGCGGTCCGGCTGGGCGGGCGGGGCGGGCAGGGCGCGCCGGTCGGTCTTGCCGCTGGTGGTGCGCGGGACGCGGGCGAGCGGGACGAAGGCGGTGGGCACCAGGTGGTCGGGCAGGGTGCGCCGCAGCCAGGCGCGCAGCTCCTCGGCGGGCGGCACCCGGTCGCCGGCCGGCACCGGGTAGCCGACCAGCAGGGTGCGGCCGCCCTGTTCGCGGGCGGCGACGGCGCAGTCCGCGAGGTCGGGGTGGGTCAGCAGGGCGGCCTCGACCTCGCCGGGCTCGATCCGGAAGCCGCGGATCTTGACCTGGTCGTCGGCCCGGCCGAGGAACTCCAGCTGCCCGGCGGCGTCCCAGCGGGCGAGGTCGCCGGTGCGGTACATCCGGGTGCCGGGGGCGCCGTACGGGTCGGCGAGGAAGCGGCCGGCGGTGAGCCCGGGCCGGCCGAGGTAGCCGCGCGCGACCTGCCGTCCGGCCAGGTACAGCTCCCCCGGCATGCCGGGCGGCACCGGGCGCAGCGCGCCGTCCAGCACGTAGGCGGTGACGCCGCGGCCCGGCCGGCCGATCACCGGGCGCCCGGGGTGGTCGGCGCAGCGGGCGTAGGCGGCGTCGACGGTGCACTCGGTGGGCCCGTACAGGTTGTAGACGGTGACGCCGAGTCGGGCCCGGACCTCGGCCAGCTCCCGCCAGGTGGCGGCGGGGATCGCCTCGCCGCCGAGCTGGAGCAGCCGGGGGTGGTGCGGGGCGGGGCCGAACAGTCCGGCGGCGGTGAGTTCGCGCAGGTAGGAGGGGGTGACGTTGACGACGTCGAGCCGCTGCTCGACGATCCTGGCGCAGAAGGCCTGCGGGTCCAGCCGGACATCCTCGTCGATCAGGTGGAGCTCCTGGCCGGAGACCAGCAGCAGCGGGCCCTCCCAGCTGGTGTCGAAGGAGAGGGAGGCGCTGAGGGCGACCTTCAGCCGGGCGCCGTCGGCGGTGTGCGGGGCGAGCATCCCCTCCCGGTGGTCGCGGCAGAGGTTGACCAGCTGGCGGTGCTCGACGACCACGCCCTTGGGGCGGCCGGTGGAGCCGGAGGTGTGGATCAGGTAGGCGGCGTTCCCGGGCCGCAGCGGGGCGGTCCGCTCGGCGTCGGTCAGGTCGTGGCCGGGCAGGGCGTCCCAGGGCACCTCGCGCAGGTCCCGCTCGGTCAGCACCGTGCGCGGCCGGGTGTCCGCCAGCAGCAGGGCGGCCCGCTCCTCGGGCAGGTCCGGGTCGACGAACTGGAGGACGGCCCCGGCCTTGAGCACCGCGAACAGCGCCACCACCAGGTCGGAGGTGCGCGGCAGCCGGACGGCGACCACCTGCTCCGGGCCGGCGCCGAGGGCCGTCAGGTGGCGGGCGAGCCGGTTGGCCCGGGCGTTGAGGGCGGCGTAGTCCAGCGTGGCGTCCCGGGCGACCAGCGCGGTGGCGTCCGGGGTGCGGGCGGCCTGCTCCTCGAACAGGGCGGTGAAGGTGGTGTCCGGCCCGGGCAGCGGCTCGCCCCGGCCCTGGCGCAGCACCTGCCGCCGCTCGTCCCCGCTCATCAGCGGCAGCTCGCCGACGGCCGTCCCGGGCGCCTCGGCGACGGCCGCCAGCAGGGTGGTCAGCCGGTCGGCCAGCTGCTCGGCGGTCCGCGCGTCGAACAGCCCGGTGCTGTACTCCAGGTAGCCGGTCAGGCCGCCGTCGTGCTCGGCGAAGTCGAAGGAGAGGTCGAAGGCGGCGCTGCGGACCGGCGGGGTGACGGGTTCGACCGTCAGGCCGGGCAGCGGGGGCGTCTCGGCGCCGAGGTTGTGCAGCGCCACCATCACCTGGAACAGCGGGGTGCGGCTGGTGTCGCGCTCCGGCTGGAGGGCGTCCACCAGCCGTTCGAAGGGCACCTCCTGGTGGGCCAGGGCGTCGAGCACGGTGTGCTGGGCGGCGGTCAGCAGCTCGTGGAAGGTCAGTTCGGGGCGGATGTCGCCGCGCAGCACCAGGGTGTTGACGAACATGCCGACCACGTCGTGGAGTTCGCCCTGCTCGCGGCCGGAGGTGACGGTGCCGACGGCGACGTCGCGCTGCCCGGACCAGCGGGCCAGCAGCACCTGGCAGGCGGCCAGCAGGACGGTGTAGAGGGTGCCGTCGGCCTCGCGGCCGCGCTCGCGCAGCCGGGCGGTCAGCTCCGCGGGCAGCGTGAAGGTCGTCAGCGCGCCCTCCCGGGTGCGCACCGCGGGGCGCGGCCGGTCGGTGGGCAGTTCCAGCGGGGCCAGGCCGTCCAGGGCCCGGCGCCAGTGGTCGAGGTCGGCCTCGGCGGCGGCGGTGCGGGTGCGCTGCCAGGCCGCGTAGTCGGTGTACCGGACGGGCAGCGCGGGAAGCCGCGGGCTCCGCCGTTCGAGGGCGGCGGCGTACAGCTCGCCGAGGTCGCGGCCGAGCACGCCCATCGACCAGCCGTCGGTGGCGATGTGGTGCACCGCCAGGGCGAGGACGTGCTCCTCGGCGGCCGTCCGGGCCAGGTGGGCGCGGAGCACGGGGCCCTCGGCGAGGTCGAAGGGGGCGGTGGCGATCCGCTCCAGGTGGGCGTCCAGCTCCGCCGCCGGGACGTCCGCGCAGGGCAGCTCGACGGGGTGCGGCGTGCGCACCACCTGCCGGGCCCGGCCGTCCCGTTCGGCGTACGTGGTGCGCAGCGCCTCGTGCCGCTCGACCAGGGCGTCCAGGGCGGCGCCCAGGGCGGCCCGGTCGAGGGCGCCGCGCAGCCGCAGCACGGACAGCGAGGTGTACTCGGTGCTGCCGGGCTCGAAGCGGTCGAGGAACCAGAGCCGCTGCTGGGCGTAGGAGAGCGGCGCCTCGGCCGCCGGGTCGGCGGCGGGGATGACGGCCGGTGCGGCGCCGGGGCGCGGGGCGCCGAGCGCCTCGGCCAGGTCGGCGAGCACGGGGTGGGTGAACAGCAGCCGGGGCGAGAGGTCGGCGGCGCCGAAGGCGGCTCGCAGCCGGGCGGTGACCCGTACGGCGAGGATGGAGTCCCCGCCGAGGGCGAAGAAGTCGTCCTCGGCGCCGACCGCGCCGGTGTCCAGGACCTCCGCCCAGGCCTCGGCGACCAGCCGCTCGGCGGGGGTGCGGGGCGCGGTGCGCCCGCGGCCGGCGGCGAAGCCGTCCGGGCCGGGCACCGGCAGGGCGCGCCGGTCCAGCTTGCCGTTGGGGGTGAGCGGCAGGGCGGCCAGCGGGACGTAGGCGGCGGGCACCAGGTAGGCGGGGAGCAGGCGTTCCAGGTGGGCGCGCAGTTCGGCGGCGCCGGGCGGCCGGGCCGGGTCCTCCCCGACGAGGTGGGCGACCAGCCGGCGGGTGCCGGTGGCGTCCTCGTGGACGCCGACGGTGGCCAGGGCGACGCCCGGGTGGGTCTGGAGGGCGGCCTCGATCTCGCCGGGTTCGATCCGGTAGCCGCGGATCTTGACCTGCTGGTCGGCGCGGCCCAGGTAGCGCAGGGTGCCGTCGGCCTGCCAGCGGGCCCGGTCGCCGGTGCGGTACATCCGGGTGCCGGGGGCGCCGAAGGGGTCGGCGAGGAAGCGGCCGGCGGTGAGGCCGGGCCGGTTGAGGTAGCCGCGGGCCAGCCCCTCGCCCGCCACGTACAGTTCGCCGACGGCGCCCGGGGGCACCGGGGCGAGGTCGCCGTCGAGCACGTACAGCCGCAGGTCGGCGATGCCGGTGCCGATCGGGCCGGGGCCGCCGGCGGTGGCGGTCGCCGGGTCGAGCGCGGTGTGGGTGACGTGCACGGTGGTCTCGGTGATGCCGTACATGTTGACCAGGCGCGGCGCGTCCTCGGGGTGGCGCCGGTACCAGTCGGCGAGCCGGGTGACGTCCAGCGCCTCGCCGCCGAAAACCACCGTGCGCAGCGCCAACCGGGCGGAGACGTCCGGGAGTTCGGCGTCGGCGCGGGCCAGCTGGTGGAACGCGGACGGGGTCTGGTTGAGGACGGTGACCCGCTCCTCGGCGAGCAGCCGCAGGAAGTCCTCCGGGGAGCGGGCGGTGTCCTCGGGCACCACGACGAGCCGGCCGCCGTGCAGCAGCGGGCCCCACAGCTCCCAGACCGAGAAGTCGAAGGTGTAGGAGTGGAAGAGCGTCCAGACGTCCTCGGCGCCGAAGCCGAACAGCTCGCGGGTCTGCTCGAACAGCCGGACCACGTTGGCGTGCGGCACCACGACGCCCTTGGGGCGGCCGGTGGAGCCGGAGGTGAAGATGGCGTAGGCGGGGCTGTCGGGCAGCGGGCGGTGGCCGGCGCCGAGCGGGCCGGCCGGGCGGCGGGCCAGGTCGGCGCGCACCGCGGGGTCGGCCAGGGCGAGGACGGGGACCTCGACGCCGGTCGGATCGGCCGGGGGCTCCAGGGTGACCAGGGCCACCGGGGCGGCGTCGCGCAGCAGTTCGGCGCGGCGTTCGGCGGGCAGGCCAGGGTCGAGCGGCAGGTAGGCCGCGCCGGTCTTGAGGACGGCGAGGACGGCCACCACCAGCTCGGCGGTGCGGGGCAGCGCCAGGGCGACGTACCGCTCGGGGGCGGCGCCGAAGCCGGCCAGCCGGTGGGCGAGCCGGTCGGCCCGGGCGTCCAGCTCGGCGTAGTCGAGGTGTTCCCCGCCGCAGGTGACGGCCTCGGCCCGCGGGGTGCGGGCGGCCCGCTCCTCGAACAGGTCGACCAGGGTGCGCGCGGGCCGGCCCTGCGCGGTGCCGTTCCAGTCGACCAGCAGCCGGCGGCGCTCCTCCTCGGTGGTCCAGGCCAGCGCGCGCAGCGGGCGGTCCAGCCCGGCGGCCAGCTCGGTGAGCAGCAGCCGCAGCCGCCCGGCGAGGGCGTCCACGGTCGCGGCGTCGAACAGCTCCGGGTCGTAGGCGAGGTCGAAGCCGACCTGCCCGCCCTGGTAGGCGCGCAGCACCAGCGGGAAGCTGGTGGCGTCCCGGGAGGAGACCTCGGCCAGGCGCACCCCGGTGCCGGCGGCGCGGGCGTCGTCGAAGGGGTAGTTCTCGAAGGCGACGATGCTGTCGAACAGCGCGCTGCCGGCGGGGACGTCGCTGAAGCCGGTGAGTTCGGCGAGCGAGACCGCCGAGTGCCGGCGGGCCTCGGCCTGGTCCGCCTGGAGCTCCCGCAGCCAGTCGGCGGCGGTGCGCTCGCCGTCCACCCGGACCCGGGTGGGCAGGGTGTTGATGAACATGCCGATCATCGACTCGACGCCGGGCAGCTCCTCGGGCCGGCCGGAGACGGTGGTGCCGAACAGCACGTCCGGCTCGCCGCTGTAGCGGGACAGCAGCAGCGCCCAGGCGCCCTGCACCACGGTGCCGAGGGTCAGCCCGGACTGCCGTGCGGTGCGGGCGAGTTGCTCGGAGACCTGCTCGGACAGGGCGGCGCTGAGGCTGCCCGCCGAGCGGGCCCGGTGGGCCTCGCGCCGCGCCCGGTCGGCGGGCAGCGGGGTGGCGGTGGCGAAGCCGTCCAGGACGGACCGCCAGTGGGCCCGGGCGGCCCCGGCGTCCTGCCCGGCCAGCCAGTGCACGTAGTCGGCGAAGGGCCGGCGCACCGCCGGGGCGGGGGCGGCGCCGGTGGTGAGCGCCGCGTACTCGGCGAACACGTCGGTGAGCACCTGGGCGAGGCTCCAGCCGTCCAGGACCAGGTGGTGGGAGGTCCACAGCAGCTGGACCCGGGCCTCGGGCAGCCGGACCAGGGTGAGCCGGGTGAGCGGGGCGGTGGCGATGTCCAGGCCGAGGGCGAGGTCCTCGGCCTTCAGCCGCTCCAGCCGTTCGGCGCGCTCGGCCGGGTCGACGGCCCGCAGGTCCAGGTGGGTCACCGGCAGCCGGACGCCCCGGCGCACCACCTGGAGCGGGGCGGGCACGCCCTCCCAGACCACGGAGGTGCGCAGCGCGGGCGTACGGTCGGCGACCCGCTGCCAGGCCAGGGCGAGGGCGCGCGGGTCGGCGACGCCCTCCAGCAGCAGGGCGGCCTGGTCCAGGTAGACGTCGTCCTCGCCGCCGACCAGGCGGTGGAAGAGCATGCCCTCCTGGAGCGGGGTGAGCGGCAAAAGGTCCGTCACGTCCCGGCCGTCGCCGACCAGCCGGTCCAGCGCGGCCTGGTCGAGGCCGGCCAGCGGGAAGTCGGAGGGGGTGCGGCCGCCGGCGCCGGGGCTCGCGCAGTGCTCGACGATGCCGGTGAGCGCGGCGGCGGTGGCCTCGGCCAGGGCCCGGACGGTCTCCTCCCGGTGCACCCGGTCGCTGTAGTGCCAGGTGAGTTCCAGCTCGCCGTCGGCGACGACGGCGGAGACGTCGAGCAGGTGGTCCAGCGGCTCGTCGGGGGCGAGGTCGCGGCCGGGGGCCTGCCCGGCGGGGGCGAAGTCGCCGCCCTCGGGGGCGGTCCACTGGCCGTGGTAGTTGAAGCAGACCTGCGGCAGCGGACGGTCCCTCAGCGCGGCGGCCGAGCCGAGCCGGGCGAGGGCCTCGTAGCCCAGGCCCCGGCGGGGCACGGCGCGCAGCCGCTCCTTGACCCGCTTGAGGGTGGCGGCCCAGTCCGTCCCTTCCGGCAGGTCCAGGGTGACGGGGTACTGGGTGGTGAACCAGCCGACGGTGCGGGAGAGGTCGAGGCCGTCGAAGAGGTCCTCGCGGCCGTGGCCCTCCAGGGCGACGGCGACCCGCCCGGTGCCGGTCCAGTCGGCGAGGGCCCGGCCCAGCGCGCTGAGCAGCACGTCGTTGACCTGGGTCCGGTAGGCCTCGGGGACCTTCCGCAGCAGCGCCTCGGTGGTCGCCCGGTCGAGCCGGTGGCGCAGGGTGCGCACCGAGCCGGCGGTGGGGGTGCCGGGCAGGTCGACGGGCAGCGGCCCGGCGGGGGCGGCGGTCTCGGCGGTCCAGTACGGCAGGTCCGCGTCCAGGCCGCCGGTCCGGACGAGTTCGGCGAGCCGGTGGGCCCAGTCGGTGAAGGCGGTGGGCTCGGGCGCCGGGTCGGGGGTGTGGCCCTCGGCGGCCTGCCGGTAGGCCTGTGCCAGGTCGGCGAGCAGGACCCGCCAGGAGACGCTGTCGACGGCCAGGTGGTGGGCGGTCAGGAGGAGTTGGGGCCGGGCGCCGTCGGCGGGCCGGAACAGCACGGCGCGCAGCAGCGCCCCGGTGGCCGGGTCCAGCTCGGCGCGGGCGGCCTCGGCGGCCGCCTCCCGCTCCGCCTCCCGGTCGTCGGCGGGGTCGGTGGCCGGGTCAAGGGCGGTCAGCAGCGCTCCGGCGTCCGCGACCGGCTCCTGGCACCAGCCGTCCCCGGTGCGGGTGAAGCGGGTGCGCAGCGCCGGGTGGGCGGCCACCAGCGCGCCCAGCGCCCGGTCCAGCGCGGCTTCGTCCAGCCCGTACGGCAGGTCGAGCAGCATCGACATGGTGAAGTGCCGCAGCGGGCCGTGGGCGGCGAAGAACCACTCCTGGACGGGGGTCAGCGGGGCGGGCCCGTCCTGGTGGTGGCGCGGCGCGGGGGCGGCCGACGGCTCGGCGGTGCGGGCCGCGGCGGCCAGGTCGGCGACGGTCTGGTGGCGGAAGACGTCCTGGGAGCCGATCCGCAGGCCCGCCGCGCGGGCCCGGGAGACGGCCTGGATGCTGAGGATCGAGTCGCCGCCGAGTTCGAAGAAGTTGTCGGTGACGCCGACCCTGGGCACGCCCAGCACCTCGGCCCAGATGGCGGCGAGGGTCTCCTCCTCGGGGGTGCGCGGGGCGGTGAACTCCCCTTCCCGGACGTCGGTTTCGGGGGCGGGCAGGGCGCGGCGGTCGAGCTTGCCGCTGGTGCCGAGCGGCAGGGCGTCGAGCACGGTGAAGGAGGACGGCACCAGGTGGTCGGGCAGCACCCGGCGCAGGGCGGCGCGCAGGTCGGCGGAGGGTCGGGCGGCGCCGTCGGCGAAGACCAGGTAGGCGGCCAGCCGGTGGTGGCCGTGGGCGTCGGGGACGGCGGCCACGGCGGCGGCGCGGACCTCGGGCAGCTCCAGCAGGGCCGCCTCGATCTCGCCGGGTTCGATCCGGTGACCGCGCACCTTGACCTGGTCGTCGGCGCGGCCGAGGTACTCCAGGCGCCCGTCGGCCGTCCAGCGGGCCAGGTCGCCGGTGCGGTACATCCGGGTGCCGGGCGGGCCGTACGGGTCGGCGGTGAAGCGGGCGGCGGTCAGGCCGGGGCGGCCGTCGTAGCCGCGGGCGACCTGCTCGCCGGCCAGGTGGAGCTCGCCGCTGACCCCGGGCGGCACGGGCTGGAGCCGGCCGTCCAGGACGTAGGCGCGGACGTTGGGCAGCGGGCGGCCGATCAGCGGCCGGTCCCCGCCGTCGATCCGGCAGGCGATGGCGTCGACGGTGCACTCGGTGGGGCCGTAGTAGTTGTAGGCGGCCGTCTCCGGGCGGGCGGCGAGCTCGCGCCAGAGCCGGGGGGCGACCGCCTCGCCGCCGAGCATCAGCACCCGGGGGCGGTGGCGGGGGTCGTCGAGCAGCCCGGCGGGCAGCAGTTGGCGCAGGTAGGAGGGGGTGAGGTCGAGGAAGTCGATCCGGTGGCGGACGACGTACTCGACCAGGGCGGCCGGGTCCATCCGGGTGGTCTCGTCGACGAGGTGCAGCGGGTGGCCGTCCGCGAGCAGCAGCAGGCCCTCCAGCGAGGTGTCGAAGGAGAACGACGCGGTCAGGGCGACGTTCAGCGGGCCGCCGCCCGCGTCGGCGACGAAGCCGGCCCGGTGGGCGGCGAGCAGGTGGGCCAGGGCACGGTGCGGGACGCTGACGCCCTTGGGACGGCCGGTGGAGCCGGAGGTGTAGAGCACGTACGCGGGGGTCGCGAGGTCCGGCGTGGGAAGGACGACGTCGACCGGGTCGTCGTTGCCCAACAGGTCGCGCAGGGTGTCCTCGTCCAGGAACAGGGCCGGCCCGGCGTCCTCGAGCACGTAGACGACCCGCTCCCAGGGCAGCGCCGGGTCGAGCGGCAGGTAGCCGGCGCCGACCTTCCAGACCGCGAGGACGGCCACCACCAGGTCGGCGGTGCGCGGCAGTCGCAGCGCGACCAGCCGTTCGGGGCCGGCGCCGGTGGTGGCCAGCCGGCGGGCGAGCCGTTCGGCGCGGGCGTCCAGTTCGGCGTAGTCGAGGCGCTCCTCCCCCGCGACCAGGGCCAGGGCGTGCGGGGTCCGTTCGGCCCGGCGCCGGAGCAGCTCCGGCAGGCCGACGGCCTCGACGGGCAGCTCGGTGGCGTTCCAGCCCCGGGTGACCTGCTCGGTCTCCCGCGCGGAGAGCAGCGGCAGGGTGGCGAGCGGGCGGTCCGGTTCGACGGCGGCGCCCTCCAGCAGGCGCAGCAGCTGCTCGGCCATCCGGCCCGCGGTGGGCGCGTCGAAGAGGTCGGCGCGGTACTCCAGGACGCCGGTGAGCGCCTCGCCGTCGGGGACGAACTCCACGCTGAGGTCGAAGGTGGCGGCCTGCCGGGGCACGGTGACCGGGGCGGTGGCGAGTCCGGGCCGGTCCCCGGCGGTGGGCGGGGCGGGGTGCAGCAGCACCAGGACGTCGAACAGCGGGTTGCGGCCGGCCTCGCGGGGCGCGCCGACCGCCTCGACGATCCGTTCGAAGGGCGTGTCGCCGTGTGCGAGGGCGTCGTTGCCGGTCTCGGTGGCGGCGGCGAGCAGCTCGCGGAAGGAGGCGTCGGGCGCCACCCGGGTGCGCAGCACCACCGTGTTGACGAAGCAGCCGACGGCCCGTTCCAGCTCGGTGCGGGTGCGCCCGGCCATCAGCGAGCCGACGGTGACGTCCTGCTGGCCGGACCAGCGGGCGAGCAGCGCCTGGGTGCCGGCCACCAGCGCGGTGTTGAGGGTGCCCTGCTGCTCGGTCGCGAGGGCGCGCAGCCGGGCGGTGAGCGGCGCGGGGACGGTGAAGGTGTGCAGGCCGCCCGGGCCGGCCTCCTCGCCGCGCCGCGGGTGGTCCAGCGGCAGGTCGGACGGCACGGCGCCGGCCAGCTTCTCCCGCCAGTGGGCGAGCTGCCGCTCCAGCCGGTCGCCGGCGAGCTGCTCGCGCTGCCAGGCCGCGAAGTCCGGGTACTGGGCGGCGACTTCGGGCAGTGCCGGGTCGGCGCCGCGGGCCAGGGCCTCGTAGGCGGTGCACAGCTCGTCCAGGACGACGCCCATCGACCAGCCGTCGGTGACGATGTGGTGGGCGGTCAGCTGCAGGACGTGGGCGTGCGGCGCCTCGGCGACCAGCAGGGCGCGCAGCAGCGGCCCCCGTTCGAGGTCGAAGGGCCGGGAGTACTCCTGGAGCAGGACGGCGTCCAGGCTCTCGCCCTCGGCCGGTTCGCGGACCGGCAGCTCCACCGGCGCGGGCTCCCGGACGGTCGGCACCGGCCGGCCGTCGCTCTCCGCGAAGGTGGTGCGCAGCGCCTCGTGGCGCGCCACCACGGCGGTCAGCGCCGCGGCGAGCGCGGTGCGGTTCAGCTCGCCGGTGAAGCGCAGGGCGACGGCGCTGTTGTAGCGCGGGTCCCCGGGGCGCAGCCGGTCGAGGAACCAGAGCCGCTGCTGGACGAAGGACGGCGGCAGCGGACGGCCGCGGTCGGCGCGCGGGATGGCCCGCTCGGCGGCGGCCCCGTCGCCGCCGGACCGGCCGGCCAGCCGCCGGCGCAGGGCTTCGCGCAGGTCGGCGGGCAGGGCCGCGGCGCGGTCCCGCTTCGAGGGCGTCGGAGGCGTCGAAGGCGTCATGGTCGTCGGGTCCTCACCGTTCGTCATCGTCGGGGCTGCCGGGGGCGGCGGGTTCGTCGGGGCCGTCCAGCGCGGCGGCTTCGAGTTCGCTGAGCACCAGGTCCTCCACCAGGTCGGCCAGGGCGGCCACGGTGCGGGAGACCAGTACGTCGCGGGGGGTGAGCGTGACGCCGAAGGCGTCGTTGGCCCGGGAGGCGATCAGCAGGGCGCGCATGGAGTCGCCGCCCAGCTGGAAGAAGTCGTCGGTGGCGCCGACGGCGGTGCGCAGGGCCTCGGCCCAGATCTCCGCCACCGCCTCCTCGGTGGGGGTGCGGGGGGCCACCCGTCCGGCCGGCTCGGCCTCGGCCGGGTCGGGGGCGGGCAGGGCCGCGCGGTCGGTCTTGCCGCTCGCGGTGAGCGGGAAGCGCTCCAGCACCGCGAAGGCCGTGGGGACCATGGGGCCGGGCAGGGCGCGGGCGGCCAGGGCGCGCAGTTCGGCGGCGGTCGGCGGTTCGGCGCCGGGGGCGGCCAGCAGGTGGGCGACCAGCCGGGGCAGTCCGGGCTCGTCCTCCCGGATGCTCACCACCGCGTCCAGGACGGCCGGGTGGCGCGCCAGCACGGCCTCCACCTCGCCCGCCTCGATCCGGTGGCCGCGCAGCTTGAGCTGGTGGTCGGTGCGGCCCAGGTAGTGCAGTTCGCCGTGGCGGTCGCGGCGCACCAGGTCGCCGGTGCGGTACATCCGGCCGCCGGGCGGCCCGTACGGGTCGGCGGTGAAGCGGGCGGCGGTCAGCCCGGGGCGTCCGAGGTAGCCGCGGGCCAGGGCCGGTCCGCTCAGCCACAGTTCGCCGGGGACGCCGTCGGGCACCGGCCGCAGCCGGGCGTCCAGGACGTACGCGCCGGTGCCGGGCAGCGGGCGGCCGATCGGCGGGGCGGCGCCGTCGGCGGTGAGCGGCGCGGACCAGGTGGCGACGACGGTGGCCTCGGTGGGGCCGTAGGAGTTGACCATCCGGTGGTGCGGGGCCCAGCGGGCGACCAGGTCGGGGCCGCAGGCCTCCGCGCCGACGATCAGGGTCTTCAGCGCGGGCAGGCTGCCGGGGGTGTCGGCCGGCAGGGTGGCGAGGGCGGCGGGCGGCAGCAGGGTGTGGGTGATCCGCTCCGCCCGGAGCAGTCCGGCCAAGTGGGCGCCGAGCAGCGGTCCGGGCTCGGGCACCACCAGCCGGGCGCCGTGCGGCAGGGCCAGGCACAGTTCGAGCACGGAGGCGTCGAAGCTGGGGGTGGCGAAGGCCAGCACCCGGTCCCCCGGGGCCACCTGGTAGTGGGCGGCCTCGGCGGCGGCGAAGGCGGCGAGGCCGCGGTGGGTGACCACGACGCCCTTCGGGGTGCCGGTGGAACCGGAGGTGAAGATGACGTAGGCGGGGTCGTCCGGGTCGAGCGGGCGGGTGCGGTCGGCGTCGGTGGGGCGGTGGCCGGGGGCGCCGTCGGGGTCGGCGGCGAGCAGCTCGGCGACCTCCTTGGCGTCCAGGGTCAGCGCGGGCGCCGCGTCGCGCAGCATCGCCCCGATCCGCTCCTCGGGGTAGTGCGGGTCGACGGGGAGGAAGGCGGCGCCGGTCTTCGCCACCGCCAGTTCGGCGAGCACGGTGTCCGCCGAGCGGGGCAGCAGCAGGGCGACGGTCTCCCCGGGGCCGGCGCCGCGCGCGATCAGCCGGTGGGCGAGGCGGTTCGCGTGCGCCTCGGCCTCGGCGTAGGTCAGCTCCAGGCCGTCCGCGCTCAGCGCGACGGCCTCCGGCCACCGGTCCGCGGCGGCCTCGACCAGGGCGGGCAGGGTCGTCGGGGGCACCGGGGCGAGCGCCGGGCGGGCGGGGCCGTGCAGCAGCCGCTCCCGTTCGCCGGGCGGCAGCAGGTCGAGCCCGTCCAGCGGGGTGGCGCCGTCCGAGGCGGCCAGCGCGTTCAGGGTGTGCAGCAGCTGGTCGGCGAGCCGCCCGGCGGTCCGCCGGTCGAGGAAGCGCGGGTCGTGGCCGAGTTCCACGGCGAGCCGCCCGCCGGGCGAGACGACCACGGTGAGCGGGTAGTTGGTGGCCTCCCGGGCGTCCAGGTCGCGTACCAGCAGGCCGTACGCGCCGGCCGTGGCGTCGCCGACCGGGTAGTTCTCGAAGACCACCAGGCTGTCGAACAGCTCGGTGCCCGGCGGGACCTGACTCAGCCCGTGCATCCTGGCCAGCGGCAGGTGGTCGAAGCGGCGGTCCTCAGCCTGTTCCTCCTGGAGGGTGCGCAGCCAGTCGGCGCAGGGCTGCCGGCCGTCGACGGCGACCCGGGCGGGCAGGGTGGTGATGAACAGGCCGACGATGCCGTCGGAGCCGGCCAGGTCGGCGGGCCGGCCGGAGACGGTGGTGCCGAAGCAGACCCGCTGCTCCCCGCTCCAGCGCGACAGCAGCAGCGCCCAGGCGCCCTGCACCACGGTGTTGAGGGTGAGGCGGTGGCGGCGGGCGAACTCCTGGAGCCGCGCGGTCGCGGCCTCGTCCAGCCGGTGCGAGAGCCAGTCGCCGGAGCGGGCGGTGTCGCCCTGGGCGGGGCGGCGGTCGTAGGGCAGCGGGGTGGGGGCGGCGAGGTCGCCCAGCACGCCGCGCCAGTGCTCGACGGCGGCACCGGTGTCGCGGGCGGCGAGCCAGCGGACGTACTCGGCGAAGGGGCGGCGCTCGGGCAGCTCGGGGCGCTCACCCCGGGCGAGGGCGGCGTGGGCGGCCAGCACGTCGGCGAGGACGTGGAAGACGCTCCAGCCGTCCAGCAGCACGTGGTGGAAGGCCCAGACCACCCGGACCTGCTCCGGGCCGAGCCGGACCAGGTCGAGCCGCAGCAGCGGGGGCCGGTCCAGCACCAGCGGGCGGGCCCGCTGCTCGGCGAGCAGTTCCTCCAGCCGGGCCGCGCGCTCGGCCTCGCCCAGCTCGCTCCAGTCGTGCTCGGCGACCGGCAGTTGCGCCTGGCGGTGGACCACCTGGAGCGGCACCGGCACGTCGCGCAGCGCCACCGAGGTGCGCAGCACCGGGGTGCGGTCGACGACGTGCTGCCAGGCGGCGGCCAGCAGGCCCGGGTCGCGGGCGCCGTCCAGGACGAAGGTGATCTGCTCGACGTAGAGGCCGTGTTCGGCCTCGTCCAGGCCGTGCACCACCATGCCGGTCTGGGTGGGGGTGAGCGGCTGGATCTCCGTCACCTCCCGTCCGGTGCCGGCCAGCCGGTCGACGCCGGCCTGGTCGAGGCCGGCCAGCGGGAAGTCGGAGGGGGTGCGGCCGCCGGCGCCGGGTTCGGCGCAGTGGCGGACGAGCTCCCGCAGCTCGTCCAGCAGTTCGGCGGCCAGCCGGGCGACCGTGCCGCTGTGGTGCACCGCGCGGGAGTAGGACCAGGTGAAGGAGAGCCGGCCCTCGGCGACCAGGCCGAGCACGTCCAGCAGGTGGGGGCGGCGGGCGGTGCGGTCCATGCCGCCGGTGAGCGGGCCGGCCGGGGCGTGCAGCAGGCCGCCGGGGGTGGCGGTCCAGTCCTGCCGGCCCAGGTAGTTGAAGCCGATCCGCGGCAGCGCCAGGCCCGGCACCGGCTTGAGGTGGCGCAGGGCGCCGTGGCCGAGGCCGCCGCCGGGGACGGCGCGCAGGCTCTCCTTGACGGCCTTCAGGGCGGTGCCGGGGTCGGCGTCCGGGGGCACGTCCAGGGCGACGGGGTACATCGTGGTGAACCAGCCGACGGTGCGGGAGAGGTCGACGCCGTCGAAGGGCTCCTCGCGGCCGTGGCCCTCCAGGGCGACCAGCACCTTGTCCTGTCCGGTCCAGCGGGCCAGCACCCGGCCGAGGGCGCAGAGCAGGGCGTCGTTGACCCGGGTGCGGTAGGCCTCCGGGACGTCCTGGAGCAGCCGGCGGGTGGACTCGGCGTCCAGGGCGAAGGTCAGCGACTCCTCGCTCTCCGCGGTATTGGCGCCGTCCAGGTCCACCGGCAGGTCACCGTCCACCAGGCCCTGCCAGTACGGGAGTTCCGCGTCGAAGCCGCCGGCCGCGGTGTGCGCGGCGAGCCGTTCGGCCCAGGCCCGGAAGGAGGTGCTCTTGGCGCCGAGGTCGGGCCGCTCGCCCGCGCTCAGCGCGTTGTGGGCGCGCTCCAGGTCCTCCAGCAGGATCCGCCAGGACACCGCGTCCACCACCAGGTGGTGCGCGGCCAGCAGCAGCACCGGGCGGGGGTCTTCGGCGAAGCGGCAGAGCGCGGCCCGCAGCAGCGGTCCGGCGGCCAGGTCGAAGCCCTCGGCCAGCCGCTCGCCGAGGTCCCGCAGGACGGTCGCGCGCTGCTCCCCCTCGGCGGCGGGCAGCTCGTGCGGGCGCAGTTCGGGGGCCTGGCCGGGGGCGGTGCCGTGCTGGCGCCACCGGCCGTCGGCGAGCGGCTCGTAGCGCAGCCGCAGCGCGTCGTGGTGGTCCAGGACGGCGGCCAGCGCGGCCCGCAGGGTTTCCTCGTCGGTGTCCGGGGCGAGGGTGAAGGAGACGGACTGGGTGAGCCGGGCCGGGTCGCCGTCCAGGGTGTCCAGCAGCCAGTGCTGGACGGGGGTGAGCGGGGCCTCGCCGACCACCGCGCCCTGGTCGGCGGCGGGCTCGGGGCGCGGTGAGCGTTCGGCGGCGCGGGCGAGTTCGGCCAGGGTCTGGTGGGCGAACAGGTGCCGGGGGGTCAGCGCGAGGCCGTCCCGGCGGGCCGCCGAGACGATCTGGATGCCGAGGATGGAGTCCCCGCCGAGGGCGAAGTAGTTGTCGTCCGCGCTGACCTCGGGCACCCCGAGCACCTCGCGCCAGATGGCGGCGAGGGCGCGCTCGGTGTCGGTGCGCGGGAGCCGGCCGGCCTCCGTCGCGGGCGCGGCCCACACCGGCTCGGGCAGGGCGCGCCGGTCCAGCTTGCCGGTGGCGCCGAGCGGCAGCCGCTCCAGCGGCACCACCAGGGCGGGCACCAGGTGGCCGGGGAGGGTGTCGCCGAGGAAGGCCCGCCACTCGGCCTGGTCGGGCAGGGCGCCGTCGCGCGGCACCGCGTAGCCCACCAGCCGCTTGTGGCCGTCCTGGTCGACCACCCGGGCGGCGGCCGCCGACACCCGGGGGTGGCGGGCCAGCGCGGCCTCGACCTCGCCGAGTTCGATCCGGAAGCCGCGCACCTTGACCTGGTCGTCGGCGCGGCCGAGGTAGTCGAGGCCGCCGTCGGCGCTCCAGCGCACCCGGTCGCCGGTGCGGTACATCCGCGCGCCGGGCGGGCCGTACGGGTCGGGCAGGAAGCGGGCGGCGGTCAGGCCGGGGCGGCGCAGGTAGCCGCGGGCCACGCCGGTTCCGGCCAGGTACAGCTCCCCGGGAGCGCCGACGGGCACCGGGCGCAGCCGCTCGTCCAGGACGTAGGCCCGGGCGCCGCCGACCGGGCGGCCGATCGGCGGGTCGCGGTCCGGGTCGGCGGGGTCGCAGGTGTGGGCGGTGGCGTAGACGGTGGCCTCGGTGGGGCCGTAGACGTTCAGCACCCGGCAGCCGGGGACGGCCTCGCGGACCTGCCGGACGGTGCGGGCGGGCAGTGCCTCGCCGGCCAGCACCACGGTGTCCGCCGCGAGGTGCACGGCGCCGTCGGCGAGCAGTCCGCCGAGGGCCGAGGGCACCGCGCTGAGCAGGCCGGCCCGCCAGGGGCCGGGGCGCTCGGCCAGCGCCAGCAGGTCGCGCAGGAGTTCCACGCGGCCGCCGGAGAGCAGCGGCGCGAAGATCTCGAACACCGACACGTCGAAGTTGAGCGAGGTGGCGGCGAGCACGTGGGCCAGGCCGCCGTCGGCGAACTCGGCGGCGGCCCAGTCGGTCAGGGCGAGCACCGAGCTGTGGGCGACCACGACGCCCTTGGGGCGGCCGGTCGAGCCGGAGGTGTGGATGACGTACGCGGGGTGCTCCGGCCGCAGGGCGCCGTGCCGCTCCTCGTCGCGGACGGCGTCGGCGCGGGCGGCGGCCAGGCGCTCGCGGCAGGCCGGGTCGTCCAGCACGATCCGGGTGGACGGGCCGTCGGGCAGCCGGTCGGCGGTCGCCGTGCCGGTGACGACGGCGTCGGGCCGGACGTCCTCGAAGAGGTAGGCGATCCGCTCGGCCGGGTAGCCGGGGTCGACGGGCAGGTAGGCGGCGCCGCTCTTGAGCACCGCGAGCAGTGCCACGGCGAGTTCGACGGTGCGGGGCAGCGCGAGCGCGACGAAGCGCTCGGGGCCGGCCCCGGCCGCGATCAGCAGCCGGGCCAGCCGGTTGGAGCGCTCGTCGAGCTCCCGGTAGGTCAGCTGCTCGTCGCCGGAGCGGACCGCCGGGGCGTCGGGGGTGCGGGCGGCCTGCCGGGCGAAGGCCTCGGGCAGGATGCCGTCCGGTGCCTCGGTGAACGCCCCGCCGAGGCGTGCCACCAGTGCGCGCCCCTCGGCCGGGTCCAGCAGCGGCAGTTCGCCCACCGGCCGGTCGAGGCCGGCCGCCATTCCGGCGAGCAGGGTGCGCAGGCCCGCGCCGAGCCCCTCGACGGTGGCGGTGTCGAAGAGGGCCGGGTCGTGGTCCAGGCCGACCTCGATGGACTCGCCGGGCGCGACCACCACGCTGAGCGGGTAGCTGGTCGGCTCCAGCACCTGCTCGGTCTCCACGCCGAGGCCGTGCCGGGTCAGCGACTGGGCGTCGAAGGGGTAGTTCTCGAAGACCACCAGGCTGTCGAACAGGGCGGTGCCGCCGGGCAGTTCGCTCCAGCCCTGGAGCTGGGCCAGCGAGACGGCGTCGTGCCGGCGGGCCTCGGACTGGTGGTCCTGGACCTCCCGCAGCAGTTCCCGCAGCGGGCGCCGGGGGTCGATCCGCACCCGGGTCGGCAGGGCGTTGATGAACAGCCCCACCATCGAGGTGACGCCGGGGAGTTCGGCGGGCCGGCCGGAGACGATGGTGCCGAACACCACGTCGTCCCCGCCGCCGTAGCGGGAGAGCAGCAGCGCCCAGGCGCCCTGGAGCACGGTGTTGACGGTCAGCCCGGCCTGCCGGGCGGTGTCGCGCAGCCGCTCGGACAGCTCGGCGCCGAGGGCGACCCGCACCGAGGCCGAGGAGGAGGCGCGGTGGGCGCCGGCCGGGCGGCGGTCCCGGGGCAGTTCGGTGGGGGCGGGGAAGCCGGCCAGGGTGTCGCGCCAGTACCGCTCGGCCTCCGCCCCGTCCTGGCCGGCCAGCCAGCGCAGGTAGTCGGCGTAGGGCGCCCGTTCGGCCGGAGCGGGGGCGCGTCCGGCGGTCAGGGCGGCGTAGCGCTCGCACACCTCGTCGAAGACCTGGGCGGCGCTCCAGCCGTCGAGCAGCACGTGGTGGAAGGTCCACACCACCCGGACCCGGGTCGGCGTCAGCCGGATCAGGGCGAGGCGCAGCAGCGGCGCGCCGCCGAGGTCGATGCCGGCCGCCCGGTCCTCGGCGAGCAGCCGGGCGGTGTCCCGCTCGACCTGTTCGGCGGGGCGGCCGGTCCAGTCGTGGTGGGCGACCGGGACGGCGGCCCGGTGCTGGACGACCTGGAGCGGTTCGGCGCCGTCCTGCCAGCTGAGCCGGGTGCGCAGGATCGCGTTGGCGTCGGCGGTCCGCTGCCAGGCCTCGGCCAGCGCGTGCGGGTCGGTGACCCCGTCCAGCACCAGCTGGACCTGGTTGACGTAGGTGTCGCCGTCCGGGTCGAGCAGGCTGTGGAAGAGCATCCCGGCCTGCATCGGGGTCAGCGGGTAGACGTCGGCGACGGCTCGGCCGTCCCCGGCGATCCGGTCCACGGCCGCCTGGTCGAGCCGGGCGAGCGGGAAGTCGGCGGGGGTGCGGCCGCCCGCGCCGGGCTCGGCGCAGTGGGCGACGATCTCCTCCAGGGCGCCCAGCATGGCGTGGGCGAGCCCGGTGACGGTGTCGGCGCGGTGCCGGCCGGCGCTGTAGTACCAGCCGATCTCCAGCTCGCCGTCCTCGACCCGGGCGACCACGTCCAGCAGGTGGGGGCGCTCGGTGCCGGGCGCCTCCGCGCCGCCGAGGCCGCCGGGGACGGCGCGGACCAGGGCGGCGCCGTCGGCGGACCAGTCGAAGCGGCCCAGGTAGTTGAAGGCGATGCCGGGGGCGGGCGCGTCGGCGAGCGCCGCGTCCCGGGCGAGGTGGCGCAGCGCGCCGCACCCGAGGCCGCGGTCGGGCACCGCCCGCAGTTGCTCCTTGACGGCCTTCAGGGCGGTGCCCCAGTCCCCCGCCGGGACGTCGAGGGCGACGGGGAAGAGCGAGGTGAACCAGCCGACCGTGCGGGACAGGTCGAGGCCGTCGAACAGCCGGTCCTCGCGGCCGTGGCCCTCCAGGCCGACGGCGACGGTGCCGCGCCCGGTCCAGTCGGCGAGCACCCGGCCGAGCGCGGTGAGCAGCACGTCGTCGATCCGGGTGCGGTAGACCGCGGGGACCTGCCGCAGCAGGGCGTCGGTGCGGTCGCGGTCCAGCCGGACGGTCACCTCGCGCAGGTCGGCGGCGGTGTTGGTACCGTCGCCGTCCACCGGCAGCGGGGTGGCGCAGGCCCGGGCGGCGGCCGCCCAGTGGTCGCGCTGCCCGTCGAAGCCGCCGGCCGCGGTGTGCGCGGCCAGGCGGCGGGCCCACTCCCGGACGGAGCTGGTGCGGGCGGGCAGCCGCAGCGGGCGGCCCTCGACGGCCTGCCGGTAGGCGGTCTCCAGGTCCTCCAGCAGCACCCGCCAGGAGACGCCGTCGACCACCAGGTGGTGGACGGCCAGCAGCAGCCGGTCGGGCCGGGCGCCGTCGCCCTGGAACAGCCGGGCGGTGAGCAGCGGGCCGTCGGCCGGCCGGAAGGAGGCGTGGGCGGCCGCGGTCACCGCCTCCTCGGTGCCGTGGCCGTGGACCTCCAGCAGCTCGGGCGCGGCCTCCTCGGCGGGGGCGCAGTGCTGCCGCCAGGTGCCGTCCTCGGCGCGGGTGAAGCGGGAGCGCAGCGCGTCGTGGTGGGCCCAGAGGGCGGCCAGGGCGCGGCGCAGGGCCCGGGGGTCGACGGCGCCGGGGGCCTCCACCACCAGGGACTGGTCGAAGTGGTGGGCGTACGGCGGGTTCGGGTCGAGGAACCAGCGCTGGATCGGCGTCAGGCCGACCTCGCCGCCGACCGGTTCGGTGCCGGCGACGGTGACGGCGCTGCCGGCCGCTGCGGCCAGGGCGGCGACGGTGGGGTGCCGGAACAGGTCGCGCGGGGAGAGCGCGAGGCCGGCGGCGCGGGCCCGGGAGACCACCTGGATGCTCAGGATGGAGTCGCCGCCGAGCAGGAAGAAGTCGTCGTCCAGCCCGACCCGTTCGACCTCGAGCAGCTCGGCCCAGATCGCGGCGAGCAGGCGCTCGCGGTCGGTGCCGGGGGCGCGGTGGGGGCGGTCTCCGCCCGCCGCCGCCCAGTCGGGGGCGGGCAGCCGGCGGCGGTCCACCTTGCCGTTGGCGGTGAGCGGGAGTTCGGGCAGCGTGACGAAGGCCGCGGGCAGCATGTAGTCGGGCAGGTCGGCGGCCAGGTGGGCGCGCAGCTCGGCGGCGCCGGGCGGCTCGGCGCCCTCGGCCGGCACCAGGTGGGCGGCGAGGCGCTTGCGTCCGGCGTCCTGGTGGAGCGAGACCACGGCTTCGGCGACGGCCGGGTGGGCGGTGAGCCGGGCCTCGATCTCGGCGGGTTCGATCCGGAAGCCGCGGATCTTGATCTGGTCGTCGGCGCGGCCGACGAAGTGCAGTTCGCCGTCCGCGCTCCACCGGACGGTGTCGCCGGTGCGGTACATCCGGGCGCCGGGCGGGCCGAAGGGGTCGGCGAGGTAGCGGGCGGCGGTCTCGCCGGGGCGGCCCGCGTAGCCGCGTGCGAGCCCGGCCCCGGCGATGTACAACTCACCGGTGATGCCCGGCGGTTGGGGCTGGAGCGCGCCGTCCAGGACGTACGCCCGGGTGTTGTCCAGCGGGCGGCCGATCGGCAGCGTGGCGGGCAGTTCGTCGCCGTGGCGGAAGGCCCGGCGGGTGGCGAAGGTGGTGGTCTCGGTCGGCCCGTAGCCGTCGACCACGGTGAGGCCGGGGCAGGCCGCCAGGACCTTGCGGACGGCGGCGCCGGGCACCGCCTCGCCGCCGGTCCACACCTCGCGGACGCCGCGCAGGCAGCCCGGGTCCTCCTGGGCGAGCAGCCGGAACAGCCCGGCCGTCAGCCACAGGCAGGTCACCCCCTGCTCGGTGACGGCGTGCCGGACGGCGGCGGCGTCCAGGTCCTCCGGAGGGGCGAGGACGGCGGTGGCGCCGCGCAGCAGCGGCACCCACAGCTCGTAGGTGGCGGCGTCGAAGGCGTGCGGGGAGTGCACCAGCACCCGGTCGTGGCCGGTGAAGGCGCGGTCCAGGGCGAGCGCGGCGACGTCCCGGCGGCGCACCGCGACGCCCTTGGGGGTGCCGGTGGAGCCCGAGGTGAACATCAGGTACTGGACGTTGTCGGGGTGGACGGCCGCCGGGGACGCGGCCGGCGCCCCGGTGCGGTCCGACCGGTCGACGCGCAGCACCCGCTCGGCGGGGCGCAGCTCGGCGGCGGTGTCCGCCCAGCGGGCGTCGGTGAGCAGCAGCTCGGCGCCCGCCTCGGCCAGCATCCGGTGCAGCCGCTCGCGCGGCGCCCGGCCGTCCAGCGGCACGAAGACGCCGCCGGTGCGGACCAGCGCCAGCTGGGCGACGACCAGCTCGACGGAGCGCTCCATCAGCACCCCGACCGGCTGCTCCACCCGGACCGCGTGCGCGGCCAGGTGCCCGGCCAACTCGGCGGCCCGGGCGTCCAGTTCGCGGTAGGTCAGGCGCTCGTCGCCAGCCTCCAGGGCGACCGCCCCGGGGGTGCGGAGCACCTGCTCGGCGAACAGCTCGGCGATGTCGGCCGCGGGCTGCTCGACGGCGGTGGCGTTCCAGTCGACCAGGACGCGGTGCCGCTCCTCGGCGGTCAGCAGCGGCAGCCGCGCGGGCGGGCGGTGGGCGCCGGCGGGCAGGCCGGTCAGCGCGGCGGTGAGCCGGCCGGCCAGCCGCCGCACGGTGGACTCGTCGAACAGCCGCGGGTCGTAGCAGAGCCGCAGGGACAGCTCCGGGCCGGGGTAGGCGAGCAGGGCGAGCGGGTAGTTGGTGGTCTCGATGCCGTCCAGGTCGCGCAGCCGCAGGCCGTGGGCGTCGGCCGCGTCCTCGTCGACCGGGTAGTTCTCGAAGACCACCAGGCTGTCGAACAGGCCGGTCTGCTCGGACAGTCCGGTGCCGGCCCGCATCCGGGTGAGCGGGACGAAGCCGTACCGCCGGTCCTCGCTCTGCTCCCGCTGGAGGGCCTGGAGCCAGTCCAGCAGGGTGCCCTCGGCGGGCACCATGGTGCGGGTCGGCAGGGTGGTGATGAACAGGCCGGTCATCGACTCGACGCCGGGCAGCTCGGGCGGCCGCCCGGAGGAGGTGGTGCCGTACACCACCTCGGCCCGCCCGGCCTGACGGCCCAGCAGCACCGCCCAGGCGCCCTGGACCAGGGTGTTGAGGGTCAGCCCGGAGCCGCGCGCGAGGTCCTCCAGCGCCCTGGTCGCGGCGGCGGGCAGGGTGAACGGCACGGCCCGGGTGGACTCCGCGCGGTGGCTCTGCACCGGCTCGCGGTCGTACGGCAGCGGCGTCGCCTCCACCAGCCCGGCGAGGCGGGTGCGCCAGTGCCGTTCGGCCTCGGCGTGGTCGCGCCCGCCCAGCCAGGCCAGGTAGTCGCGGTAGGGCCGGCGCTCCGGCACGGTGCCGTACGGGACCTCAGGCCCCGAGGCCAGGGCGGCGTGCACCGCGAAGACGTCCGAGAGCACCTGGAACAGGCTCCAGCCGTCCAGCACCAGGTGGTGGAACGACCAGAGCACCCGCACCCGGCTGTCCGAGAGGCGGATCAGCAGCAGCCGCTGGAGCGGGGCCCGGGCGAGGTCGAGGCCGCGGGCCCGGTCGCGGTCCAGCAGTTCGGCCAGCCGGGTGCGGCGCTCCTCCTCGGGCAGCGCGCGCCAGTCCAGGTGGCTGACCGGCACGGCCACCCGGCGGTGCACCACCAGCAGCGGCTCGGGCACCTCCTGCCAGCGGACGTGGGCGCGCAGCACCGCGGTGCGGTCGGTGACCCACTGCCAGGCCTCGGCGAGGCGGGCCGGGTCGGGCACCCCGTCGAGGACGAAGTCCAGCTGCTGGAAGTAGGCGCCGCTGTCCTCCTCGGCGAGGCCGTGGAAGAGCATGCCGGACTGGGTCGGGGTGAGCGGCAGGACGTCCTCCACCGCGCCCGGGTCGGCGCCGGTGATCAGGTCCACCGCCGGCTGGTCGAGCCGGGCCAGCGGGAAGTCGGACGGGGTGCGCCCGGCGGCGCCGGGGGTGGTCGCGTGGCGGGCGAGGTCGGCCAGCTCCTCGGCGAAGCGCCGGGCCAGTGCCTCGACGGTGGCGGAGCCGTGGACGGCGGCGGAGTGGAACCAGGTGAACTCCAGCGCGTCGCCGTCCAGTCGGCCGACCACCTCCAGCGGGTGGGGGCGCTCGACCGCCGGATCGGCGTCCAGCTCCAGCGGCCGGAAGGTGCCGCGGAACAGCCCGTCCGGGTCGTCCGGCAGGGCGATGCGGCCCAGGTAGTTGAAGCTGATCCGGGCGGCCGGCACCTCGGGCGCCGTACCGGGGCGGCCGAGGTGGCGCAGCGCCTCGAAGCCGAGGCCGCGCCGGGGGACGGCGCGCAGCTGCTCCTTGACCTGCTTGAGGACGGCGTCCCAGCCGGCCCCGGCGGGGACGGCCAGGGCGACGGGGTGGCGGGTGGTGAACCAGCCGACCGTACGGCCGAGGTCGAGGTCGGCGAACAGCTCCTCGCGCCCGTGGCCCTCGACGTCCACCACGACCCGCTCCAGCCCGCTCGCCCCGCACAGCGCCCGGCCCAGCGCGCTCAGCAGCACGTCGTTGGCCTGGGTGCGGTAGGTGTCGGGCAGGGTGCGCAGCAGGGCGGCGGTGTCGGCGGGGCTCAGCCGGACGGTGACGGAGCGTTCGGTGGCGTAGCTGTCGGGGCCGTCGAGCTCGGCGGGGAACGGCTCGGCGGCGGGCTTCCCGAGCTCTTCGTCGGACTGCCCGGGCACGGCCCCGGCCCAGTACGCGGACTCGTCCTCGAAGCCGCCCGCGGCGGCGAAGGCGCTCAGCCGCTCGGCCCACTGCCGCAGCGGCGAGGACTTCGCCGGGAGGGCGGCCGCGCCGTCCCGGCCCTCGCGGCGGGCCCGGTACGCGGTGTCGAGGTCCTCCAGCAGGACCCGCCAGGAGACCCCGTCGACCACCAGGTGGTGGACGGCCAGGTGGAGGACCGGGGGCCGGCCTCCGGCGCGCTCGTGCAGGACGGCCCGCAGCAGCGGGGCGCCGCCGGCCAGGTCGTACGGGCCGAAGTGCGGGGTGTCCTGGTCGGGGCCGGTGTGCCGGGCCAGGGTGGCGCGGGCCGTCGGTTCCTGGATCCGCCAGCGCACCGCGCCGGCGCCGTCCGGAGTCATGAAGGCGGAGCGCAGCGCGTCGTGGTGGGCGACCAGGTCGTTCAGGGCCTCCTCCAGGGCCGCCCGGTCGAGGTCGCCGGGCAGCAGCAGGGAGACGGCCTGGGCGAAGTGGCCGGCCCGGCCGGCGGCCCGTTCGAACCACCAGCGCTGGATCGGGGTCAACGCGGCCTCCCCGGTGGCGGCCACCGGCGCGGGCGCGGCGGGCGCCTCGGCGTCCTCCGCGGCCAGGGCGAGCGCGGCGACCGTCTGGTGGCGGTAGAGGTCCCGGGAGGTCACCGCCAGCCCGGCCTGCCGGGAGCGGGCCACCACCTGGATGCCGAGGATGGAGTCGCCGCCGAGGTCGAAGAAGTTGTCGTCGGCGCCGACCCGCTCCAGCCGCAGCACCTCGGCCCAGATGCCGGCCAGCGCGCGTTCGGCGGGGGTCCGGGGGGCGACGTGGCGGGGGGCGGCCGCGGCGGGGGCGGGGGCCGGGTCGGTCTCCCCGCCGCGGGGCTTCGCCCGCTCCTCGACCCGGCCGAGGTGCTCCAGCCCGCCGTCGGCGGTCCACCGCACCAGCTCGCCGGTGCCGTACATCGCCTCCCCCGGCGCGCCGTACGGGTCGGGGACGAGCCGCTCGTCCGGCTGCTCCGGGAGGTAGCCCGCGAGGTACAACTCGCCGGGCACCCCGACGGGTTGGGGGCGCCGCGCGCGGTCGAGCACGTGGACCCGGCTCCATCCGGACGGCCGGGCCGGGTCGGTGCCCGGGAGCTCCCGCGGCGGCTTCCGGGAGGCGAGCAGCGCGCGCTGCTCCTCCTCGGGGATCATCGGCAGCTCGGCGAGGGTGCGCCGCGGCCCGTCCGCCATCCCGGCCAGCAGCCGGTGCAGGTGGCCGGCCAGCGCGGTCACCGTCCGCCGGTCGAACAGGTCGGTGTCGTACTCGACCGTCAGCGTGCAGCCGCCGTCGGCCTCGTCGGGGGTGAACTCCAGCACCAGGTCGAAGCGGGCGGCCGGGCGGGGCAGCGGGTGGTCGGTGAAGCGCAGCCCGCCGGCGGGCGCCGGGGCGGCGGGGGTCTGCTGGACGACGGCGACCTGGACCAGCGGGGTGCGGCTGGGGTCGCGGGGCGGGGCCAGTTCCTCGACCACCCGGTCGAAGGGCACCTCGGCGTGGGCGAAGGCGTCCAGCAGAGTGGTGCGCATGGACTCCACGAAGCGGTCGACGGTGGCCTGCTCGTCCACGTCGCCGCGCAGCACCACGGTATTGACGAAGAAGCCGGTCACCTCCTCCAGCTCGCGCCGCTCCCGCCCGTTGACGACGGTGCCGAGGGCCACGTCCCGCTGGCCGGAGTGGCGCGAGAGCAGAAGCGCGGACGCCCCGGCGAACAGGGTGAACACGGTGGTGCCGCGGCCGGCGGCGAGGTGGCGCAGCCGGTCGACCAGCTCGGCCGGGAGGTGGTGGCGGTGCGCCGCGCCGCGGCCGGCGCGCTCGGCGGGCCGGGGGCGGTCGGTGGGCAGCCGCAGGGTGGGCAGGCCGGCCAGGGCGCGCTTCCAGTAGGCGAGGTCGGACGCGTGGTCGGCCGGGCGGTGCTGCTCCCAGTGGGCGTAGTCGGGGTACTGGAGGGCGGGGGCGGGCAGGCCGTCGGGTTCGCCGGTGGCCTCCGCCCGCAGGAGGGCGGCCAGTTCGCGGGTGAGGACGCCGACCGACCAGCCGTCGGTGACGATGTGGTGCTGCGCCAGCAGCAGCAGGTGCTCGTCGGCGGCGAGCCGGACCAGCAGCGCCCGGCTGAGCGGGCCCCGCGCCAGGTCGTAGGGCCGCTCCAGCTCCTCGGCGAGCAGGCGGTCGGCCGCTTCGGCGCGCTCGCCGGCTGGCAGGGCGCCGAGGTCCTCGGTGCGCAGCGGCAGGTCGGCCCGCTCGGCGACGTGCTGCTCGAGCCGCCCGTCGACGGCGGTGACGGTGGTGCGCAGCGCGTCGTGCCGGGCGGTGAGCCGCCGCAGGGCCCGGCCGAGGGCCTCCCCGTCGAGGTCGCCGTGCAGCCGCAGGGCGACGCCGGTGTGGTTGCCGGTGCCGCCGGTGGCGAGGTCCTCCAGGAACCAGAGCCGGCGCTGGGCGCTGGAGAGCGGCAACGGCTCCCCGCGCGGGGCGGGCGGGACGGGCCCGGTGGGCGCGGCGGCGGCCGGCCGGTCGAGCAGCGGCGCGAGGGCGGCGACGGTGCGGGCGGTGAAGATGTCCCGCAGGGTGAGCCGGACGCCGAGGCGCTCGGTGATCCGGGCCAGGGTGCGGGCGGCGAGGACGGAGTCGCCGCCGAGGTCGAAGAAGTCGTCCTCGGCTCCCACCGCGTCGAGGCCGAGGACCTCGGCCCAGACGGCGGCCAGGGCGCGCTCCCGTTCGGTGCGCGGGGCGAGCCCGCCGGCGGCGCCCTGCCGGGCGGGCGCGGGCAGCGCCCGCTGGTCGATCTTGAGCTGCGGGGTGAGCGGGAAGGCGGGCAGCACGACGACGGCGGCGGGCACCAGGTGGGCGGGCAGCGCGGCGGCCAGGGCGGTGCGCAGCGCGGCCGGGTCCGGGGGCAGTTCCGGGTCGGCGGGCGTGGCGTAGCCGACCAGCCGGGTGTGGCCCGGTTCGTCCTCGCGGACCACGACGACGGCCTGGTCGACGGCGGGGTGGGCGCGCAGCGCGGCCTCGATCTCGCCCGGCTCGATCCGGAAGCCGCGGACCTTGACCTGCCGGTCGAGCCGGCCGAGGAACTCCAGCTCCCCGTCGGCGGTGAACCGGGCCCGGTCGCCGGTGCGGTAGAGCCGGGCGCCGGGCGGGCCGAAGGGGTCGGCGACGAAGCGGGCGGCGGTCAGGCCGGGGCGGCCGAGGTAGCCGCGGGCGACGCCCTCGCCGCCGAGGTACAGCTCGCCGTCGGTGCCGGGCGGCTGGGGCCGCATGGCCTCGTCGAGCACGTACACCCGGGCGTGCGGCAGGGCGCCGCCGATGGTGGGCGCGCCGGTGCCGGCGGTGAGCGGGCCGGTCCAGGTGGCGACGATGGTGGCCTCGGTCGGGCCGTAGGAGTTGACCATGCGCCGGCCGGGCGCCCAGCGGTCGACCAGCTCGGCGGAGCAGGCCTCGGCCCCGACGATCAGGGTGCGCAGGTGGCGGCCCGCGCCGGCCGGGACGGTGGCCAGGGCGGCGGGCGGGATCAGGGTGTGGGTGATGCGCTGCCCGTCCAGGACGGCGGCGAGTTCCTCGCCGAGCCAGGGGCCGTCCGGGGGGATCACCAGGGTGGCGCCGGTGAGGACGGAGACGAACAGTTCCAGGACGGAGGCGTCGAAGCTGGGCGAGGAGAACTGGAGCACCCGGTCCCCCGGCCCGACCGCGTAGTTGTCGATCGCCGCCGCCGTGAAGCCCGCGATCCCCCGGTGGGTGACGACCACGCCCTTGGGCGTCCCGGTGGAGCCCGAGGTGTAGATCACGTACGCCGGGTGGTCGGTGCCGTCGGCGGCCGGGAGGTCGGTGCGGTCCCGGTCCTCGGGGCGCTCCGTCTCCAGGGCCGCGCGGACGGCGGCCGGGTCGTCCAGGACGAGCGCGGGGGCGGCGTCGGCGAGCATCAGCGCCCGCCGCTCGGCGGGGTAGCCCGGGTCGACGGGCAGGAAGGCGGCGCCCGCCCGGACGACGGCCAGCTCGGCGGCGACCAGCTCCATGGAGCGCGGCAGGACCAGGGCCACCGTCCGCTCCGGCCCGGCGCCGCGCCGGCGCAGGTCGCGGGCCAGCCGCTCGACGCGGTCGGCCAGGTCGCGGTACGTCCAGCTGCGCTGCCCGTCGGTCAGCGCGGGCGCGTGCGGCGTGCGGGCCGCCTGGGCGGCGAACAGGGCGTCCAGGGTCCGGGGCGCCGCCGACGGTGCGGTGGTGCCACCGGCCGGCGCCTGCGGCGGAGCGGTCGGGCGCACGGGCTGGGCAGGCCGGTCGGCCATGGCGGAAGGTCCTTCCGAGGGGGGCGACGACGAGGGCGGCGGGGCAGGCGGTGGCCGGCCCTCGGCCCCGGGGAACGGTGCGGGGTGTCGGTGCAGGGGTGGGCGTACGGCGGCCGGGCCGGTCGGCTCAGTCGGCGGCGGCCCGGCGGGCGGTGCGCCCGGAGACCTGCACCCGGTCGATCCGGCCGGTGGCCGGGTCCCGGTGGAAGCGCCCGCCGGGTTCGGGGCGCCCGGTGTCGGGGGCGATCAGGTCGTAGGAGAGGTCGGCGTAGCAGCGCAGCGGGATCGGGAGGTCGCCGTCGACCGAGAGGGTGGCCGGTCCGGCGCCGGCCGGCTCGACCCGGTAGCGGATGGCGCCGTTGCGGTAGTCGCCCGCGCACTCGGCCAGGGTCGCCGGGGCGGCGAGCAGCACCGGTCCGCCCGCGCCGACCGGTTCGATCCCCGCGGGCACCCGCACTCCGGCCAACTCCTCCAGGTCGGCCGCGAGTTCGCGCCAGAGGGCGGTGGCGGCGCCGGCGTTGCCGGTGAAGGCGACCACGAGGCCGCTGTCCGGGTCGGCCCGCAGGTGGCAGGAGGTGCCCATGGCGTTGCCGTCGTGGCCGCACCAGAGCCGCCCGTCCTGCCGGTAGAGCGCCGCGCCGGCGCCCCAGCCGTCGGCGAGCGCTCCCGGCCGGGCACCGGGCTCCGGGCGGCGCATCAGCTCGGCGGTGTCCGGGGGCAGCACCTTGGCGCGGCCGACCAGGGCGGCGCCGAGCGCGGCGAGGTCCGCGGCGCTGGCCAGCAGGGCGCCGGCCGGGGCCTCCAGCGGGGCCAGGTTCTGCCGGACGGCCCGGGGCAGGCCGGTCGCGGCGTTGAGCGCGTGCCCGGCGGCGACCGGTCGCCCGGGGGCGGCGGTGTCGACGAACACCGGCCCGGTGCCGAAGGGTTCGAGCAGCAGGGCGCGCACCGCCTCGTGCCAGGGCATCCCGGTCACCGTCTCGACCAGGCGCCCGGCGGCGACGTAGCCGGCGTTGGAGTAGGAGAAGTCCGTCCCGGGCGGGAACAGCGCGTCCGGGGCGGTGCAGACGGCGGACAGGTAGCGGGTCGCGGTGGTGCGGGCGGCGGCGTCGGAGTCCGGTCCGGTGGGCAGTCCGCCGGTGTGGCTCAGCAGGTGACGAATCGTTACTTCAGGCAGCTGCCGGAACTCCGGAAGGTGCTCGGCGACCGGCTCGTCGAGGTCGAGGTCGCCGTCGTCGGCGAGCAGCATCACCAGGGCGGCCGTGTAGGGCTTGGTGAGCGATCCGACCGGAACGGCGGTGTCCTCGGTGAACGGTGCCCCGGTGCCGGTGTCGGCCACCCCGGTGTGCAGGACGACGGCCTCCGGGCCGGTGTCCAGCACCAGTTGGGCGCCGGGCACCCGGTGGGCGCGCGCGAGCGTGTCGAGCCGGTGCTGCAGCTCGCCGCGCAGGAGGAGCGGCGACCGCTCGCGGGCGGGCGCCGGACTGGCGTACGGCATGGCGGAACTCCCGTTGACTGGTTCTCGGGTGCGGGCGCGCCGGGCGCCCGCGGTGGAATCGCGGATTGGGAGGCGGCACAGCGGGAATTCCCGGCCGTCGTCGCCTGCTTCAGGACGCGCGGGAACGGGGGGAATCGGCGTCGGCCCGGCCGGCGGAGGCCGTCCGGCCCCGGGAACGGGAATCCCCGGACGCCCGCGGCCGGGCACCGCACCCGCCCTCGCGGAGCCGTTCCGCGGTCGCGTCGGCGCGCCCGGACCGGGCGGTGCGAATACGATCCGGATTTCCCTCCGCGCGATGAACGGCGGACCGGATCGCGGTGAACCGCGAGCCTCCGAATACTCTTACCCCGCCGGCACGTTCGAACAGAAAACCGTCCCCCGGCGGCCGGCCGCTCTCCCGGCCCCCACCTGCGCAACGGCCGTACCCGGCATGCCCATTCCCCCTTTTGGCGATCCACCCCCGCAACCGCCGCGCGGAACGCGCCGACACGGTCGGGGAGTCGCACAATCCCTGTCGTCCCGAACGTCCGGACGACGAACGCGCAACAGTCTTCACGGCGGGTCAGCCGCTCGCAACCCCTTCCGATTGAACGGAGAGCGACCGCCGTCGGTAATCGGAACGCCAAAATCCCAGGTGCGACTCCCGGCCGCGCCCGGAACGCCCGAGAACGGGCCCGAATTCTTTGGCCGAAAATATAAGGTTCGGATCCCACCAGCCACTCGAACAGTCATTCGTCGAAATAGCCGAGTGATTTACCGGGCGCCTGTGACGAATGTGGTGACTGTGATGCCTGGGATTGCTGTGCCTGAATGCGACGGAATTCACCGGGCGGGCCGCGAGTGGCACTGCCCGGGGCCCGAGCGCCCGGGCCCCGGCCGACCGGCCCCCCACCGGCCGGTCACCCGGGCACCGGCGCGGCTACCACCAGTGCGGCGGCGGCCCCTGCGAGCCCGCCGGGTACTCGTCCAGCGGGACGAGCCCCCGCTCCCAGGCGGCCAGCACCGGTTCGAGCACCCGCCAGGCCTCCTCGGCCTCGTCGCCGCGGATGGACAGCGCCGGATCGCCGTTCAGGACGTCCAGCAGCAGCCGCCCGTACGCGGGCAGGTCCTGCGGCTCCATCCGCGCGGTCAGCGAGAGCGGGACGAGCTCGTGGGCGTGGGCGCCGATGCCGGTCAGGTCCAGGGCCAGCCCCTCCGGCTCCAGCTCGAACCGCAGCACGTTGGGCCGGGCCTCCCCGCCGTGGCCCTCCCCGCCGGAGCCCTTCCCGCCGTGGCTCTTCCCGCCGGGGCCGAACGGCAGGTGGGGCACCGGGCGGAAGTGCACCGCGACCTCCTTGCGGTCCGCCCCCAGGGCCTTGCCGCTGCGCAGCCGGAACCGCGTCCCGGCCCACCGCCAGCTGTCCAGCTCCAGTTCCACCTCGGCGAAGGTCTCGGTGCCGCGCGCCGGGTCCACGCCCTCCTCCTCGGCGTACGCGGGGACGTCCCGGTCCCCGATCCGGCCCGGCAGGTAGCGGGCCCGCCGGGTGCGGTGCACCACGTCGTGCTCGGTCAGCGGCCGTACGGAGCGCAGCACGTCCACCTTCCGGTCGCGCAGGTCCCGTTCGCCGAGCGTGAGCGGCGGTTCCATGGCCACCAGGCAGAGCAGTTGCAGCAGGTGGTTCTGGACCATGTCCTTGAGCGCCCCGACCCGGTCGTAGTACCCGGCCCGGCCCTCCAGCGCCAGCGTCTCGTCCCAGGTGATGTCCACCTCGGCGATGTGGGTGCTGTTCCAGAGGGGTTCGAGCACCCGGTTGGCCAGCCGGCTGCCGAGGACGTTCTGGACGGTCGTCATGGCCAGGAAGTGGTCGACCCGGAACACCGCCCGCTCCGGCAGGAGTTCGGCGAGCAGCCGGTTCAGCTCCCGCGCGCCGGCCAGGTCCTCGCCGAACGGCTTCTCCAGCACGATCCGGCTGCCCTCCGGCAGGCCCGCCGCGTGCAGGGCGGTGACCGCGCCGGGGAAGAGCGCCGGCGGGAGGGCCAGGTAGACGGCCACCGGCCCCTCCCCGGCGACGACCGCGGCCACGTCGGCGGGGTCGGTGACGTCGGCCCGCCGGTAGTCGAGGGCGGAGACCACCGCCTCCCCGGCCCCGGCCGGGAGGGCGCCGCCGTGCCGGTCGAGCCGCTCCGCGGCCCACGCCCGGTACCGCCCGGTGTCCCAGTCCTCCCGGCTCGCCCCGGTCACCCGGAGCGCGTCGCCGGTGTGCCCCGCCGCCCGCAGCGCGGCCAGTGCCGGCAGCAGGAAGCGGGCGCTGAGGTCCCCGGTCGCGCCGAGGATCGCGAGCCGGTCGATCATGCCCGTCCCCCCGCCCTCGCCCGGGCCAGGTTCACGCCGCTGGAGATGATCCCGATGTGGCTGAACGCCTGGGGGAAGTTGCCCATGAACTCTCCTGTGGACGGGTCGATCTGCTCGGACACCAGCCCCAGCGGGCTCGCCCGGGAGCACAGCGAGGCGTACAGCTCCCCGGCCTCGTCGGTCCGGCCCTGGCCGACCAGGTTGTCGACCAGCCAGAAGCTGCACAGCACGAAGGCGCCCTCGTCGCCCGGCAGCCCGTCCGGGGACTCCTCGTGCAGGTAGCGGTAGAGCAGCCCGCCGCCCGCCGACAGGCGCTCGGCGACGGCCGCGGCGGTCGCCACCATCCGCGGGTGGTCGGCCGGCACCACCCGGCGCAGCGGGAGCGCGAGCAGGCTCGCGTCCAGCGTGCCGCCGCCGTCCAGGTGGGCGCTGAGGGTCTTGGCTTCCTCGTCCCAGGACTGCTCCAGGACGAGCCGGCGCAGCTCCTCGGCCGAGGCGCGCCAGCGGTCCGGCCCGTCGGACCGGCCGAGCCGCTCGCCGATCCGCGCGGCCCGGTCCAGGGCCACCTGGCACAGGCCCGCCGAGTACGTGAACACCCGGCCCTCGCTGCGCACTTCCCAGATGCCCTGGTCCGGCTCCCGCCAGGCCTGCCGGGCGGCGTCGGCCAGCTCGGCCAGGCCGGCCCAGAGCGCGGGCTGGATCTCGCCGCCGGAGCGCAGCCACTGGTGGGCGCAGTCCAGGATCTCGCCGTAGACGTCGTGCTGGCGCTGGTCGGTCGCGCCGTTGCCCCAGCGGACCGGGGCCGAGCCCTGGTAGCCCTCCAGTTCGCCGTCCACGACCTCGTCCGGCACCGGGCCGCCGCGCAGGTCGTACATGATCCGGGGCCGCCGGCTGGTCTCGAAGGCGTCCAGGACCCAGCCGAGGAAGGCGTCGGCCTCGCCGCCGAAGCCGATCCGGCGCAGGGCGAACACGGCGAACGCCGCGTCGCGGATCCAGCTGTAGCGGTAGTCCCAGTTGCGGATCCCGCCGATCGGCGCGGGCAGCGAGGAGGTGGGGGCGGCGACCAGCGAGCCGTTGGCCCAGTCGTCGCAGAGCTTCAGCGTGATCGCGGCCCGCCGGACCAGGGGCTCCTGGGGGCCGTCGTACGCGAAGTGCCCCATCCAGCGGCGCCAGGCCTCGGCGGTGGCCGTCAGCGTCGCGTCGGTGTCGAAGCGGTGGTGGCGGTGGAAGCGGCCCCAGGAGAGCACCAGGTCCAGGCGTTCGCCCTGCCGCAGTTCGTAAGTGCTGTGCAGACCGGTCAGCGGGCGGTTGGAGCGCAGGTGCAGCCGCAGGTCCGGGCGCCGGTGCGGGCGCACCTCCAGTCCGCTGAACAGGGCGCGGGCCTGCGCGCCGCCGCGCGGCTCCAGCTCCGCCCGCAGCCGGACCGTCCCGTCCAGCACCACGGCCGAGCGCACGAGTTCGCCCCGGTCGGCCGGCGCGTCGTCGGTGAGGTCGGCGCCGGAGCGCAGGGTCAGCGCGTCGGTGACGCGCACCAGGCCGGTGGGGCCGCGCAGTTCGGTGACCAGCACGCCGGTGTCCGGTTCGTAGCGCTGCCTGGCCTCCACCAGGCCCTCCGGGGCGAGGGCGAAGTGCCCGCCCCGGGCGTGGTCCAGCAGGCCGCAGAACAGCGGCTCGGAGTCGAACCGGGGCAGGCACAGCCACGGGATGGCGCCGTCCAGGCCGACCAGCGCGGCCGTCGCGCCGTTGCCGATCAGGCCGAGGTCCTCCAGCGGCGGGTAGCCGTTCCGGCGGCGGACCGGCCGGAACGGTGGGTCGGGGTCGTACATGCCGCCTCGCTTCCGCAGCGCCAAGGGGGGTGGTCGAAGGGGCGTCGTCCCGGTGCGGACCGCCGGGCCGACGGCGACCCGGCCGCGCGGCCAACGGCTCCCACGTTCCCGGGGATCGGGCCGGTCCGCGATCCGGCCGCTCCGGCAGCGGTGCTTTCCAGTGAAAAAGCGCTCTCCGGCGAAAGAGCCCGGACCCCGCACCTGCTAGCGTTCGAGCCCGGACGGCGGACGGTGGACGACGGAGGTTTGCGGTGGCGGACAGCGGCGCGGAGCGGGCCTTCATCGGGTCGTTCACCTCGGAGGGCGGGCGCGGGATCGTCCTGGCATCGCTGGATCCGGACTCGGGGGCGCTGACCGCCACCGGTGTCGTCGAGGCCGTCGACCCGTCCTACCTCGCCCTCGGGCTCGCCGCCGGCGGCCCGGTGCTCTACGCCGTGTCCGAGACGGAGCCGGGCGCCGTCACCGCCCACGACATCGCCGCTCCGGCGCCCCGCCCGCTCGGCGCCCCCGTCCCGGTGGACGGGGACCACCCCACCCACCTGAGCCTCAGCCGGGGCCACCTGCTGACGGCCAACTACGGCTCCGGCAGCGTCAGCGTGCTGCCGCTCGCCGACGACGGCACCCCGCGGCCCCCGGCCACCGTGCTGCGCCACCGGGGCAGCGGGCCGCACCCGGACCGCCAACGGGCCCCGCACGCCCACCAGGTGCTCCCCGACCCGTCGGGGCGCTGGGTGCTCGCCGTCGACCTCGGCACCGACGCGGTGCGGGTCCTCGCCCTGGACCCGGCGACGGGGGAACTCACTGTGCACGCGGAGACCGCGCTGCCGCCCGGCACCGGGCCGCGGCACCTCGCCTTCCACCCCTCCGGCCGGCACGCGTACGTGCTCGGCGAGCTGCGCCCTGTCGTGACGGTCTGCCGCTGGGACGCGGCGGCCGGGGCGCTCGAACCGGTCGCGGAGGTCCCGCTGTTCCCGGACGGCGTCGAGGGCCCGGTCTCGCCGTCGGCCCCGGTGGTCTCCCCCGACGGCCGGTTCCTGTGGGTGGCCGAGCGCGGCACCGACACCATCGTGGTGCTCGCCCTCGACGCGACGGGCGAGCGGGCGCACGTGGTCACCTCGGTGCCCTGCGGGGGCCGCTGGCCGCGCGACCTGGTGCTCGGCCCCACCGGCACCCGGCTGTACGCGGCGAACCAGCACTCCGGCGACGTCACCTGGTTCGACCTGGACGCCGCCACGGGCGTCCCCCGCCGGGCGGGCTCGCTGGCCGTCCCGGCGGCGTCCACCGTCCTGTTCGCCTGACGCGCGGGCCCCGGGCCGGGGAAGCGGCCCGGGGCCCGGTGCGGGCGCGGCGGGATCAGCCGTCGCTCTCCGGCGAGGGCAGGTAGGCGCCGGGCACGTCGTCCGGCGCGAGGATCGTGCTCTCCCCCGGGTACGGCGCGGTCCAGTTGTGCGTCTGGTACCAGACCAGGTGCTCCATCTGCGCCGGGTTGGCGTGGTCCGCCACGGCGTTCGGGCCGGTCAGCCGCTGGTGCGACTTCCAGGCCTCCCACCGGTCCACGACCGGCTGCTGCGCCGCCGGCGGCGCGGTCGTGACCGGCGCCGCCGCCCGGAGGTCCTGCTCCCCGGGGACGTCGAGGCCGCAGGAGGGCGGCGTCTTCAGGCCGTCGGTCAGCGAGGTGCGGTTGGGCACCGCGGTGAACGGCGTGTAGTCCGGCCGGTCGGTGAAGGCCCCGGTCATCGGGCTGGCCGCGCTGTCCTTCTGGTTCATCGGGTGGATGCCGAGGATCTGCTCGATGGTGCGGACCATCGTGATCTGCGAGTAGTAGCGGCTGTCCACGGCCCCGTGCTGCGCCCAGGGGCTGATGATCTGGATCGGGGCGCGGTGGCCGTCCACGTGGTCGAGGCCCGCCTGGGAGTCGTCCTCGACGACGAAGATCGCCGAGTCCTTCCAGTACGGGCTGTGGGTGATCTCGTCGACGATCCGCCCGGTCGCCAGGTCGTTGTCGGCGACCTGCGCGGCCGGGCTGGCCGGGCCGCCGGTGTGGTCGCTGGACAGCCAGAGCATGTTGAGGTTCGCCGGGCCGTTCCGCTCGAAGTCCTGCTTCCAGACCTGGTAGCGGTACAGGTCCGGCACGTCGGTGTCGAACCTCGGGAAGCCGGGCACCGAGACGCTGTTGAGCGAGGGGATCGGCGAGGAGGACTTGAGGGCGTAGGCGCTGCCCTGCCCGGTCGCGTCCATGGTCCTGGCGTCGCAGTACAGGTTCTGCCAGGTGGCGTCGGCGGGCTTGTCCAGGAACTGGTGGAACTCGCCGAAGTCGCGCACGGTCCTCCCCGCCGCCTGCGCGCCCGTCCACAGGAAGCCGGAGCGCTGGTGGCCCAGGGCGTCGTCCTCGGTGTCGTAGCTGCGCTCGTACTCGCCGGCCGAGGACTCGGTGTACTCCGGGTTGTCCGCCTGCATCAGCCAGTTGTGGCCCTCGGCGGAGTTGGTGCCGATGTCGTAGGTGTTGTCGTAGAGCCCGAACTGCTCGGCCAGGGCGTGCTGGTTGGGCGTCACGGCGGCGCCGAACTGGGCCAGCTTCGGGTCGCCGTCGCCCTCGGCGACGTCGCCGAAGACCTGGTCGTAGGTCCGGTTCTCCTTGACGATCAGGAAGACGTGCTTGATCGGCGACGGGTCGCCGATCCGCTTCGGCACCACCTCCTCCTTCGCCTTGTGGCCGTTCGCGAGCTTGACCGCGTTGTTCGTCCAGCCGTTCTGCTGGAACACCTTGGCGGTCTGCGCGCGGATCACCTTGTCGCTCGGCAGCGTGAACCGGGTGAGGCTGGAGGTGGTGTCGTGGGTCTTGTGGGCGCCGGTGCTGTTGGGCCGCCGGGCGTCGATGCCACGGGTGTTGGAGACGATCACCTCCGAGCCGATGGTGGCGACCTCCGCCGGGAAGTAGTCGGTGGGCAGCAGGCCGACGTAGCTCACCGGCTCCTGCGCGCCGGCGAAGCGGTAGACGGCCACGGCGTTGGCCCGGCCGAGGGTGACCAGCAGCCGGCCGTCCTCGGTGAGCGTCACCGCGGTGGGCTCGTAGCCGACGGAGGCCTCCGGCCACGGCTTGGTGGAGACGGTCTGGACGACCTTGTCGTGCGCGGTGTCGATCACCGACACCTCGTCGCTCGCGGTGTCGGCGACGAACAGCACCCCGTTCTTCGCGTACAGCGCGGTCGGGTGCAGGCCGACGGCGATGGAGCCGACGGCGGCGGCCGGGTCGGCGAGGTCGATCACGCTGACCGTGCCGGTGGTGGTGGCGGCGGTCGCCGGGTCGGCCGGGACCTGGGTGCCGTAGGAGTTGATCGTGGTGTCCCCGGCGGTGGCCGTGCGCCCGCCCTCGTTCGAGACGTACAGCTTCCCGCCGACCCGGACGACGCCGCGCGGCGCGTTGCCGACCGTCCAGCTCCGCTGGACCGCGCCGGTCGCCGCGTCGATCGCGACCACCCGGTTCTGCCCGTTGACGGCGGCGTACACCGTCGAGCCGTCGGCGGAGAACACCGCCCCGGAGGCCAGCGCGTGCTTCTCCCCGTCCGCCGGGATCTTCACCGCCACCGGGGCGGCGAGGGTGCCGTCGGGCTGCACGGTGAACCGGGTGTAGCCGTCCAGCTGGCCCAGCCACAGCTGCTTGCCGTCCGGCGAGTAGACCGGGGACTCCTGGCCGACCGAGGCGTTGGGGATGCGCAGTTCGTCCGCCTTGTTGGTGCCGACGCGCTGCTTCACCTTGCCGGTCCTCAGGTCCACCACGACCAGCGCCGCGTCGCCGTCGGTGACGGCGGCGGCCAGGTGGGCGCCGTCCGGGCTGACCGTGGAGCCCATGATCTTGCCGTTGTCCAGGACCTGACGGCTGCCGTACGGGGCGAGGTACTGGTCGCTGGAGATCACCAGCCCGTTCTCGGTGGTCTGGCCGACCTGGTCCTCGTCGAACTGGTGGGTGCTCGCGAAGGCCGTGCCGGTGGCCACGGCCACCGCCGTGACACAGGCGGTGGCGAGTGCGGCCTTGCGGCCCATCCGGCGGCCCAGGAGGACCACGTGGGCGTTCCGGCTGCGTCGACGACGCGTTACCTGCATGGCGTCAGCCCTTCGTTGAGTTCGTCGTGCTGGTGGGGGAAGCGAGCAGTGCGACCTGGCCGTCGAACTGCCAGAGCGGGTTCGGCGCGTCCCCGGTCGGGGTGCGCACCAGGAAGTAGCCGTTCACTTCCTTCGGGCCGTCGCCGTCGGCCGTCAGCCGTCCGTCCGAGGCCACGTCGAGCTGGTAGACCGCCGTCCCGGGCGCGTCCGTGCCGGGCAGGTGCCAGGTGACCACGCAGCGCCAGTCGTTGCCCGGGCCCTCCGGCTCGACCTGGCCGTCGCCCCGCCGGCAGTCCGCGGTGGCCCGCAGGTCGGCCTCGGTCACGGCGGGGCGGTGCAGCTGCTCGGTCTGCAGCCGGTACAGGTGCGCGAACACGGTGGCGACCTCCTGCTGCACCTTCGCCTGCGTGATCCCCGAGCCGCTGGAGGGGGTGGCCACCGCGAGCGCGCCGGTGGTCAGCGCGAGCAGCCCGGCCAGCGGCAGCACCCCGGCGAGGAGCGTGCGGCGCCCCACCCCGTCCTCGCTGCCGGTGGTGAAGTCCCGCCGGACGAAGAGCAGGTAGGCCGCCGCGGTGGCGGCCGCCGCCCAGAGCAGGGCGACCGCGACGGCGATCAGCGGCTCGTCGAGCCGGCCCGGGTCGGCGAACAGCCCGTTCCAGGCGACGAAGGCGTACCCGGGCAGGGCGAGGCGCAGCGCCACCGGCAGCGGCAGCAGCTGGGCGAGCTGCATCGCGACCGCCGCCAGCGCGGGGACCAGCAGCCCCATCGGCGAGCGGCCCAGCAGGACGGAGCCGAGCAGTCCGAGCGCCGCCAGGGCCAGGGTCGGCGCCAGCGCGCACGCCCAGGCCAGCAGGACGCTCACGGCCGCGTCCGACGGCGCCAGCAGGTGACCGTCCACGCCGACCAGCGGCTCGTCGCCGACCGCCGCCAGCCCGCCGACGGTGCTCGACGCCGCCAGGCCGGCCGTCAGCAGCACGATCACGGTGGCGCCGGCCAGCGCCTTCGCCGCGAAGATCCGCCGCGGCGAGCGGACCGTCACCAGCAGGTGCCGCCAGGTCCCGAGCCGGTCCTCGGCGGCGAACACGTCGCCCGCGACCACCGAGGTCAGCAGGGGCAGCGCCCACGAACCCGCGAAGCCGAGGACCACCAGCGGCCCGGCCCAGCCCGTGGCGTGCATCCAGCGGCCGAACAGGGTGTCGGAGGGCAGCGTCCCCTGCTGGGCGACGGCGGCCGTGAACAGGCCCGGCGCGCTCCAGCAGGCCAGCACCAGCAGCCTGATCCGCCACTGCGAGAGCAGCTTGACCAGCTCGAAGCGGTACACCCGGCCCACCGGCACCGGGCGCGCCCCGGGGGCGGCGCCGGCGGCGGCCGCCGCGCGTCCGGCCGTGACCGTGCTCGTGCGCCCGCCCCGCTCGATGACTCCCTCGCCGCGCTCGGTCATCGTCCGTCCTCCTGTTGCTCGGTCAGGGCGAGGAACGCCGCCTCCAGGGGCGGGACCACCGGGGCGACCTCGCGCACCCGGACATCCGCCCGCACCAGCGCCGCCACCAGTTCCTCGACGGCCGGGCCCGGCGCGCGCACCACCAGCGCCCCGGCCGCGCGTCCCGTCCCGGCCTCCGCCGCGACCCGCACCCCGGCGACCCTGGCGGCCACCCGCCGGGCGGCGGCCGGATCGGAGGTGAGCAGCCGGTGGTCGAGCGCGCGGTCGTCCGCGGCCAGCTCGCCGAGCGGGCCGGAGAAGCGGACCCGTCCGGTCGCCAGGATGGTGACCTCGTCGCAGAGCGCCTCCAGGTCGTCCATCCGGTGGCTGGAGAGCACCACGGTCACGCCGTCGGCGGCGAGCCGGCGCAGCGCCCCGTGCACGTGCTGCTTGCCCGCCGGGTCCAGGCCGTTGGACGGCTCGTCGAGCACCAGGAGCCGGGGTTCGGTGAGCAGCGCCGCGGCCAGTCCGAGGCGCTGCCGCATGCCGAGCGAGAAGCCCCGCACCCGGTCGTCGGCGACGTCGCTGAGCCCGACCTCGGCCAGCACCTCGTCGATCCGGCGGGCCCGGCCGTCCTGCCCGCGCAGCGTCGCCAGCGCGGCCAGGTTCCGCCGTGCGGTCAGCGACGGGTAGAGCCCGGGCCCGTCCACGAAGCCGGCCACCCCGGGCGGCGCGGGCCGGGCCCGGCCGACCGGCCTGCCCAGCACCTCCAGGTCGCCCTCGTCGGCGGCGGCCAGTCCGAGCAGCAGCCCGAGCAGCGTGGTCTTCCCGGCGCCGTTGGGCCCGGCCAGTCCGTGGATCCGCCCGGGCGCGAGCTCCAGTCCGACGGCGTCGAGCGCGACGACGTCGCCGAAACACTTCGTCAGTGCCCGTGCGCGTACGGCAGGTTGGTTCTCCGTCATGGCTCCTTCTCGCGGTTCCCCAGGGAACCTAGGGGGTTGACCGGGCGCCGTCAGGTGCGCCCGGTTGAACTCCGGCGGAACAGCAGCGGCCCGCGCTGTGGCGGTCCTGCGAGCGTCCTGCGGGTGCACCGGGTGGAAACCTTCACATGAAAACGGATATCGTTTCGCTGGCCGGGCACGATCCGCCGGACCCGTGCCGGACCGGTTGCGGAGCCTGATGAACATGACAAACATTGGCGGAAGGCGAAGCCTCGAATGCGCACGGACACGGCGGGAGTCGGGATGCGAGTGGACGCCGCTCTGGCCGGGACCTGGGTGGACCGCTGGGAGCGCCAGCAGGAGCGGTACGCGGTGGAGCGCGAGGAGCGGTTCACCGTCATCGCCGACGTACTGGAACAGACCGTCGGCCACCGCGCGCGGCCGCTCGTCGCGGACCTCGGCAGCGGCCCCGGCTCGCTGTCGGCGCGGGTCGCGGCCCGCCTGCCGCACGCCGAGATCATCGCGGTCGACATCGACCCGCTGCTGCTCGCCCTCGGCCGCGCCCGGCACCCCCGGGTCGCGCGCTGGGTCGAGACCCTGATCGGCCGCCCCGGCTGGATCGGGGACCTCGCCCTCGACCGCCCGCTGGACGCCGTGGTGTCCACCACCGCGCTGCACTACCCGCCGCCGGACGCCCTGCTCAGGATCTACCGCGACCTCGCCGGCGCGCTGCGGCCCGGCGGCGTCCTGGTCAACGGCGACCACCTCATCCCCGAGGAGCGGCCGCTCGCCGAACTCGCCCTCGCGATCGGCCGCCGCCGCGCCCAGCGCAAGGGCACCGGCGCCGCCGAGGACTGGTCCCAGTGGTGGGCCGCGGCCGGGCGGGTCCCCGAGTTCGCCGACCTGCTGACGGCCCGTGAGCGGCAGCTGCCCCCGACCGACGGCCCCGGCAACGGCCTGTCGGCCGCCCGGCACGGCGAACTGCTGCGGGAGGCCGGCTTCCGCCAGGCCGGACCGGTGTGGCAGTACGGCACCAGCTCCGTCCTGGTGGCCCTGCGCTGACCCCGCTTCAAGTGCCCATGCGGGAAGCCGGGTTCCGCATGGGCACAGTCTTTGCGAGGGCGTGACAGAAAGCGCCCTGTTGATCACCCAGGGAAACAGTTACCGTTTCCCTCGGTCGCCGACGTCCCTGCCGCGCACGCCTCACGCCGACTTCTCACGGAGAGCTGGTTTCGCATGCGGTCCTCACCGCTGTATCTCGAACCACGGTTGGAGCCCCCGCTCCGGTCCCTCCTGGCGGAACGCGACCTCCTGCACACCCTGACCGACGCGCTGGGCTCCCCCCTCAACCTGCTCCTGCCCGAACAGATCGCGGACAACCTGGCACGCTTCCGGGCCGTCTACCGCAAGCACCGCCTCACCGGCCGGATCCACTTCGCCCACAAGGCGAACCGCTCCAGCGCCCTGGTCCGCCGGCTCGCCGCCACCGACGCCGGACTGGACGTCGCCTCGCTCGCCGAACTCCAGCACGTGCTCGGGGCCGGCTGCCCGCCCGAGCGGATCATGGCGACCGGCCCGAAGAACCGCGAGTACCTCTGGCTGGCGGCCCGCACCGGCGCCACCGTCCACCTGGACTCCCGCGCCGAACTCGACGCCCTGGCCGGCCTCGTACGCGCGCACGCCCTGCCCCCGGTGCCCGTCATGCCGCGGCTGTCGGGCTTCCGGGCGCCGGGCACCACGGTGCTCACCCGGCCGAGCCGGTTCGGCACCGACGTCGCCGAACTCGACGGCCTGCTCGACGCGCTGGAGCGCCACCGGGACGCCGTCGAGACCACCGGCGTCGCCTACCACCTGGACACCACCGGCGTGCCGGAGAAGGCCGTCGCCCTGGAAACCTGCGTCACGGTGCTGAACGAGTGCCGGCGCCGGGGCCTGAACCCCCGCACCATCGACATCGGCGGCGGGTTCGGCGTCAGCTACCTGGCGGACGCCGCCCAGTGGGAGCGGTACACCAGCGAGCTGACCGACGCCGTCCTCGGCCGGCGCCCCGCCCTCACCTGGCAGGGCCACGGCTACGGGCTGCGCGCCGAGTCCGGCCGGCTGCGCGGCGCCCTCGGCCTCTACCCGGCGCACCGCCCGGTGGCCGCCGAGGCCTACCTGGACGAGCTGCTCTCGACCCCGGCGCCCACGCTCGGCCGGCCGCTCGGCACGCTGCTGCTGGAGAACCTCTACGACCTGGCGGTGGAGCCCGGCCGGGCGCTGGCCGACCAGTGCGGGGCGACGCTCGCCCGCGTCCTGGAGGTCCGGCAGACCCCGGCCGGCGAGCGCCTGGTGCGGCTGGAGATGAACGCGCGGGACGTGGGCCTGGAGGAGCACGGGGTGCTGATGGACCCGCTGCTGGTCCCCCGCTCCGGCGCCCCGGCCGCGCCGGACGGCTCGGAGGGCCCGGACTCGCCGGACGGCCCGGTCGGGGTGTACCTGATCGGCAACCTCTGCCTGGAGACCGACCTGATCACCCGCCGGACGGTCTTCCTGCCCCGCCTCCCCGCCCCCGGCGACCTGCTCGCCTTCGCCAACACCGCGGGCTACCTCATGGACTTCAGCGCCGGCTCGGCGCTGCGCCAGCCCGTCGCGCGCAAGGTCGCCGCGTACCGGCAGGACGGCGCCTGGCGGTGGCGCCTGGACGAGCAGTACTGGCCCGTCGACGTGACGGCGGGCGCGGAACACCGGGGGGACGGACACGCATGAGGTACGACAGCATCACCGACGCCATAGGCAACACCCCGCTGGTCCGGATCGACCCGGCGGTCACCGGCCTGCGGCACATCGACCTGTACGCCAAGCTGGAACTGCTCAACCCCTTCGGCTCGGTCAAGGACCGCGCCGCCTGGAACATGACCCGCGAGGCGATCCCCGGCGCCGTCGAGCGCGGCGACACCGTCGTGGAACTGTCGAGCGGCAACACCGCCAAGGCGCTCGCGCTGATCGCCGGCCTGCACGGACTGCCGTTCAAGAGCGTCACCAACCGGATGCGGGTCCCCGAGATCAAGGACCTGCTCCTGCTGCTCGGCGCGGAGATCGAGGAGCTGCCCGGCCGCACCGAGTGCCTCGACCCGACCGACACCGACGACCCGCTCACCCGCATCCACCGGATGCTCTCCGAGGCGGAGTCCGGCTACCTGCACACCGACCAGTACTACAGCCGGCTCAACCTCGACGCCCACCTCACCGGCACCGGCCCCGAGATCGTCCGGGACCTCGACGGCCGCGCCCCCGACCACTTCATCGCCTGCGTCGGCACCGCCGGCTCCTCCACCGGCGTGGCGGCCGTGCTGCGCGCCCACGACCCGGCCGTCGACGTGCTCGGACTGGTCGCCCACAAGTCCGACTTCATCCCGGGCATCCGCACCATCGACGAGGTGCACGAGGTCGGGCTGTTCGACCCCGCCACCTACGACACCATCGCGACGGTGACCGCCGACCAGGCCATCGACGGCATGCTCACCCTGGTGCGCCGCTGCGGCCTGCCGGCCGGCCCGACCGGCGGCGGCGCCTTCTTCGGCGCGCTGCGCCACCTCCGCTCCGTGGACGAGGAGTTGGACGAGGAGTTCAAGCAGCGGGGCTCGGGCGAGCGACGCACCGCCGTGTTCATCGTCTGCGACCGGGTGGAGAGCTACCTGAGCTACATCCGCAAACGGCGGCCCGAACTGTTCAACCAGCCCGCCCGGCCGAACACGGTGGCCACCGTGACGCCGGCCGAACTGGCCGCCGCCCGGGTCGTCGAGGTCGACGCCGCCCGGAAGTGGATCGCCGAGGAGCGGCCGCTGGTGGTCGACCTGCGCGGGCCGGCCGCGTACGCGGCGCTGCACATCGAGGGCTCGGTCAACATCGTCGACGAGCTGTTCGACGAACTCCTGCACGGCGGCCTGCCGTTCGGCACCCGGCAGCCGGTGCTGCTGGCCTGCCCGGTCGGCGAGAAGTCGGCGGTCTACGCGGCGCTGCTCACCCGGATGGGACACCGGGACGCGCGCAGCCTGGCCGGCGGCGTCATCGCCTGGCGCGACGCGGGTGCGCCGCTGGTCCGGGACTGAGCGGGGCCGGCCATGACCACCCCCGACGAAACCCTCGGCGAACTCCACGACTGGCACCGCGCGTTGCGGGACCAGTTCCCCATCGTCACCGGCCACCCCGACCAGGCGTACCTGGACAGCGCGGCCACCTCGCAGAAGCCCCGGGCGGTGCTCGACACCGTCCAGCGCTACCTGACCACCGCCAACGCCAACGCCGGCCGCGGCACCTACACCTGGGCCAACGCCACCACCGCACTGGTCGACCGCACCCGCACCCGGGTCGCCCGCTTCCTCGGCGACCCGGCCCCCCGGCAGCGCTCCGGCGTCCACTTCGTCAGCGGCGCGACCGAAGGGCTGCGCGCGGTGGCCCGGGACTGGCTCCCCCACCACCTGCGGGACGGCGACGAGATCATCGTGCCCTTCGCCGACCACGAGGCCAACGCGCTGCCCTGGCTGGAGGCCCGGCAGCTGCTGGCCGACCGGGGCGTGCGCGTCACCGTGCGCGAACTGCCGTACGACCCCGCCTCGCAGGACTACGACCACCGGGCGCTGGCCCGGCTCGTCACCGGACGCACGGCGTTCGTCGCCGCCACCCACGTGCACCACGTGTACGGCGCCGACATGAACGTCCACCGCATCCGGGCCGCGGTCGGGCCCGAGGTGCCGATCTGCCTGGACGCCGCGCAGAGCGTCGGCCACCTGCCGGTGGACGTCGGCACCCTGGACGTCGACTTCGTGGTCTTCTCCGGGCACAAGGCGCTGGCCCTGCCCGGCACCGGCGCGGTGTGGGCCCGCAACACCCGGGGCCCGGCCTTCACCCCCGGCGGCTGGGCCGGCACGCCCAACACCGCCGGGATCGCCAGCCTGGAGGCCGCCCTGGACTGGCTCGACGCCGCCGGGCCGGACCGCATCCGACGGTGGAACAGCGCGCTGGCCGCCCGGCTCACCGACGGGCTGCGGACCCTGGCCCCGTACGAGGTCCTCGGCTGCCAGCGGAGCCTGGCCGCCGACTCCGAGGTCCAGCGGCGCGAGGGCATCGTCACCTTCCGGCACCGCGGCATCGGCTCCAACGACCTGGGCTTCATCCTCGCCAGCCACGGCCTGATGGTGCGCGCCGACGGCCACTGCCAGGCGCGGGCCGGCGAGAGCGAGAGCTCGGTGCGGGTCAGCCTGCACGTCTACAACTCCCCGGAGGAGGTCGACCTGCTGCTCTCCGTGCTGCGCGGGCTGTAGCGGCCTCGATGGCCCCGAGTGGCTTCGGTGGCTCCGTACCGTGCCGGCGGCGGGGCCGATCCGCCCCGCCGCCGGCACACCGCTGCCCCGGGCTCAGCGCAGGCCGGCGAAGAGGTCGTTCTCCGGGAGGGCCGCGCCGGTGGTGTCCCTGACCCGGACGAAGGTCTCCACGCCCATCAGCTCGGTGAACCGCTCCTTGCCCATCCGCAGGAAGAAGATGTTGTCCCCCTGGCTGGCGTGCGCGGCCAAGGCGTCGAACTTCCGGCCGCCGAAGGCGGTGGTGTCCACCCAGGTGCTGATCTCCTCGTCCGGCAGGCCGATCTCGGGCAGCTCGGCAGCCTCCACCGGCTCCACCGGCTCCGACTGCTCCCCGTCGGGGCCGGACTCCCGCATGACCTCCCCGAACCGCCGCACCGCCGAGTGCGGCACCGTCGTCCAGTAGACCTTCGGCGACAGGTCGACCAGTTCCAGCGCCGCCACCGTGATGCGGTGGGCCTGGATGTGGTCGGGGTGGCCGTAGAACCCGTTCTCGTCGTAGGTGACGACCACGTCGGGCTGGTAGTGCCGCATCAGTTCGGCGAGCCGGGCGGCGCCGTCCGCCACCGGCGTGCTCCAGAACGAGCCGGGCGCGTCATTGCTCTCCCAGCCCATCATCCCGGAGTCGGCGTACTCCAGCAGCTCCAGGTGCCCGACCTCCAACACCTCGCAGCTGGCCTCCAGTTCCTTCCTGCGCATCGCGGCGACGGCCGCCGGGTCGTGCCCGTCCTCGCCGGGCTTGACCCCTCCCGGGCCGTCGCCGCACCTGCCGTCCGTACACGTCACGAGCACCGTACGGATGCCCTCCGCCGCGTACCGGGCCAGCACACCCCCGGTCCCGCTCGCCTCGTCGTCGGGGTGGGCGTGCACTGCCATCAGCGTCAAAGGCCGGTCAGCCATGAAAATCCATCCTCAGATCCGAACAGTTCTCGCCCCAGTCTGCGTCACACGGACGGGTGACCGCTGCCAATATCCGGTGCGGCGGCGGCCGCCCGGCGGCCGGGGTGACGGGCCGGGGCGCGACGGTTCTCCTACGATCGAGGCGACAACGGACCCCAGGGACGGGCAGGTTCCCATGACCGACGACAGCACCAGCGGGATCGACCGGTCGAAGCCGAGCATCGCCCGGGTCTACGACTACCTGCTCGGCGGCACGGACAACTTCGCCGCCGACCGCGAGGTCGGCGACTTCTTCCTCCGGGAGCTGCCCGGCTCGGTGGCCTTGCCGTTCGCCAACCGGCAGGCGCTGATCCGCGCCGTGGGCGCGATGGCGGGCGACGGCGTCCGCCAGTTCGTCGACCTGGGCAGCGGCCTGCCCACCGCCGACAACGTGCACCAGGCCGCCCGGCGGCACGACGCCGGCGCCCGCGTCGTCTACGTCGACAACGATCCGACCGTGCTCGCCCACGGCCGTGCCCTGCTGGCCGCCGACCCCCGCACCACGCTGGTCCGGGCGGACCTGCGTGAGCCGGAGGAGATCCGCCGCCATCCCGAGGTGCGGCGGCTGATCGACTTCGACGAGCCGGTAGGGGTCGTCTTCAGCGCCGTCCTGCACCACCTCGACGACGCCGAGCGGCCCGCCGACCTGGTGCGCTGGTGGGTGGACCGGGTCCCGTCGGGCAGCCTGGTCTACGTCTCCCACTTCCGCTCCGTCGGGAACTCCGACGGGACCGAGGAGGGCCGGCGCGCGGAACGGAAACTGCGGGAGAGCTTCGGTCGCGGCCGCTGGCGCACCGACGAGGAGATCCTCGGCCTGCTCGACGGCCTCGACCTGCTCGAACCGGGGCTGGTGCCCTGCCCGCTGTGGCGTCCGGAGCCCGCCGGCACCGGCGGGGTGCCGGCGGACGAGGGCGACCTGTCGGTGTGGGAGCGGCTGATCTCCTGCGCGCTGGCCCGCAAGCCCTGAGCGGCGGCGGGTCAGGACAGGTAGTCCTCCAGTCCGCCGTCGCGCCGGGTGTCCAGGGTGACGCAGTGGAAGCCGCCGCCGAGCACCCGGGAGTGCCGCAGCCGGTGCGGCAGGACGGTGATCCCGGCGTGCTCCAGCAGCTTGATCAGGCCCTCCTGCTCGGACTCGACGATCGCCGTGTCCGGGGAGACCATCAGCAGGTTCATGCTGATCCAGCTCTCGCTGAGCGCGTGCTCGGGCGCGTCGCCGGTGGGCTCGGCCGGCGGGCACCACAGGACGTCCCAGCCCTTCAGCGGCTCCGGGACGGTCTCCGGGCTGATCCGCTCGGGGTTGAGCAGCACCAGGCCCGGGCGCAGCAGCGCGATGGTGCTGTCGATGTGGGTGTAGCCGTAGATGTCGCGCAGCGGGTGCAGCCGCAGGCCGCCGTCGCCGAGCAGGCCGAGGGTGGACTCCAGCCACCGCAGGCCGAGTTCGTTGCCGCTGCGGGAGACCTGGTAGAACACGTCCCGGCCGAGCCGCAGCACGTTCGCGGCGTCGAAGACCGGCTCGGCCTCGCCCAGCAGCGGGAGGCCCGCCTCGTCGAACTCGAAGAGTTCGTCGGCCAGTTGCGGCCGGGGGGCGGCCAGCCAGCGCGCGCCGCGGCGCAGGTAGTCCTGGAAGAGTCCGCGCAGGCCGAAGGCCTCGAAGTAGCGCTGCCGCATCGGGCTCGCCACCTCGATCAGCGTCTCGCCGACGACCAGGGTCAGGTCCCGCGGACAGTAGGAGTGGAAGCCGCCGTCGGCGTTCCAGAGCGGGGAGGCGAACTCGGCCGCGTGGTCGACCGGATCGGGCCGGTGGACGGTGACGCCGAGGCCGCGCAGGGTGGCCACCAGGTCGTCCAGGTCCTCCTCGGTCTCCTCCACGACCTGCCGCGAGTAGGGGCCGGCCTCGATCGAGGCGAGGTCGGCGGCGTTGGTCTTCGGGAAGCAGGACAGCCAGGAGGACGGCTCGGTCTGCTCGGGCAGCCGGGCGCCGACGGCGGTCCCGACCACGATCTCCCGCAGTGTGGTGAACTCGTCCCAGCTCTGGACCGGACGGGCCGAATCGGACATGACTCTCCCTTGACACGGGTTTGGGGGAAACACGGAGACGACGGCGGAGGCGACGGCCTGGAACCGTGCGGACGGATGCGCCGGACCGGCTCCGGCCGGCCACGACGTACGGGAAATCACCGGCGGGGCAACCGAGTTCGCCGCTACGAAGGGCCGGGATCGATCGTCAAGCTACCCGGACGACCGACGGCGACGCAAGGACCGTGATCGGCACCGGGAACACCCCGCCGACCGGCCGCCCGTTGTTCGACCCGCTCCCTCCGACGCTGATCAACACCGGTGGGAGGCGCCGCGCCCCGGACCGGCGCTCACCACCGCCAGGCCCGGCGGATCCGGCTCCCGCCCGCCAGGGCCAGCAGCGCCCCGCCCGCCGCGGCGACCCCGGCCACCGCCAGGTTCTGGCGCTGCGCCCGGCGCCGGTCGGCGACGGCCGCCCGGGACGAGGCCGCCAGGAACGCCCGCTCGACCCCGGCCGCGGCCAGCTCGCCGGCCGCCACCCGCCGCACCAGCTCCTCCAGCCGGACGCCCCGGTAGAGCAGTTCCGGGTCCTGGTCGGCGGCGGCCCAGCCCCGCGCGGCCGCGGTGAGCCGGCACTGCTCCCCCAGTGCTTCCCGGCCCTCCGCCAGCCAGTCCCGCAGCCGGGGCCAGGCCTGCGGCAGCGCCTGGTGGGACAGTTCGACGGTGTCCCGGTCGACCACCACGAGCCGGGCCCGGACCAGCCGCTCCATCACCTCGGGCACGCCGGGATCGTCGAACTCGGCCCGCCGGGCCGGCTTGCGGGTGCCCTCGTCGCCGCCCGGCACCAGTTCACCGCCGGGCAGCGGCCCGCCGCCCGGCGCCAGCCCGTCGCCCAGGGCCGCCGGACCGCCGGCGGCGTCCTCGCCGGCCCCGAGCAACTCCCCGCCGAGCCGCAGGAACACCGCCCGCGCCCGCGCCTGGTCGGGCGCGTCCAGCCCGTTGTAGAGCGCCTCCGCCGTCCGGGCCAGCGCGCCCTCGAACCCTCCGGTGGCCTGGAACCCGGCCAGGGTGAGCGCGTTGCCGCTGCGCCGCCGCCAGGTCTCCAGCAGGGCCGCGGACAGCAGCGGGAGCGCGCCCGGCTGCTGCGCGGCGGTCGAGATGAGGACGGCCAGCAGGGCGCCCTCGACGGTACAGCCGGACCGTAACGCCGGTTCGGTGATCGCCCTGCGCAGCTCGTCCGGCGCCGGACGCCCCACCGGCAGCACCCCGTGGCGGCCGGCCTCGGCCAGCCCCGGGTGCTCGGCGAGCAGCGGGCCGCACTGGTCGGAGCGGACCACCAGCACCACCCGGCACCGGGCCGGCGCCGCCACCGGCAGCCCGTCCGACGCCCCGTCAGGATCGCCCGCGGCGGTCGCCACCAGCGCGTCCAGGAAGCGCGCCCGCTCGGCGGCGTCCCGGCAGCGGGTGCGCAGCTGCTCGGCCTGGTCGACCACCAGGACCGGGTCCCCGGCCGTCGGTCCGGACCCGCCGCGCCTCGTCTCCCCGGCCCGCTGCCCGAGCCGGGCGAGCGCGAGCGCGTACGCCTCCATGGGTCGTTCACCGGGGGTCAGCAGCGCCACCGGGACACCGCCGTCGGCCGGGGGCCGGCCCGCTCCGCCCCCGGCCCCGGGTCTCCCGGTGGTGGCGCCGGTGACGGCACCGGTGGCGGCGGGCGCGCCGAGCCGGGCCAGCAGACCGGCTCTGACCAGCGAGGACTTGCCCGCCCCGGACGGCCCGGAGACGATCACCAGCCGCCGTTCGGCCAGCAGGGCGACCAGCCGGTCCAGCAGCGCCTCGCGGCCGAAGAACCGCTCGGCGTCGGCCGCCTCGAACGCGGCCGCGCCCGGGTAGGGGGCCCGTCCGACGTCCTGGGCGCGCCGCCGGGCGCACTGTTCGGCGGCCAGTTCGGCGGCGAGCAGCTGCCAGCGGTGCCGCCACTCCCGCACGTCCCCGCCGCAGGCCTGCACGTAGGCGAGGGTGACGGCGAGGCTGGGCAGCCGCCGCCCTCCCGCGGCCACCGACAGGCTGGCCGCCGAGCAGTGCGCCCGCAGGGCGAGTTGACGGTACGGCGGACGTCCGGCGCGCTCCCGCAGGGCCCGCAGATCGCCCGCGAAGCGCAGCAGCGGCCCGTCCCCGGGGTCCAGTGGACTTTCCCGACGCGGCACGACGGCCCCCCTTCTCCGTTGAAGCGGTGTCCTGAAACCTTGAGTGCCCACGCGCCACACGCGCCGCGTGCGCCCCGTGTCCATCCCCCCGTTGATTCATCATGCACAGGACCGTTGGCGTCAAACAATGGTGCGTACGGGTCGGTTGTTCCGAGTTGATGTTCAATGTCCAGCCGTACGGCGCCGAACAAAGCCGGTGGGATAGAACCGGAACCCGCAGCCCTCGCTGACTTCGGAGACATCCATGAGGTTCACGCGGTACTGCCGTTCCCTCCTGTCCACACCCGCGATGGCGGTGGAGCGGTACACCAAGAGCCACCAGTCCGGGGCCGACATCGCCATGGTCGATCTGGAGGATTCGGTCCCACCCACCCGGAAGGAGGAGGCCCGCCGGCTCGCCGAGGAGTTCTTCGCCCTCCCGTCCACCAAGCTCGCGCGCAGCGCGGTGCGCATCAACACCCTGTCCGGGCCCGACGGTCTGCGCGACCTGATCGCCATCGCCCGGTACCGGGTCAAACCGGACCTGGTCCTGATCCCGATGACGGAGTCCCCCCGGGACATCGAGATCGCCGCCGGCGCGCTCGGCGCGGACTGCCCGGAGACGGAGTTCCTGGCCGTCGTGGAGACCCCGCTGGGCATCGAGAACGCTCCCGCCGTCGCGGCCGCCGGGCACCGGCTGCGCGGGCTGGTCTTCGGCTCGGCCGACTACGCCTTCGCGGTCGGCGCCCGGCTCTCCTGGGAGGCCCTGGCCCACGCCCGCGCCCGGGTGGTCAACAGCGCCCGCGCCGCGGGGGTGGAGGCGATGGACGCGCCGTTCTTCGAGGTCACCGACCTCGACGGGCTGCGCCGGGAGGCCGGGCTCGCCCGGGACTTCGGGTTCAGCGGCAAGATCGCCGTCCATCCGCGCCAACTCGAGCTGATCAACGCGACGTTCAGCCCCGACGAGGAGCTGCTGGCGCGCGCCCGCCGGGTGGTCGCGGCGGGCCTGGAGAACGGCCGCTCGGTCACCGTGGTGGACGGCGTGATGGTCGGCATGCCGTTCTTCGAGGCCTCGCAGCGCCTGATCGAGCAGTTCGACCCGCCCCGGCCCGGCGGACCGCACGACCCGCAGCACCACGCGCCCACCGACACCCCGAACCACACGACGGAGAAGTGACGATGACCGAAGAATCCATCCTCGGCCCGCGCCGGTACCGCAACGCCGAGGCCATGCTGGCGAGCGCCGACCCGGTCTGGCAGGCGGCCGCCGCCAACGGCCTGATCGGCGTCACGGTGGACTCGGAGTCCAACAACCGGCTGACGGTCCGCGAGACCGGCCACGAGTTCGCCAACATGGTCTCCTGCTCGTACCTCGGCCTGAACAACCACCCCGCGGTCCTGGCCGGCGCGGTGGACGCGCTGACCGAGGCCCGCGGCACCTCGCTGGTCCTCTCCACCACCAGAATCCGGCACAACCTGCTGGTGCGGCTGGAGGAGGAGCTCGGCGAGCTGTTCGGCGCGAACATCCTGCCGGGGGCGTCCTGTACCACGCTCACCGCCGGCATCCTGCCGCTGATCGCCTCCGGCCACCTGGACGGCACCTGCCAGGGCGGCGGCGGCCCCCGGGTCATGGTCTTCGACCGCTTCTGCCACTTCTGCATGGCGTACATGAAGCCGATCTGCGCGGACGAGTCGCTGGTGCTGACCTGCCCGCACAACGACCTGAACTACCTGGAGGACATCTGCCGCAAGTACCCGCGGGTCGCCTACGTCGCCGACGGCGCCTACTCGATGGGCGGCACCGCGGCCCTCGACGGGCTGCTCGAACTCCAGGACCGCTACGGGCTGTTCCTCTACATCGACGACTCCCACTCGCTGTCCATCGCGGGCGAGCGCGGCGAGGGCTACGTCCGCTCCCGGCTGGAGATGAACCCGCTGACGGTGATCACCGCCAGCCTCGGCAAGGCCTTCGGCACCAGCGGCGGCGTCGCGATGCTCGGCAACCGGGAGCAGTTCGAGTTCCTGCACCGGCACGCCGGCCCGATCGGCTGGTCGCAGAACATCCCGCTGCCGATGGTCGGCGCCTCGCTGGCCAGCGCCGCCATCCACCGCTCCCCCGAACTGGCCGAGCTCCAGGGCGCGCTGGCCCGCAACATCGAGCTCTTCGACGAGCTGCTGCCGACCACCTTCGCGGGCAACGGCCTGCCGGTGCGCCGGGTCGACGTCGGGGAGGCCGAGCGGGCGGTCAAGCTGTCCGCCCAGCTCTTCGAGCGCGGCTTCTACAGCTCCGCGGTGTTCTTCCCGATCGTGCCCAAGGGCGAGGCCGGGCTGCGGCTGATGCTGCGCGCCGACATGGACGAGCGGCTGATCCGCGAGTTCGCCGGCCACGTCAAGGAACTCACCGCCGACCTCTAGGACCCGGGAGCAACCGCCATGGAAGGAACCGAACCCGCCGGCTACCGGCGGATCGGCGAGCGCCGCTACCGCGAGGTGGTCGGGCGCTACTACGAGGAGTTCGAGGTCGGCGAGGTGGTCGAGCACCGCCCCGGGCGGACCGTCACCGAGCTCGACAACGTGCTGATGAGCATGCTGAGCATGAACGACGCCCCGCTGCACATCGACGCCGCCTACAGCGCCCACACCCCCTGGGGGAAGCCGATCGTCTCCAGCCTGGTGACGCTCAGCATCGTCGGCGGGATGACCGCCCGCTCGACGAGCGGGCGCACCATCGCCAACCTGGGCTGGGAGAACATCCGGATGACCCACCCGGTGTTCACCGGCGACACCCTCTACGCGGAGACCGAGACCCTCGCCAAGCGGCTCTCCAAGAGCCGCGACGGGCAGGGCATCGTGAGCTGCCGCACCACCGGGACGAAGTCCACCGGCGAGCCCGTGGTGGTGTTCGACCGCAGCTTCCTCGTCCCGCTGCGCGGCCACGGCCTGGACGAGGTCGCCGGGTACTGACGCCGTGCCCCGTCGTGGCGCGGCACCGGGCCCGGCGGCTGAAGCCGTCGGGCCCGGTGTCCCCGGACGCCCGGTCCGCATCGGGTGCGGAGCTACCGGCGGGCGCCGTCAGCGGCCCGGCGTCAGCCGGTAGGGGTCCGGGGCGGAGCCCATGTCCGGCTCCGGCTCGTACGCCCGGTCCTGCGGGTGGCGGCGGGCCGCGGCGCGCCCCGGGCGGACCGGCCACCAGATGCCGCGGCCGAACAGCGCGGCCAGTGCGGGCACCAGCACCACCGACAGCAGGAAGGCGGAGAGCAGGATGCCGAGCGCCAGCGCGAAGCCGACCTGACGGCTCGCCGGGGTGGCGGCGAGGGTGGCGAACGAGCCCGCCAGCACCAGGCCCGCCGTCGCGATGGCCGGGGCGGTGTGCCGCACCGCCCGGGCCACGGCCGCGCGGGCCGGCCCCGGCTGCTCCATCTCCTCCCGGATCCGGTCGCTGATCAGGATGTTGTAGTCGGTGCCGAGCGCGACGACGAACAGGAAGAGCACCAGCGGGAGCGTGAAGTTGACGCCCGGCTTGTCCAGGCCGTGCTGGAAGAGCAGCGCCGAGGCGCCGAGCGTGGCCGCGAAGCAGAGGCCGACGGAGACCATCAGGACCACCGGCGCCAGCAGGCTGCGCAGCAGCATCAGCAGGATCAGCGCGATCAGCGCGGCCGCGACCGGGAAGACGAGCCGCAGGTCGTGGTCGACGGCCTTCGAGATGTCGGCGAAGACCGCCGGGGTGCCTCCGACGTGGGCCGTCGTCCCGGCGGGCGTGTGCGCGGCGACGGCGGCCCGCAGCGGCCCCGAGACCACGTCACGGGCCTGCTGGGACTGCGGGTCCGCGGTCAGGTAGAGGTCGATCCGGGCGGCCCGCCGGTCGTCGGCGAGGACGGTCCCCGCCACCTGCCCCACGCCCGCGACCTGTCCGAGCGCGCGGGACAGGCCGTCGAACCGGTCCGCGCTGAGCGTGCCGCCGTCCTTGGCGGTGAGGTAGACAGTGGTCGGGTCCGACACACCGGCCGGCAGCGCGCGGGAGATCTCGGCCGCGGTGGCGGTGGCAGCGGTGCGCGGGCCTTCGGCGCCCTGGCCGTAGTCCATCCTGATCCCGACCGTCCCGAGGGCCAGCGCGCCCAGTGCGGCGACGGAGGCCACCGTCAGGGCCAGCGGCCAGCGCGCCACCAGGCCGCCCAGCCGGGCCGACACGCCCTCGCGCGGCCGGCTCTGGAGCGCACGCGAGGGCCAGAACATCCCGCGTCCGCAGGCCGCCAGCAGGGCGGGCATCAGCGTCAGGCTGCCCAGCAGCATGACCAGGACCGAGACGGCGATGGCCGGGCCGAGCACCCGGAACTGCCCGAAGCTCGCCACCCCGAGCGTCGCGAAGGCGGCCACGATGGTCAGCGCCGCCGAGGTGATCGCCGTGCCCACCCGCCCCGAGACCTCCGCGGCCACGACCCGGACGGGCGTTTCGGGTCGCGCCCGCAGCTGCTCGCGGAAGCGGAACAGCAGGAACAGCAGGTAGTCGATCCCGATGCCGATCAGGACCACCTGGATCAGCGACGGGGTGCTCGGGTCGATCCTGATCCCGGTGAGCATCGCGGCGCCGACCACCGCGCCCAGTGCCACGCCACCGATCAGGGCGACCGCGAGCAGCGGCAGCAGGGCCGCCAGCACGCTGCGGAACACCAGCACGTTGAGCAGTACGATCAGCCCCATGGTGAGGGCTCCCATGACCTTCGCCATGGTCTTCCCGTCGTCCTTGGTGTCCACCGTGCCGGCCAGGCCGCCGGTGAAACCGGTGCGCAGCCCCGCGTCGTCGAACTGGGCCCGCGCCGAGTCCCGGAAGGCCCGGAAGAGGTCCTGCATCCCCGGCTCCTCGGGGTTGCCGACCAGCCCGACGGAGAGCAGCTCGAAGCTCTTGTCCGGTGCCACCATCGCCGGGACGACCGCGGGGGTCTGCGAGTGGTCCCGTGCCAGGAAGGACGGCCCGTCCTCCTCCTTGGGCTTCGGCATGGTGACCCGCTGCCGGCCCAGCTTCTCGGCCAGGGTGCCGATCCGCTGGTGGTCCGCGGCGCTGAGCGGGCCGCCGTCCGAGCGGGCGACCAGCACGGTCACCGTGTCGGCGTCGGGCTTCACGCCGAACCTGTCCTCGGCGATCTTCAGGGCGGCGGCCGAGTCGTAGCTCGCGGGCAGGAAGTCGCCGACCCGGGTCTGCGTGACGCGGAAGATCAGCGCCCCGCTCAGGGCGGTCAGCGCGACACCCAGCACCGTCCAGAGGGCGATGACCTTCCATGGGTTTCTCGTCGAGAATCCGGTCAGGGCGCGGATCAAAGTGTTCTCCTGCGTATCGACTTGCGGGTGGACTCGGCACCGGGTTCCCGGCCGGTCTCCAGACGATCACGCGGCACCCCCCGGATTCGTCCGGGCACAGGATGAACGGAAGCGGGGCCCCAGGGTCCGGCAGCCGTCCGGGACCAGGACCGTGGTCCCGGTCCCGGACCCGCCTCAGGGGCCCCGTCGCGGCCGGTCGGCCGGTGCCAGAATGGGTCGATTACCACAGCCCGGCCGCGCCGCACCGGTCCGGCGGGCCACGAGCAGGGAGACGCACAGATGCGCCGGCGCCGACACCCCGAGCAGCCGATCTCCGGCGGGCCGCCGGCCTCCGACAGGCTGCCGGGCGCCGACAGGCCGAAGGGCGGCGACGCGGTGCCGTGGACGCGTGACGACGCGCTGGTCGCCGTCGCCGCGGCCGCCCTGGACCTGGTCGGCTACTCGCTCGGCGGCGTGAGTGGCGACGGTGGGCCCGGAGGCGGCGGTGCCACGGCGCTCGGCGTCGTCCTCATCGTGCTGCCGGCCCTGCCGCTGCTCTTCCGGCGCAGCCACCCGGTGTCGGCGCTCGCGGCCGTACTGGCCCTGGGCGCGGCGGAGAACCTCTCCGCACCGCCGTCGACCCACTTCGGCTTCGCCCTCTCGGTGGCCCTGTACTCGGTGGCCAGGGTCCGCACCGCCGCGGTGACGGCGCTGATGTCCGGCGCGACGGCGGTGGTGACGCTGCTGAACCAGAGCCACGGGCGGCTCCCCACGGGGGCGAACGTCCTCTCCGCCGTCCTCGCGGTCGCGGTCGTGGTCGGCACGGCCGTCGTGGTCAACCGCTGGCAGCAGCAGGTGGCGGCCCATCGCAGGCTGCTCGCCGACCGTGCGGTGGCCGAGGAACGACGCCGCATCGCACGGGAGTTGCACGACATCGTGGCCCACCACATCACCACCATGCAGCTGATGGCCGGCGGCGCCCGGGCCAACCTCGGGGGCGACACCGAGGTGGTCCGCGACGCCCTGGTCACCCTCGAGTCCTCCGGGCGGATGGCCCTGCGCGAGATGCGCCAGCTCCTCGACGTCCTGCGGGCCGACGAGGAGCCCGAGACCGTGCCGAGCCCGCCCCAGCCCGGCGCCGACGACCTCGACCGCATCGTCGACGAGTCCCGGCTGGCCGGCCTGCCGACCGAGTTCGAGGTCAGCGGCCGCCCGCGACCGCTGCCCCCGACGGTGGGCCTGACCGTCTTCCGGATCGTCCAGGAGTCCCTCACCAACACCCGCAAGCACGCCGGCCCGGCCAGTGCCCACGTCCGGCTGACGTACCGTCCGGACCGGGTCACCGTCGAGGTGCGCGACGACGGCGCGGGCACCGGGACGGGCCCGGCCGGGGCCGCGGGCGGAGCCACCGCCGGGGCGGCGGCCCGGACCGGGCACGGCCTGATCGGCATGCGCGAACGCGTCACGCTGCACGGCGGCACGCTGGAGACCGGCGGGCTCGCCACCGGCGGCTACCGGGTGGCCGCCAGCCTGCCGCTGGCCCCGGGCGAGGCGGAGGAGGCGCTCCGCTGATCCCGGCCCTCACTCCTCGCGGTGGACGTCCACCAGCACCTTGCCGATGGTCTCCCGCGCGGCCATCGCCCGGTGCGCCCCGGCCACCCCGGACAGCGGGACGGTCCGGTCGATCCGCGCCACCACCCGCTTCTCGGCGGCGAGCCGGAACAGGTGGTCGGCGACGCCCTCGAACAGCGCCCGGTCCGTCAGCACGTGCTTGAGCCAGAAGCCCTGGGCGCCCGCCGAGCGCTCGGTCAGCTCGCCCATCGTGAAGGCGTCCTCCACCCCGCCGCGCGCCCCGACCGACACCAGCCGCCCGAAGGGCGCCAGTCCGGCCAGCCCGGCGCGCAGCACCGGGCCGCCGACCGAGTCGAGGAACAGGTCCAGCCCGCCCGACTCCGCGAGCCGCCCGGCCAGGTCGGGGTCGGCCGGGTCGAGCACGGTGTCGGCGCCCAGCGAGAGCAGGTACTCCCGCTTCTCCGGGGTGGAGGACAGGGCGACCACCCGGCTCGCGCCCAGCTCCCTGGCCAGCTGCACCGCCAGGTGCCCGACCCCGCCGGCGGCCGCGCTCACCCCGACGGCGTCGCCCGGCCGCAGCCGCCCTGCCAGGGTCAGCGCGCCGTAGGCCGTCGCCCCCTGCTCCAGCAGCCCCAGCGCCTGCTCGTCGTCCACGCCGTCCGGCACCTCCACCGTGTGCGCCGCCTCGGGCGCGGCCACGTGGGCGTACCCGCCGCCGGTGCGCAGCAGCGCGACGACCCTCCGGCCGTCCTCCCGGCGCCGCCCGACCACGTCGACGCCGAGCACCGCCGGCAGCGGGAACCTGAGGTACTCGCCGGTGCGGCACTCCAGGTCGGCGTAGTTGAGCCCGGCCAGGGCGACGTCGACCAGCACCCGGCCCGGGCCGGCCTCCGGTTCCGGCACCGTCTCGACGCTCAGCTCCTCCGGGCCGCCGTAGCGGTGGATCAGCGCGGCGCGCATCATTCCGTTCTCCTCCAGGTCGGGACTCATCCGGCGAACAGCGCGAGCAGGGCGCCCTCCAGGGCGCGGGCGGCCTCCGGGCCCTCGGCGACCGCGCAGTACATCACCGAGCCGTCGGCGGGCCCGAAGTCGGAGCTGAACAGCACGCCGGTGCCGCGCTCCCGGTCGAAGGCCAGCCCGGCCGCGCCGATCGCCGCCACGGCCTCGGCGAAGGACGGCACCTTGAGGCCGGCCAGCTCCAGGAGGTGGCGCGAGCCGCGGTGCTCGGGGCGCAGCAGGCGGCCGGCGTAGGCGTGGTGCAGGTGGCTGGAGCCGGTGAGCCGGGCGTTGGTCTCGTGGAAGTAGATCTCGCCCTCGGGGGTCAGCACGGCGTCCGCGCTGACCGTGCCCCGGTAGCCGATCACCCGCAGCGCCTCGCACAGCCGGGCGGCCTCGCGGACGAGTGCGTCCCGGGTGCCGGCGTCCGGGGTGACCGGCGGGGTGATCTCCCCGACCACCACCGGCCGCATGACCATCTCGCCGCAGCCGGAGAGCACGGCGCCCGTGTCCCCGATGACGAACTCGGCGTACAGCGGCGCCGAGTCGGCGAAGTACCGCTCCACCACGACCCGCTGGCCGCGTCCGCCGGTCAGCCAGGTCCACCGCTCGGCCACGTACGCGGCCACCGCCGCCCGGTCCGGCAGCGGCACCACCCGCTCGGCGCCGACCGGCTCCACCTTCTCGTCCCGGGCGAGGATCTCGTTGCCGAGGCCGCCCGCCTGGTACTCGACCTTCACCATCACGCTGTGCCCCCGCGCCAGCAGGTCCTCGATCGCGGCCTCGACCTCCGCGGGCGAGCCGGCCACCCGCCCGGGCGGGATCGGCACCCCGGCGCCGGCGGCCAGCGCCCGGAACCCCGCCTTGCTGTTGACCAGGGCGTTGCCGCCCTGCGCGGCGAAGGGCCGGCCGGGCATGGCGTGCCCGATCCCGAGCGCTTCCGCCAGCTCGGCCACCGCGCCGTTCGGCGAGACGGCCAGCACCTCGTCGACGGCGCGCCCGTCCAGCGCGCGGCGCAGCTCGGCGCGGAAGCCCGGGTCGGCCAGCCGGTCGGCGGTGAGCACCTGGTCGCCGTGGGCGCCGGGCGGCGGCACCACGAAGGCCAGGCTGTCGGCCCGTACGCCGGTCAGCCCGGTGACGTACGCCAGGTACTCCGGGTCGGGGCCGCAGGGCAGCACCAGGACGTCCCCGTCCTCGGCCCACCAGAGCATCCGCTGCGCCCCGCACCCGGCGAACCGCAGCTCCGCCGGCGGCGTCCCGGCGAGGTCCCCGACCATCTCCTCGGTGCGGTTGTTCGCGATGCAGAGCGTCGTCATCTGGTGAACCCTTCCGGCCTTCGCCGCTGTTGCGGCCCTGGTCCCACGTGCGGCACGGGTGTGGCGTGCGCTACCGGTGTAGCGCACCGGGGTTGTTCTGGTTCGGCGCTCGGTCATTGAACAAAAGGCCGAACAACCGGCGGCCCTCCGACCCGCGCCGGTCGCCCCCCGGAGCGGGCACCGGCCCAGCAGGGCGCACCGGCCCCAGGAGTACCGTGGGTGTGCTGTTCGACCGTCCCGGTCCGTCCGACCCGACCGGCCCGGCTCCATCCGCAGAGAGGGTACGAACTCCCATGACCACCACCGTCGCCGCCTACGCCGTGCCGGCCCCCAAGGCCCCGCTGGAGCGTACGACCATCGAGCGCCGCGCGGTCGGCGAGCACGACGTGCTGATCGACATCGCCTTCGCCGGCATCTGCCATTCCGACATCCACCAGGCCCACGAGGGCTGGGGCCGGGCGGTCTTCCCCATGGTGCCCGGGCACGAGATCGCGGGCGTCGTCGCCGAGGTCGGCCCCGGCGTCACCGGCTTCGCGGTCGGCGACCGGGTCGGCGTCGGCTGCATGGTCGACTCCTGCCGCACCTGCGACAACTGCCGGGCCGGCCTGGAACAGTACTGCGACGAGGGCCCGGTGTGGACGTACAACGCCGTCGGCAAGGACGGCCGGCCCACGTACGGCGGCTACGCCAAGACCGTGGTCGTCGACGAGAACTACGTGGTCCGCGTCCCCGAGGCGCTGCCGCTGGACAAGGCCGCGCCGCTGCTGTGCGCGGGCATCACCACCTACTCCCCGCTGCGGCACTGGAACGCGGGCCCCGGGAAGCGGGTCGCCGTGGTGGGCCTCGGCGGGCTCGGCCACATGGGCGTGCAGATAGCCCACGCGCTCGGCGCCGAGGTCACCGTGCTGTCCCAGTCGCTGCGCAAGAAGGACGACGGCCTGCGGCTGGGCGCCGACCACTACTTCGCCACCAGCGACCCGGCGACCTTCCAGAGCCTCGTGGGCACCTTCGACCTCATCCTCAACACCGTCTCCGCCCCGATCGACTTCGCCGCCTACTTCTCCCTGCTGCGCACCGACGGGGCGATGGTCAACGTCGGCCTCCCGGAGGAGCCGCTGGAGGTCGACATCCGGGCGCTGGGCGGCCGGCGCCGCAGCATGAGCTCCTCGGGCATCGGCGGCATCGCCGAGACCCAGGAGATGCTGGACTTCTGCGCCGAGCACGGCGTGGCGGCCGAGATCGAGCTGATCGGCGCCGAGAGGATCAACGAGGCGTACGAGCGGGTCCTCTCCAGCGACGTCCGCTACCGCTTCGTCATCGACACCGCCACCATCTGACGACCGGCCGAGCCGGTCCGGACCCCTTCGGAGGGGCCGTGCGACCGATCCTGGCCACCGGGGCCGCCGGCCGCGTCGTCCGGCGGCACGCCGACCGCTTCACCGGCTGACGACGGCCTCCCGCGGCCCGGACCGCGGGAGGCCGTCGTCAGCCGGTGATCAACGCCCCTGGAGGCGCTTGACGTTGTCGCCGAAGCTCCAGCCCTTCGAGCCGTCCCAGTTGATCGACCACGTCATCAGACCCTTCAGCGAACCACTGAAGGCGTTCCACGCCTGGCCGACCGACCCCGGGTCCATGTAGCCGCCGCCCGCGCCGGGCTGGGCCGGCAGGCCGGGCACCTGCTTGTCGTACGGCACCCTGATGGTGGTGCCCTGGATGGTCAGGCCGTTGTTCAGGCAGGTGGTCTGCGCGGTGAAGCCCTGCACGGTGCCGGCCTGGTAGGAGTCGCCGGAGCAGCCGTACATGCTGCCGTTGTAGTACTGCATGTTCAGCCACCACAGCTGCCCGTTGTCGGCGTACTTCTTGACGATCGGCAGGTAGGCGCCCCAGATCGACCCGTAGTTGACGCTGCCGCCGGTGACGTACGCGGTCTCGGGGGCCATCGTCAGGCCGAAGCCCGCGGGCATCTGGGCCAGCACGCCGTCGATGATGCGGATCAGGTTGGCCTGGGAGGCGGACAGCGTGTTGATGTTGCCGCTGCCGGACAGGCCGGTCTCGATGTCGATGTCGATGCCGTCGAAGTTGTACTTCTTGAGGATCGGGACGACGGTCGCCACGAACTTGTCGGCCACCGTGCTGGAGCTCAGGTCGATGCCCGCGGCGGCGCCGCCGATCGACATCAGGATCGTCGCCCCGGCCGCCTTGGCCTGGCACATCTCGGCGGGGGTGGAGACCTTGACGTTGCTGTCCATGCCGTCCTGCCACAGCACGGTGCCGTCCGAGAGGATCACCGGGAAGGCGGCGTTGATGACGTTGTAGCCGTGCGCGGCCATCCGGCTGTCCGTGATGGGGACCCAGCCCATGCCGGGGTGGACGCCGTTCAGGGCGCCGTCCCAGTTCTCCCAGTACCCCTGGAGGACCTTGCCCGACGGCTTGGGCTTCGTGGGGCAGGTGTCGCTCGGCGGCGTCGTGGTGGGCGGCGTCGTCGTCGGCGGCGTGGTGGTGGGCGGGGTGCTGGTGGGCGGCGTCGTCGTCGGCGGCGTGCTGGTCGGCGGCGCGGTGGTCGGCGTGGGGCTGGGGCTGCTGCCGCCGGGGCCGGTGAGCACCACGTCGTCCGCGTAGAACGCGGGCTGCCCGTACCAGCCGTGCAGGAAGACGGTCACCGAGGTGGTGTTCGCCCCGGTGGTGAAGCCGACGCTGAGCTGGCTGTACGAGGGGCTGCTCGCCGTCCAGGTGGAGGCGTTGGTGACGCCGGTGCCGGTGGCGCCCAGGTAGACGTAGCTGCCCTGAACGTAGGCGCTCAGCGTGTACTGGGAGTTGGGCTGCACGCTGATGGTCTGGGTGCACTGGGCGGTGTCCTGGCCGGTCGGCGTGGCCTGGAGCGCGGAGGCGCCGGAGTGGACCGGGCTGCCGACGGCCGCGCCGGAGCCGCCGGAACAGGTCCAGCCGGAGAGCCCGTCCTCGAACCCGGGGTTGGCCACCAGGTTGGGGGTGGCGGCGCCGGCCGTGACGGTGCCCGCCACGGCGATGCCGGCGCCGATCACGGCGGCGGCGCTCACCCCGGCGAGGGAACGCGTCAGGACGCTCGACCCGTGCCGGGCGCGGCCGGTGCGGGGGGCCTGCGACGCGCGTTCCACGGGCGCCTGCTGCGGGCGTGGACGACTCGGCCTTCGACGGAACATGTGGTGCTCCCTTCCCGCCGAGCGCCATGGACATGGCCGACGCGTGGGGGCGCGACGCCCGGCTTGGGTGAGGTGGGGGGACATGTGGGGCTGTGCCGGTCCGGATCGTAGGAGGGGCGGCGGGGCCCGTCAATAGGTCTGGACCATTTAAGGTCTGGACCAATCCCCCGGGGAGCGCCGAACCCCCGTACGGTCAGCGCTCCGGGTCGCGGTCGACCTGACGCCGGCCGACGGGGGTCGGCAGGGTGGATCAGACGGCCGGCCCGGCCGTCATCAGCGCCGTGATCTCCTCGGCCAGCTCCGGGCCGAGCTCGCCCCAGCCCTCCTTGTAGCCGTACACGCCGGCCAGGGTGCGGGCCTCGTAGTCGCCGTTCAGGATCTCGATGTCGTCGGCGGTGATGAGCGCCGGGTGGGCGACGCCGACGGCCGACGAGACCTTCATCAGCTCCTTGCGCAGGGTGCGCAGGTAGGCGGCGGCCCGGTCGGCCTTCGACGTCGGCTCCAGGCCGCGGGCGAGCCACGCGTTCTGGGTCGCGATGCCGGTGGGGCACTTGTCGGTGTGGCACTTCTGCGCCTGGATGCAGCCGATCGACAGCATCGCCTCCCGGGCCACGTTGATCATGTCGGCGCCCAGGGCGAAGGCGACCGCGGCGTTCTCCGGCAGGCCGAGCTTGCCGGAGCCGATGAAGGTCAGGTCGTCGGTCAGCCCCAGCTCGGCGAAGGTGCCGTAGACCCGGGAGAAGCCCATCCGGAACGGCAGCGACACCGAGTCGGCGAACATCCGCGGCGCCGCGCCGGTGCCGCCCTCGCCGCCGTCGACCGTCACGAAGTCGACCCCGCGGTCGCCGCGAGCCATCAGCGTGGCGAGCTCCTGCCAGAAGCCCGCCTCCCCCACCGCGCTCTTGACCCCGACCGGCAGGCCGGTCTCGGTGGCGATCAGCTCGACGAAGTCCAGCATCGAGTCGACGTCGCCGAACGCGGTGTGCCGCGACGGAGAGGCGCAGTCCTGGCCGACCGGGATGCCGCGGATCCCGGCGATCTCCGGGGTCACCTTCGCGCCCGGCAGCATGCCGCCCAGCCCCGGCTTGGCGCCCTGGGAGAGCTTGATCTCTATCGCCTTGACCGGGGCGCCGGCGACGACCTCCTTGAGCTTGTCGAGGTTGAAGGCGCCGTTCTCGTCCCGGCAGCCGAAGTACGCCGTCCCGAGCTGGAGGACGAGGTCACCGCCGTTGCGGTGGTACGGCGAGAGGCCGCCCTCGCCGGTGTTGTGCATCGTGCCCGCCAGCGCCGCGCCCTTGTTGAGCGCCGTGACGGCCGCGCCGGAGAGCGAGCCGAAGCTCATCGCCGAGATGTTCACCACGCTGGCCGGCCGGAAGGCCTTGGCGCGGCCGCGCGGCCCGCCCAGCACCTTGGCCGAGGGCAGCGGTGCCTGCGGATCGTGGGCGTCGGGGAGGGCACCGGCGAAGGTGCGCTGCTTCAGGTAGGCGTGCCCCTGGACGTGCTCGACGTCGACCTCGGTGCCGAAGCCGAAGTAGTTGTTCTCCTCCTTCGCCGACGCGTAGATCCAGGTGCGCTGGTCACGGCTGAAGGGGCGCTCCTCCTCGTTGGAGGTCACGATGTACTGCCGCAGCTCCGGCCCGATCGTCTCCAGGAGGTAGCGGGCGTGGCCGACCACCGGGAAGTTCCGGAGGAGCGCGTGCCTCTTCTGGACGAGGTCGCGGGCCGCCAGGACTGCCACCGCTGTCGCGGCGACCGCGCCGATCTTCCGGGCTTGCATGAACGTTCCTCCTAGATGCACGACTCCAGCGTCTGCGGTGGAGTCGTGGTGCCGTGTGGGTGTCGGACGGCGAGCCCCGGCCGCAGCGGCCGAGCGGGCGGCACCGTCCGTCGGAGAATCCGACACGATGGTAAAAGGCCACCCGGACAGGCAAACGGCCAGGGGGTACGGCTGCCGCTCCGGCGGCGGGCCCACCGCCGGAGGTCGAGCGCCGCGGCGGAGCGAAGAACTCCGCCGCGAACGCCCCCGGCTCCTCACCCGGACCTGCCGGTTCAGCCGGAGTCACACCGCCGGACACCCGCCGCGGCGGACGTCAGCCCGGACCCCGTACGGCCCCCGGCAGGCGGTCTCAGTAGAACCAGACCGAGAGCCGGGCCGTGGTCGGGGCCACGTCGCAGAAGTAGCTGACCGCCTCCCCGCGGGCCACGTAGGCCCGGCCGGCGGCGTCGCACGCGGCGCCGCTCGGGTACATGCCGATGTAGGTGTATCCGGTCGTCCTCGTCGTGGACGCCTGGGCGGCGGGAGCGGCCGCCAGGCCACCCGCAACCGTCAGCAGTCCGGCCAGGGCCATGGTGGAAACCGCAGTGCGCAATGCCATCTCGGTGGATCCTCCCTCGGGCGAGAACGCCGGAGTCCGCTTCCCGGCGCTCGGCGGCGAGCCTTCCGGAATCCCGGATTCAGGGCAATGGTAGAGACCAATTTGGCAGAAAACAGCCCACCGGCACGGCCTGGACCGTCGCCGCTGCCGCACCACGACGGAGGGGCTGTCCCCGAGCGGGACAGCCCCTCCGCGGGCACGGTCGTCGGCGGGCTGCTACCGGCCGGCCGGCGGGGCCAGGGAGCCGGGGTAGAGGTACTGCTGCGGGGGGATCGTCGTGCCGTGGGCCCAGGCGTCGAAGAAGCCCTTGAGGTCCTTGCCGGAGACCTTCGCGGCGAGGGCCTCGAACTGGGGGAAGGAGGCGTTGCCGTAGGCGTGGTCGGCGGTCCAGCGCTTGAGGGTGCCGAAGAACGCGTCGTCCCCGACGGTGCGCCGCAGGGCGTGCATCATCAGCGAGCCCTTGAAGTAGAGGGCCGGGGCGAGTTCCTTGCCCTGGCCGGGGTCGTACAGCTTGGTGGACCAGAACTCCGGCTTGTTCCGGTTCTCCTGGACGGTGGGGGCGTAGAAGCCGGTGTCGAGGTCGCTGCCCTGGTGTTCGTCCCACAGCTGGTTGGCGTACTGGGCGACGCATTCGGCGATGCAGCCGTCGCGCCAGTCGGTGAACGAGACGCTGTCGCCGAACCACTGGTGGGAGATCTCGTGGACCGCCGCGGCGTCCCAGAAGTAGTTGGTGTAGGTGGGCCGGCTCTGGGTCTCCAGGTCCGGCGCGCCGGTACCCGACTCCTTGGTCCAGCTGCGGACGATGGCGCCCGCGGAGGAGAACGGGTACGGGCCGAACCTGGAGGCCAGGAAGGCGATGATCTCCGGCTGCTGGGCCTCCGTCGCCTTGGCCACGTCGTCGATCGGCACGTCCGGGCCGTAGGCGGTGATGACCGGTGTCCCGTCGGCCAGTTCCGAGCGGTGGACGGTGAACCTGTCGATGGCGACGGTGCTGAGGTACGTCGCCATCGGCTTGTCCTCGCGCCAGCGGAAGGTCGTCGAGCCGTCCTTGCCGGTGGTCGGGCCGGGCCGGCCGTTGCCGATAGCCGTCCAGCCGTCGGGGACGGTCGCGGTGAGCGAGAAGGTGGCCTTGTCGGACGGGTGGTCGTTGGACGGGAACCAGGAGGTCGCCGAGTGCGGCTCGCCCATCGCGTTGACGCCGCCGGACACCAGCTGGTGCCAGCCCTCGGGGTCGGGCTTGCCCGCGTACACGACCCGTACGGCGAAGGTGGCGCCGCCGGCCACCCGGCGGGCGGGCTCGATGTCCAGCTTGTGCTCGCCGGAACGGGAGAACGACTTGGCCGGGGCGCCGTTCACGGTGACCGAGGCGACCTGGAAGCCCTTCAGGTCCAGGGAGAGGCGGTCGAGCGGGCGCAGGGCCCGGGCGGTGACGGTGGTGTCACCGTCCAACCGGTCGGGGTGCGCCGGGTCGTAGGCGATCCGGACGTCGTAGTTCGCCACGTCGTAGCCGGTGTTGCCGTCCTCGGGGAAGTACGGGTCCCCGATGCCGGCCGCTCCCGCGGGGGCGGCGGTCAGGGCGACGCCGAGGGCGGTGGCGGCCGCGACCAGGGTGGCGGCCTTACGGCGGTGGTGGCTCAGTGGTGCGCGCATCTGTGGCTCCTGGAGACGACGGGGAATCAGGGTCGGGCCGTGGCAGCGGAGGCGGCGTACTGCCACACCACGCCGATCAGCGCGTTGGTGCTGGTCGCCTGCGTCGCGGGGTCGACGTTGGCGAGGTCGTCGCACGCGCTGTGGAGGCAGTCCGAGACGCCGCTGCTGAAGCCGGACGTCGGGATGCCGGCCTTCCCGAACGACTCGGTGTCGGAGCTGTCCAGCGGGATGTCGAAGGTGGCGAAGCCCCGGCTGCCGAACCAGTTCTCGAAGGCCTTGAAGGCCGCGGCCCCGCCGTTCTTCTCGTCCTTCACCACGAGGTACTGCTGGAGGTTCTTGCTGCCCGCCTGGTCGAGGTTGAGGTACAGGTCGATGGCCTTGCGGTCACCCTCGGACAGGTTCTTGACGTAGTCCGCCGAGCCCACCAGCCCCGCCTCCTCCGCTCCCCACCAGGCGAAGCGCAGGTGCCGCTCGGGCTTCAGCCCGGCCTTGGCGACCTGGAGGGCGGTGGTCAGGACGGCCGCCGAGCCGGAGCCGTTGTCGTTGATCCCCGGGCCCATCGGGACGCTGTCCAGGTGGGCGCCGGAGAGCAGCACGTGGTTCGGGTCGCCACCCGGCCAGTCGGCGATCAGGTTGTAGCCGTCCTTGCCGTCGTGGGAGAAGCGGCGCAGCTGCGTCTGGAAGCCGGCCCGGTCCAGCGCCCGCTTCACGTACGCCACCGACTCCGCGTACCCCCGGGTGCCGTGCGCGCGGTTGCCGCCGTTGTGGTCCGCGATCCGTTGCAGGGCCTGGAGGTGCGGCATCACCTCCGCCGCCGTGACGGTGGGCGCGGCGGCGGGAACGGCCGTGGCGGCGGCGGGGGTCGGCCCCTGGGTGGCGGCCGTCGCCGCGACGGCGGGGACGGTGGAGAGCAGCAGGGCCGCCCCGAGGGCGCGGGCGGTGAGGGACACCGGACGGGAGGAGGGCATCAGGCGGGCGCCTTTCGCAGCAGGGTCCGGGGCACCTGCCCCGGCGGACTCCCCCACCCTGGTCCGGAGATGTCAGGAACTTGTCGGGAGGCCGTCCCGAACCGGTGGGGGTGCCCTCCGAAGGCGCTTTACGATCATGGTCATGTGCGCACACGTCGTGGTTGCCGAGGACGATCCCAAGCAGGCGGACCTGGTCCGGCTGTACCTGGAACGGGAGGGTCATCACGTCGTCGTCGTCCACGACGGCCGCTCCGCGCTGGAGGAGGCCCGCCGAGGCCCGACCCAGCTCCTGGTCCTCGACGTGATGATGCCCGTCATGGACGGGCTCGACGTCTGCCGCGCCCTGCGCGTCGAATCCGCCGTCCCGGTGCTGATGCTGACCGCCCGCACCGCCGAGGAGGACCTGCTGCTCGGCCTCGACCTCGGCGCCGACGACTACCTCACCAAGCCGTACAGCCCCCGGGAACTCGTCGCCCGGGTCCGCGCCCTGCTGCGCCGCGGCTCCCGGCCCCTGCCCCAGTCCCTGCCCCTGGACTCCGCCACGCCCCCGGCCACGCCGACCGCGCCGCCGCCGGGCGTGCTGACCGCCGGGGCCCTCACCGTCGACCCGCTGCGCCACGAGATCACCGCCGACGGACGGCCCGTCAGCTGCACCCCCGGCGAGTTCCGGCTGCTGGAGGTGCTGGCCGCCCAGCCCGGCCGGGTCTTCACCCGCGCCCAGCTGCTGGAGCACCTGCACGGCATCGACCGGTACATCACCACCCGGACCGTCGACACCCACGTGATGAACCTGCGCCGCAAGATCGAGCCCCAACCACGGCGCCCCACCCGGCTCCTGACGGTCTACGGCATCGGCTACAAGCTCGCCGAGGAGCCGCACGGTGCGTCGTGACGCCCCTCCCCGCCGGACGCTGCTGCTCCGGCTGCTCGCCCTCTCCGCCCTGGTCTCCCTCTGCTCCATCGCCGCGACGGCCTGGCTGACGGCCCGCACCACGACGGGCGCGATCCGGCAGGAGCAGCACCAGGTCCTCGCGGACCAGGTCCGGATCTACCACGAACTGCTCGGCTACGCCGCGACCCACCCCGACTGGACGGGCGCGGAGCCGACCGTCCGGAGGCTCGCGGCCGACACCGGGCAGCGCATCCTGCTGGCCACGCCGCGCTTCGAGCCGGTCATCGACTCGGCGGCGGCCACACCCGCCGCGGCCCCCTCGGCCACCGCCGCCCCGGACCCCGCCGCCGGCCGAACAGCCCTGCCCCGTACGCCCACCACCACCGTCGACCCGCTCTCGGTCGACCTCGCGATGCTGCCCGACGCCCCCGCCGACCGGATCGACGCCCGCGCCGTGGGCCCGTTCCGGATGACGGCCGCCGAGCGCGCCGCCATGGAGGAGGCCGCCCGGACCCGGGCCGACTGCCTGCGGTCGGCCCTGGGCGTCGAGGCGACCGTCACCGACGACGCCGCCGGGCGCCCCGTGGTGAACGTCCCCGGCGGCCAGGCGGCCTCGGGTGTGCGCTGCGCGCCGCCGCAGGTGCTGGACGCCCCGACCGGCACCGAGAGCGCCGCTCTCGCCGACCTCACCGGGCTGGTCAACGCCTGCCTGGAGCGCCAGCGGATCCGGCCCGTCCAGCTGTCCCTGTCGCTGCAGTGGACCCCGTCCCGCGACCGGGAGCAGGACCAGGTGGTCTCCGCCTGCCTCGCCAACTCCCGTCGCCAGCAGCTCGTCCGGTACGTGGCTCCGCCCGTGCTGCTGTTCGTCGGCGCGCCCTCCGGCACGGCGGAGCCGGCCCCCGTCCTGTCCGCGCCCCACCGCGGCCGGGTCGTCGAGGTCGCCGCGCTGGTGCTGGCCGTCACCGTGGCGATCACCACGGCGGTCGGCCTGCGGCTCTCCCGGCCGCTGAACGCCCTCACCCGGGCCGCCCGGCGGATGGCCGACGGGGACCTCTCCGCCCGGGTGACCGCGACCGGCCGGGACGAGATCGCCGGACTCGCCGCCGCCTTCAACGCCATGGCGGAGCGCCGCGAACAGCTGGAGGAGCTGCGCCGGGCGATGGTGGGCGACATCGCGCACGAGCTGCGGACCCCGCTGAGCAACATCCGCGGCTGGCTGGAGGCCGTCGAGGACGGCGTCGTCACCGCCGACGGCGCCCTGACGAGTTCGCTGCTGGAGGAGGCCCTGCTGCTCCAGCACCTGATCGACGACCTGCGGGACCTCGCCGCCGCCGACGCCGGCGAACTCGCCCTGCACCGCGAGCCCGTGGACGCCGAGGACCTGCTCGCCCAGGCCGCCACCGCGCACGGCGCCCTGGCGCAGGCGTCGGGCGTGACCCTGGTCGTCGACACGGACACGGCCACGGCCACGGCCGAGTACGAGCTGTCCGCCGACCCGGTACGCCTGCGCCAGATGGTCGGCAACCTGGTGGCCAACGCCGTCCGCCACACCCCGGCGGGCGGCACCGTCACCCTGCGGACCCGGCCCGAGGCCCACGCCCTGCTCATCGAGGTCGCCGACACCGGCAACGGCATCGCCCCGGCGGACCTGCCGCTGGTCTTCGAACGGTTCTGGCGCGCGGAGAAGTCCCGCAACCGCCAGAGCGGCGGCAGCGGCCTCGGCCTCGCCATCGTCCGCAAACTCGCCGAACTCCACGGCGGCGCCGTCCACGCGGCCAGCACCCCCGGCACCGGCTCGGTGTTCACCGTATGCCTCCCCCGCACGGCGGCCGCCCCACCGGAGGCCCTCGGCAGCGGACGGAGCGGTGGAAACCGGGGAATCACCTGACACTCCGGAACGCCCCGTCATACCGGGGTACTACAGCGGACTTGGCGCCCCTGGATGACGGCGTCCGCCCCGCCCCGCCCGTACCGTCGCCCGTGTCGAATGCGACGACGGAAACCGAACGAGGGGGAGACGACGATGAGCGGGCGAGGACGGGCCGTGGCGGCGGTGCTGCTGGCGGCGACGGTGACGTTGGGCGTGGTCGGCGCGCCGGGCGCGGTGGCGGCGCCGGGGCCGGGCGCCGGGCAGCAGGCCAGGGCCTGGCTGCCGCAGCCCACCGGGCCGTACCCGGTCGGCACGACGTCCCTGCAGCTGACGGACGACCGCCGGGACGACCCCTGGAAGCCCGGGCAGCACCGCAAGCTGATGATCAGCCTCTGGTACCCGACCGCCCGGGCCGCCACCGGCGACGACCGCGCACCGTACATGGTCCCCGCCGCCGCCGACCACTTCGGCAGCGCCGGGAGCGTCGGCCAGAGCGACTACCGCTTCGAGCCCGGCCGCACCGACTGGGCGGGCATCCGCACCCACGCCCGCGCCGACGCGCCCGCCCTCCCCGGTGGCAAGCGGCCCGTCGTGCTGTACTCGGCGGGCTTCGGGGACCCGCGCACCTGGGGCACCGGCCTGGTGGAGGACCTCGCCTCGCGCGGCTACGTCGTCGTCACCGTCGACCACACCTACGAGGCCTCCGAGGTCGCCTTCCCCGACGGGGACCTCGCCACCTCCGTCTTCCCCGCGCTGCTGGCCCAGCCCGGCCTCGACATGAGCGCCCTCCTGCGCAGGATGCTGCAGAGCCGGGTCGACGACACCCGCTCCGTCCTGGACCGGCTCGCCGGGCTGCGCCACGACGAGCGGCTGCCGGCCGGCCTCGCCGCCTCCCTCGACCTCGACCGGATCGGCATGGTCGACCACTCCGGCGGCGGCTCCGCGGCCCTCCAGACCATGCACGACGATCCGCGCCTCAAGGCCGGCGTCAACCTCGACGGCCAGCTGCACTTCTCCAACCCGGACGGCTCCGGGGTCCAACTGCCCCTGCCCACCGCCGCCGAGGACGGCCTCACCCGGCCCTTCCTGCTCATGGGCACCCAGGACCCCGAATCCGGCAGCTACCACCGGCAGCCCGGGTGGGACGCCCTGTGGCGGCACAGCACCGGCTGGCACGCCGACGTGACCCTCACCGGCTCCCGCCACGGCTCCTACACCGACGCGCAGTCCCTGCTGCCCCAGCTCGCCCGCCAGGGCGCGATCAGCGGGACGGACCTGACCGGCGCCGTCGGCGACGTCCCCCCGGACCGCGCGGTGTCGGCCACCCGCTCGTACGTCGCGTCGTTCTTCGACCGCTGGCTGCGCGGCCACGACGACCACCTCCTGGACGGCCCGTCGCCGCGCTTCCCCGAGATGGTCTACGAGCGGTAGCGGCCGCCCCGGGTGCCGGGGGCGGGCCGGTCAGAGCACCTCCCGTAGCGCGGCCGCGAAGGCGGCGGCGTCCGGGAAACCGATCGCCGGCTGCTCCCGCAGGGCCTGGTCGACCACCTCGGCGAGGCGGCGCGGGAGGTGCGGCGCCACCTCCCGCAGCGGGGTGGCCGGGGTCTGCAGGACGACCTGCCATGGGTCGGTGCCGGGCGGGAACGGGCGGGGGTAGCGGCCGGTCAGCATCCTGTAGAGGCAGGCGGCCAGCCCCCAGACGTCGACCTCCGGGGTGGCGGAGCCGAAGTTGACGATCTGTTGGCGGGGCATACAGGAGGGCTTGCCGGCCGTGGTGCCGGTGCGGGTCAGGCCGCTGAGGCCCGCCTGGTCGAAGGCCTTGGCCAGGCCGAAGTCCGCCACCTTCGCCACCGGGCGGCCGTCCGGCCCGTGGTCGAGCAGCAGGTTGCCCGGGCTGAGGTCGCGGTGGACCACGCCGGCCGCGTGGGCGTGGGCCAGTCCCGACAGCGCCTGGAGGGCGAGCGGTACGGCCTCGCCAGCCGGCAGTCGCCCGCCGCGTCGGCCCAGCAGGTCCTCGACGCTGCCGCCGCGGCAGTACTCGAGGGTGAAGAAGAAGGTGCCGCCGGCGAACCCGACCTCGTGCAGGGTGACGATGTTCGGGTGGTGCAGGGTGCGGGTGACGGCGACCTCGCGCAGGAACAGGGCCCGCGCCCGGGTGCTCGCCGCCACCTTGGGCAGCATCAGTTTCAGTGCCACCTCCCGGCCCGTCCCCCGGTGGCGGGCCAGGTGGACGGTGCCCATCCCGCCGCGGCCGAGCTGGGCCGACAGTTCGTAGTCGGCGAGCGAGGCGACGGCCCCGCCGCCCTGGCGGGCCAGGGCGAGCAGTTGCCGCAGCACCATGCCGGGCTCGGCCCGGCAGGTCGCGCAGACGTAGCTGCCGTCCCGGCCGTCGGCCTCGTCCGCCGTGTCCCGGCCGCAGGCGGCGCAGCGGGCCGGTCGCAGGCGCAGGGTGGGGGCGGACCGGCCGACCCGGAAGACGGTGTCGCCGATCCGGATCTCGTCGCCGTCGGCCAGGTCGTGCTCGGGGAGGTCGAGTGCCGCGCCCTCCTCCGGGCTCTGGTTCCGGGCGCGCTGGCCGATCTTCCTCCCGTTGACGTACGTCCCGTTGAGGCTGCCGAAGTCGCGGATCCGGATGTCGGGCGGGTTGATGTCGAGCAGGCAGTGGTGCCGGGAGACGGTGCGGTGGCGCTCGTCGTCCGGCAGCCGCGGCATGCACTCGGCGGCCCGGCCGAGCAGGCAGGTGGTGCGCTCGGTGAAGACGTGCTCGTCGCCGGTCCCGGGGCCGCCCACCTGGTGCAGGACGACCGTGGCCTCGCTCATGCGGGCCGCCCCGGGCCCTGCTCCGCCATCCGCGTCAGATGCCGCTGCGCCTTCGCCGATCCCCGTCGGGCGGCCTGCCGGTACCACTCGGCGGCCCGCTCGGGCGAGCCGGCCTCCAGCAGTTCGCCGAGGTTGAGCATGCCCATCGGCTCGCCCGCCTCCGCCGAGCGACGGAACCACTCCTGCGCCTCGGCCACCCGGTCGCTGTAGCGCAGGACGGTGCCCAGGTTGTTCATCGCCTGCGGGTGCCCCTCGTCGGCGGCCCGCCGGTACCAGAGCTCGGCCTCGGGCTCGCGTCCGGCCCCCTGCACCAGGTACGCCAGCGAGTACATCGCCTCCGCGTTCTTCTTGTCGGCGGCGGCCCGCAGCCACCGCTCGGCCTCGGCGGTGCGGCCCGCCTCGGACAGCAGCACGCCCAGGATGTACGCGGCCTGGTCCTCGCCCTGTTCCGCCGCTCCGCGGAACCACCGCTCGGCGTCGGCCAGGCGGTTCTCGTCGACGGCGCGGAAGCCGGCGCCGACCATGGCGGGAGCGCAGTCGAGTTCGGCGGCGCGCTGCTGCCAGGACGCGGCCTCGGCGGCCCGGCCGGCCTTCCCCAGCACCACGGACAGGTTGTGCATGGCCAGCGGTTCGCCGAGCTCGGCGGCGCGGCGGAACTGCTGTTCGGCCTCGGCGTCACGGCCCTCGTCGAGCAGCCGGGCCCCCAGACGGATCAGGGCCTCGGCATCGCCGGACCGCGCCTGCCGCTCCTGCCGGGCGACCCGGCTGTCCAGCCCCGGGTCGCCGCTCAGCTCCATGATCGCCCGGGTCAGCGGCGCCAGGTCGCTCCCGGCCTTCCCGGACGCCTTCGCAGACGCCTTCTCGGACGCCTTCTTGTTGCGCTTACGGCCGAACCACACGACGGCCTCCCCTCTCTCCTCGACGCTCCCGTCATGATTGCCGACGGACCGCCAGCTCCCAGTCCAGGCACCAGAGTTGAACGGAACCGTCACCGCGGACGCACACCGCCGAGCCGCCGTCCGGGCCCGGTTCGACCCCGGAGAAGCCGGCCGGACGGCCGGCCAGCACCCGCAGGCAGCGGCCGGTGCCGAGCTCCCACACCCGCAGCGCGCCGTCGTCCTCGCCGAGCGACAGCACGAACCGCCCGTCCGGGCTCAGTCGGAGCGCCCCGGTGCCGCCCGGCTGGTCGTCGAGGACCCGCAGACAGGCCCCGGTGCGCAGGTCCCAGACGCGGATCGCGCGGTCCTGGCCGCAGCCGGAGAGCAGCAGTCCGCGGTCGGCGTCGACCAGCAGCTCGGTCACGGTGGCGGTGTGGCCGTGGAACTCCCGCAGGCGGCGGCCGGTGGGGACGTCCCAGAGCCCGATGGAGTGCTTCGGGCCCGCGGTGACGGCGGTGCGCCCGTGGGGGGAGAGCCAGAGCGCGGGCCCCCAGAGGTTGGGCCCCCGGCCGTGGTCGCCCTCCAGGGTCCGGCGGCAGGCGCCGGTGGCCGTCTCGAACAGCCGGATCCCGTCGTCGGCGCCACGGGCCAGGACGAACCGCCCGTCCGCGGTGAACGAGGCCGTCCCCGCGCCCAGGGCGAGCCGGGCCGAGCTGAGCCGGGCACCGGTCGCCGCGGACCAGGAGCCCAGGGTCCCGTCGCCGCCCGCGAACAGCACCGTCCGGCCGTCACCGGCGAAGCGGAGCCTGCCGTGCACCCGCGACAGGCCCTCGATCAGCGGCCCGCGCTCACCGGTCTCCGCAGCGAGCAGCTGGATGCCCCCGGACACCCGGACGGCCACCGTCCGGCCGTCCGGTGCCAGGGCCGGCGCGCCCCAGGCGCCTTCGTACAGCACCCGGGCGGGCCAGGCCGCCCGCAGTCCGGTGCGGGTCACCCGCCGGTCGCGGGCCAGCTCCTGCCAGGCGGTCAGCACCCGGGGATCGCGCTCGTGGCCGGGCAGGGCCCGGGCCCGGGTCAGCAGGTCGAGGGCGGCGGCGCAGCGGCCGGCCGCGTGCTCCCGCCCGGCCCGCTCGACCAGCGCGGCCAGCCGGCTGCTCAGGTCGTCCAGTTCGGCGTGCCGACGGGGGCGGCTGAGCTGTGCCGCGGCCGGGTGGGGCTCGGGCAGCGGCCAGCGCCGGGCGGTGCCGTCCCGCCCGGCGGAGAGCAGGTGCCTGCCGTCGGCCAGGAACATCACGGCGTCGACGTGGCCCCGGTGCCCGCGGAAGGTGCGCAGGCATCGGCCGGTGTCCGGCTCCCAGAGGCGGACCGCGCCGTCCAGGCCCCCGCCGGCCAGCAGCCGCCCGTCGGGGCTCAGGGCGAGGCGGTGCCCGGCGCCGTGGCCGGCGGCGATCTCCGCGTCGAGGCCCGGGCCGTGCACCCGGAGCCGGTCGCCGACGGCGGCGGCCACGGTGCGGCCGTCCCGGCTGAGGCAGCACGGTTCGTGCGCGTAGCGGCGTTCCAGCAGCGGGGCCTGTTCACCGGCGCCAGCTGGATCGCGCACCGCGACCACTCCCTCGGGGCCGTCGAAGACCAGCAGCCGGCCGTCCGCGGTCGCCTCGACGGTGCCGCCCGAGAAGCCGTCCAGGATGAAGCGGGCCCGGCCGGTCGTCAGCTCCCAGCCCAGGACCGTGCCGTCGCTGGTGCCGCCGACCACCAGGCCCGCCCCAACGAGCAGCCGCAGCGAGCGGACGGTGGTGCTGCCGGACCGGTAGTACGGGGTGAAGACCCGCAGGCAGCGGCCGTCGCCGAGGTCGAACAGCCCGACCAGGCCGTCGGAGCCGACGCCCACGGCCCGCCGTGCCTCGGCGTCGAGGTCCACCGTGTGCCGCAGCTCGTCCAGCTTCCGCAGGCACCGGCCGGTGGCCACCTCCCAGAGCTTGACGGCGCCGTCGCAGGCCGTGAGCGCCAGCCGGCCGTCGGGGGTGGGCCGGATCTCGATGTCGGGTGCCGCCCGCCGGGTCCGGCCACCGTCCCAGGGCGAATCCGTCCAGCGCTCGTACTCGTACCAGGGCACGGTCCAGGTGGTCGGCTCGGCGGCGGGGCCGACGGCGCCGCGTTCGCGCTGCACCGCCTCGATCAGCGGCCCCAGCCGCGCGGCGCCGCCGTCCGCCCTGGCCGCGTCCAGGGCGGCGAGCAGGTCCTCGTCGGTGAGGCCGCCCTGCCGCCAGCGCATCAGGCCGGAGTTGTAGGTCGCCTCCGGGTGGCGCGGGTCGGCGGCCAGGGCCGCGCCGAAGGCGGCTTCGGCCTCCGGCGCGCGGCCCAGGTCCAGCATCGAGACGGCCCGGTTGTTGAGCTCGTCGGCGCGCAGCTCGGCCTCGCGCGGCTCGCCGCGGTCGATCGCCCGGCCCGTCAACCGGTGGTGGATGTCGGCGAGTTCGTCGGCCACCTCGGCCATCGAGGCGGGCCGGTCGGCCGGGCGCTCGCGCAGGCAGCGGGCCAGCAGCTCGGCGACCGGCTCCGGCAGCGGCGGCGGGCCGTCCCCTTCCGGACGCCAGGTCGAGCCGGGCGTGAACCCGCGACCGCCACCCGCCCGGTAGGAGGCCAGCGCCTCGCCGACCACCGGGCCCATCAGCCAGGTCACCTCGCCGGTGAACATCTCCACCACCGACACCGCGAAGCTGTACAGGTCGGTGCGGTGGTCCAGCGGTTCGCGCCTGGCCTGCTCCGGCGAGGCGTACGCCATGGTCATCCCACCGCCGGACACCCGTTCACCGCCCGTGGCGCGCGCCTGGGCCAGCCCGAAGTCGGTGACCTTGGCGGTGCCGTCCAGGTCCAGCAGGACGTTGGCGGGCTTGACGTCCTGGTGCACCAGGCCGCGCTCGTGCGCGTGCCGCAGGCCCCAGGCGGTCTCCACCGCCAGGCGCAGGATGCGGGCCGTGGACTCGGCCGGGCCGCCCCCGTAGAGCCGCCGGTCGTCGATCCACTCCCGCAGGCTGCCGCCCGGCAGGTACTCGGCGAAGACCCGTGGCAACCCGTCCAGGACGCGCACGTAGTGGCAGCCGCAGACGTGCGGGTGCAGGCCGAGCGACACCCAGGTCTCGGCCTCCCGGACGAACCGCTCCTGCTGCTCCGGCGTGCCGAACAGCTCGGGGCGCGGGCACTTCACCGCCAGGTCGACGTCCCACTCCAGGTGCCGCACCCGGTAGACCACGCCCATGCCGCCCTCGGTGTGCACCCGCAGCACCCGGTACTGGTCGGCGACCACCTCGCCGACCGACCAGGGCGCCGGAACCCCGACGGCCGGTCCGGGCACCTCAGGCGGCCCGGTACGGCGGCAGCGCGGCGAACGCCGGTGCCACCACGGCCGTCCGGCACACCGTCCGGGCCCAGGCCCGGGCCAGCGAGAGGGCGTGCCTCGGGAACATCGGGTCCCAGTCGGCGGCGTGGCTGCGCTCGTACGGCAGCTCCGGGTCGTACGGGTGGCCGCCGCTGTCCGTCCCCGCCGGGTCGAGCCTGAGGCGCACCATCGACTCGCGGACGCCGGTGACGCCCGACTCCTGGAACTGGCCGGTCAGCACGGCGGTGACGGTCGACCTGGCGAGCAGGAACGAGCCCCGGAACCGGAAGCCGGTGCGGGAGCCGGGCAGCCGTTCGGACACCAGGGTGTAGAGCGCCGGAACACCGCCCAGCGACACCGCCGCCGCCTCCAGCAGCGATCCGCCGGCCGCGGCGTGGCCGCGCGCCAGGGTCACCCGCAGCGCCTCGATCCCGTCCAGCCAGACGGGGGCGGGCGGCAGCGCCTCGCGCACGCTCAGCACCACCACGTCGTTCCAGGTGTCCGGGACGAACCACCGGCCCTCGTCGAGCGGTTCGAGGCCGGCGGTGTCGAAGGCCAGCGGGAGCGGGAGCGGAGTTGATGGGGACACGATCGGAAGCTAACACGCGGCCCTGTCAACCGTCAGGCGTGCTCCGATTTCTGATACATCCTCAGATCCTCCCCGGTACGCGTTCGTGACAGTGGCCCGATCCGGCACCGGACCTGGGCGAACCGCCCGCGCGTAGCCCTCCACGACCTATGATGCGAGCGATCCGGTTCGACACGTGTTGTCGCGTTGTCACGCCGTCGGGTACGTCGTGAACAAGCCAGGTGGGGGACGATGGTGGACATGTGGGAGGTGCTGGAGCCGGCCGTCGCCCGGGTCTGGCCGAAGGTGCCCGACAGCCTGTCCGAGGCCGAGCGCGAGCGTCTGGAGGCGGAGGTCCTGGTGGCGCTGCGCGCCCTGGAGAGCGCGCGCGGCGATGCGCCGTCAGCCGGGACCGAAGGGGCCGACGGGGCCGATCCCGTCGAGGAGGCCGCCCAGGCGGTGGCCGCCGCCTTCGAGGCCTACCCGCCCCTGGGCGACCTCCTCGTCGCCGCGTTCGACGCGCTCGTCGACGGCCAGGAGCGTTTCGGCCCGGACGCTCCCCCGCCCTCCTGGGGCACGGCGCTGCGCTCGCTGCTCGTCCCCGTCCTCTACGCCACCGACCGCGCGCCGGCCGGCGGGAACGGCACCAGCGCGTCCTACGGCGGCGACCGCGGCCAACTGTCGTACGGGGAAGCCCTGGTGAACGTCCCCGACGACCACCGCATCGGCGCCGTCGAGAAGCCCCGCTGGTGGCGGCTGCGGTTCCGCACCAACCCGGCCCGGGACACCCAGCTCGGCGACGTCACCCCGCTCACCGCCGCCGGGTTCGCCGAGCGGGCCCATGGCCACCACCTCCCCGGGGACGGCGAAACCCCCCGATCGGCACTGGTGTTCGTCCACGGCTACAACGTCTCCTTCGCCGACGCCGCCGTCCGCGCCGCCCAGATCGCCTACGACCTGAACTTCACCGGCCTCCCCATGCTGTACAGCTGGCCGTCCAAGGCCTCCGTCACCGACTACGCGGCCGACGGCAACGCCGCCCGCCGGGCCGTCCCGTACTTCCAGGAGTTCCTGCGGCACGTGCTGACGGACACCGGCGTCGACGAACTGCACGTCGTCGCCCACAGCATGGGCAACCGGGTGGTCGTCGACGCGCTGGCCGACCTGGACACCACCGCGCTCCCCGAGGGCGCGGGCCGGCTCGGGCAGGTCGTCTTCACCGCGCCCGACGTCGACGCCGAGGTGTTCCGCCAGCTCGTGCCCCGGATCGTCAACCAGGCGCGCGGCTGCACCCTCTACGTCTCCGCCAACGACCGCGCGCTCGCCGCCTCCCGCCTCCTCGCCGAACACCCCCGGGCGGGCCAGGCCGGCCCGGGCGTGGTGGTCGCGCCCGGCCTGGACACCGTCGACGTCTCCGAGCTCGACACCGGCCTGACGGGCCACTCCTACCCGGGCGACCACCGGTCCGTCCTCTCCGACCTGTACGGGCTGCTGCGCCACGGCCACCGGCCGTCCCAGCGCTACGGACTGGCCCGGGTCCCGCACCCGGACGGCGCGTACTGGGCCTTCCAGCCGTAACGATCCTCGCGAATCCTCCCCGGCAGCACGACTTCCCCCTCTCCGACGAGCGAGCACACAGGGCATGGCGACGACGAACCCCGCACCGCGAACGACCCACTTCCTGGACAGCTACCCCTTCCGGTGGACCGACCCCGGTGCCGTCGAACTCCGCGACCTGCTCGCCTCCGTCCACTTCCGGGTCAACCCGGTGCTGGAGCTGACCCAGCAGGCGGGCATCGCCCCGGCCGAGGTCAACTGGGACCAGCCGATGTCCCTCGTCTGGTTCGACCTCATCACCGTCGCCCGGAAACAGGAGAAGCTCCGCCCGCTGCTCGACCGGATCGCCGCGGGCCCCGACCAGGCGCTCGCCGCCCGCGTCCGCGAACTGCTCGCCGCCCGGCCCGTACTCCCCGCCCCCGAACCGGAGCTCCCGGCGGGCAACTGGGCCGCCTTCCGGGACCCGGACGAGCAGGAACGCCAGATCTTCCGCGCCTCCGGGTTCCAGGACGTCGCGTTCCTGCGCCGCGGCGCCGAACTCGCCACCGCCGTCTGCCGCCTGCTGGTCACCCACGCCGACGGCCAGTCCTGCTACGGCACCGCCTTCCGGATCGGGCCCGACCTCCTGCTGACCAACCACCACGTCCTGTACTCCGACGGCCGGCCCGCCGAGGCGGTCGAGGCCTGGTTCGGCTACGAGCAGGACCTCGACGGGCGGGAGCTCAGGTACCGCACCGTCCGCTGCGCCCCCGCCACCGCCGTCGGCCGGCCCGAGGGCGACTGGGCCGTGGTCCGCGCCGCCGAGCCCCTGCCCGAGGACGCCCTGGTGGTGCCGATCCCCGACCGGGCCACCGTCGCCGAGGGCGACCGGGTCTGCATCATCCAGCACCCGCACGGCCTGGTGAAGAAGCTCGCCGCCCGGCACAACGTCGTCCGGCACGTGGACGAGCAGGTCGTGCAGTACTGGACGGACACCGAGTACGGCTCCTCCGGCGCCCCCGTCTTCGACGAGCGCTGGCGGCTGGTCGCCCTGCACCGGGGCCACGTCCGCATCGGGCAGCGGCTCAGCGCCTCGGAGTTCCGCAACGAGGGCCTCCGGATCGAGCGGGTGGCCGAGGGCCTGGCCGCCGCCGGGGTGAGGTGAGCCGGTGGCACTGCTGGACCTGCGCGCGTTCCCGAACGAGGACCCCAGAGCCGCGGAACTGCTCAGGGCCCTCATGTACACGTACGGCCTCCCGCAGCCGGCCCGGCAGGTCGTCGCCCGCGCCGGCATCGCCGAGGCCGAGATCGCCTGGCAGGGGGCGATGCTCGACGTCTGGCCGGACATCGTCGAGAAGGCCGCGGCGACCGGACGGCTGCGCAGGCTCGTCGAGGTCGTCGCCGAGGACCCGAACTCCCGGGCCGCCTCACCGGTGTTCGCGTACCTGCTCGCCGAGCAGCGCACCTCGCAACCCGCCGAACAGACCACCGACCCGTTCGGCCACGGGCTGATCAACGACCGGCAGCGCGCCTTCTTCGACCGGACGTCCCTCCGCTCCCGGCTGCGGGAGATGGTCCTCGACCGCGGCCACCGCGTGCTCACCGTCGAAGGCGGTCCGCGGACCGGCCGGACCTTCACCTGGTTCCTCATCCACCACGTGCTCGCGAGCCAGGGGATCCACCCCTGCCGGATCCGGCTGAGCGAGTACACCGAGCCGGTCCGGGTGGCCGAACTCACCGGATTCCTCAACGACGAGTTCCGGGAGTGGAGCGTGCGGATCGACCACCACTCCTCCGAGGACCAGCAGGCCGACCGGCTGGTCAGCCAGCTCAGGGGCCGGATGCGGGAGGAGCGGCGGTCCGTCCCGGCGCAGCCCCGGCACTGGCTCGTCTTCGACGACTCGGAGTCCGTCCGCTTCACCGAACCCGCCCTGCGCGCGGTCGTCCGGCTGGTGCAGGCGGTGGTCGAGGAGGAGATGGCGGACCGGCTGCGGATCGTGCTGCTCGCCTACGACGGCTGGCTGCCGCCGGACGTCGAGGGGTACACCGCCCGGGAACAGCTGGGCCCGATCGGCATCGAGGACCTCCACGACTTCTTCCGGACGGTCGCGGCGGAAGCCGGCCGCCCGATCGACGCCGACACCGCCCGCGGCCTCGCCGCCAAGGTGCTGAGCGAGACCGGCCACGACGGCTGCCTCCCCGACGGCCCGCTCCCCCTGACCACCGCGATCCAGCACACGGCCGCCGGCCTCGGCCGAAGCCTCTACCAGGGATGTTGACGACGGTGACCGAGACCCTCGCCCCGATGCCCGACGCCGTCTACCGTGAACGGACCGTCCTGCTGGGCGCGTTCACCGCCGAGAGCCTGGCGGCCACCACCCCGGGCGCGGACGCGGCCGAACCCGGCGCGCTCCTGCGGGACTTCCTCACCCAGGACTGCGAACGGGTCACCACCCGGGACGGCCGCCGCTGGCGGCTCGCCCCCGAGGTCCGCAGCCACACCATCGAGACCCTGGGCCGTCCGGAACGCCTGCTGGCCACCCTCACCGCCGCCCCGCGTACGGAGGGCGACGCCGCACGCGACTGGGCCGAACGGTTCCTCGCCGCGCGGAACCCGCCGCTGGAGGAACAGCACTTCGACGAGCTGTACGCGGCCCTCACCGTGGTCGGCTGGTTCCGCGACGCCCCCCGCGCCCGGGCCGCCCTCGCCGACCACGGACTCGACCTGCCCTCCGCCGACGAGGTGCAGCACCACCTCAAGCGGGCCCGGCTGCTCCAACCGCTCCAGGCCCTCGCCGACGAGAGCTTCACCGGACGGGAGGACGAACTCGGCACGCTGACCGACTACGTCGACGCCAAGAACGGCTACTCCCCCTGGCTCCTGGTGCACGGGCCGGGCGGCGTCGGCAAGTCCACGCTGCTGTCGCGCTTCCTCCTGGACCGCGCCGGAGCGGACCCGGCCGCCCACGTCTACCTGACCTTCGAGCGACCCGAGCTGGCCCCGGAACGCCCGCTCACCGTCCTGGTCGAGGCCGTCCGCCAGGTCGCCCTGCTGGCACCGGCCATGCGCGAGCCGGCCGACGCCCTGGAGCACTCCCTCCGCCGCACCATCGCCGCCGACCTCCGGTCGGAGCGGGACCGCAGCTCCTCCTCCGGGCGCCGGACCTCACGCCGCCACGACACCGACGTACTGCTCCACCGGGTCGGCACCTTCCTGGCGGCCTTCGGGACCGACCACGGCGGCCGGGCGCCGCTGCTCGCCCTCGACACCTTCGAGCGGGTGCAGCGGCGCGGCCAGTACGCCCAGCGCCGCCTGCTACAGGCCCTGGACGACCTGCGGTGGAGCTGCCCGAACCTGCGCGTCATCGCCGCCGGCCGCGCGCCCGTCGACGACCCCCGCTTCCGCTCCCTCCCGCTGGAAGGCTTCGACCCGCCGACGGCCCGCCACTACCTGCGCCGCCAGGTCGCCGAACTCGCCGGGCGCACCGACGAGGAACTCGACCTGGTCACCGACACCGTCGGCCGGAGCCCGCTCAACCTGAAGCTGGCCGCCGCCCTGCTCCGCCGCGAGGCCGACGCCCTGCGGGACCCGGCGCTGCACGACCAGCTCCGGCGGAAACTGGAGGCCGAGACCGTCCAGGGCGTGCTGTACCGGCGCATCCTCGACCACCTGGAGGACCCGGACCTGCGCCGCATCGCCAGCCCCGGCCTGATCGTCCGGAAGGTCACGCCGGAGGTCATCCGCCACGTCCTGGCCGAACCGTGCGGGCTCGGCGCCGTGGACGAGGATCGCGCGTGGGGCCTGTTCCACCGCTTCCGGGACGAGGTCTCCCTCGTCGAGGAGGTACCGGGGCAGGACGCGGTCCTCCACCGGGCCGACGTGCGCGCCGTCATGCTGCCACTGCTCCGCCGCGACCACGCCGAGGTCGTGGAGCTGATCCACGGCCGGGCGGCCGCCCACTACGAGGACGTCGGCGACCGGGTCGAGGAGCTGTACCACCGGCTCGCCCTCGGCGAACCGACCGCCACCCTGGACGCCCGGTGGGAGGAGGAGGCGGGCCGGCTACTGGAGCCGGCCAACGAGGAGCTGCCGCCCTGTTCGCAGGTCTACCTCGCCGAGCGGATGGGGAACATCGCCCCCGCGGAACTCCGGGCGCAGGCCGACGACCTGACCTGGCTCCGGCAGGCAAAGCGCGCCGGGGACCAGTTCCTCCTGGACGACCGCCCGGAGGACGCGATGGCACTCCTCGGGGAACGCCCTCACCTCCGACTCTCCACCGTGCGCATCAGGGTCCTGGCCGCCCTGCACCGTTGGGACGAGGTGGACACCTTGGCCGACGACATTCTCGCCGCCGAGCCCACTCCGACCACTGTGGTGGGCACGCTCATGCTGCGCGCCCGAAGCGCCATGAACCGTGGGGACTTCGGCTCAGCCCACGAGCTGCTCAACCAGGCCCTGCACTCGGCAGACGTCGTTCAGGACGTGGTGATCACTCTAGGGATCATGACGAACCTCCTGCGCCTGTACCGGGACGGCGGCTCCCTCGACTCGCCTGACGCCCAGCGGCTCAGCACCCTCGCACTCGCGCTCGTCAACGACCTGGATCTGCACGATGTCGCTCAGAATCCTGAGCTCATCCGGCTCATCGCGACCGAACTCGGTCACGAGGTACCGGCGTTGGTCGCCTACACCGCCCAGCAGTCCGGCGTCGACCTCTCCGACGGAGCCGACGCCGCCCTGCGTGAGGCCCTCACCGCGGAGGAGCTCCAGGACTTCATCCGGACCACCGGCGTCGACGTCCCGCTCCCCGCGACCGACACCGACGACGCCGAACCCGCCTTCACCAGCGTTGACTTCGGCGATGCCGTCAACACCTACCTCGGCGCAGGAGGCAAGCACGCCGAGGCCCTGAACAACGCCGTGGTGGAGAACCTCCGGCACGAGGTGGACTTCGCCTCGCCCTCCGCCCCCGCCCGCGACACCACCCACGACGCCGTCGTCCTCCTCCCCGGCCACATGGGCAGTTCGCTCCTCGACACCGAGACCGGCCGGCACGTCTGGGGCGACCTCAGACCCACCACCCTCCTCCGGCTGAGCCTCACCGACGACTCCTCGCTGCGCGTCACCCCCGACGAGCGGGCGGGCCGGACCGACCGCCTGCGCCCCGACGGCCTGCTGCGCGCCCCGGCCTGGCTCTCGGCGCTCGGCGGCCTGGAGACCTACCAGCCCCTGCTGGACGCCCTGCACGCCACCGTCCTCCACGAGGACGCCGTCCTGCCGTTCCCCTACGACTGGCGGCTCTCCGCCGAGGTGAACGCGCGTCTGCTGGCCGAGGCCGCCCACCGCCACCTGGCGGCCTGGCGCGCGAGCCCGCACCGCCGTCGGGCGGGGGTGCCCGACGAGGAGCCCCGGCTGGTCTTCGTCGCCCACTCCACCGGCGGACTCGTCGCCCGGGCGGCGCTGGCGGCCGACTCCCGGCTGGCGGCGCTCACCCGCGACCTGGTCACCATCGCCACGCCCTTCCACGGCACCCCCGCGGTCGCCGAGATGCTGGTCGGCCGCCGCCGGTTCCTCCCGCGCCCGCTGTCCGGGCTGGCCGCCACCCTGCCGGGGGTGTACGACCTGCTGCCGACCTTCCGCTGCGTCGAGACCGACGACGCGCTGCGCCGGCTGGACCTCGACGACGTCCGCCGCCTCGGCGGCGATCCGGAGCTCGCCGCCGCCGCCATGGCGGCGCGGGCGGCGGAGTCCCGCGCGGCCTTCCTCCCCCGCACCCGCGCCGTGGTCGGCATCGGCCAACCGACCGTGCAGGGCCTGCGGTTGGCTGGGGACGGCCTCGAACCGGTGCTGACGGCACCGCGCGCCCACGACGACGGCCGCCCGTACCGGAGCGAGTCCGGCGAGGCCGTCCGCTGGGACCGCGGCGGGGACGGCCTCGTCCCGCGCGACGCCGCCGCGCCCTCCGCCTCGAACGCCGTGCTGTTCGTGTCCGGCCGGCACGGCACCCTCTGCTCCGATCCGCACGTCCTGGAACTCGTCCGGTCCGTGCTCACCGACCGGCGGCCGGCCAGCGTCCGGCCCCGCCCGGTCAGCCACGCCCTCCAGCGCCCGGGCCTCGGCCTGTCCCTCCCCGAAAGGACCGTCCCGGGCCAGCCCTGGCCGCTCATGGTGCACGGTGCGTCACCGGACGACGCCGCCTGCCGCATCACCGACGAGGCCACCGGGGCGACCGTCGCCACGCCCCGGCTGCTCCTCAGCGACGCGACCCTGGTCGCCGCCGTCACCCTCCCCCGCCCGGGCCTCTACCGGGTCACCGTCACCTCCGGCCCCGACCGCGTCAGCGACCTCCTCCTCACCACCGGCCCCGACTGACCCCACCACCGGACAGGCGGCCGGAGCCCGCAGCTCCAGCCGCCCGCTCCGCCGTTCCGCCTCCGGCGGGTGTCAGCCCGTCGAGGGGCGGCGGTCGGAGCGCAGGCGCTCGGCGCCGTCCGAGCCGGGGTCCTGGAGCGTGTCGTCGGTGCCCATGACCTCGGGCACCGCGACCAGGAGTTCGTAGAGGAAGTCGTGGAAGCCCTCCGCTGTCGGCGCCGTGTGGGTCAGCGGGTAGACCCCGAACTGCAGGTAGTGCAGGGTCTTGCGCATCATCTGGGCCGGCGAGCAGACCGAGACGAGCGTGCCGAACCCGCCGTCCCTGAAGTACGAGGCGGCGACGAAGCACTCGTCGGCGGAGCCGTAGACGCCGGCCTCGCCCTTGTACCGCTCGTTGAGGTCGTCGCCGCGCACGACCGGGGCCGGCACGCCGAGCTTCTCCAGGAACTCCCCGCCGGCCCGGCTGAGGCTGTTCTCGTCCTCCACCCCGAGGTGCCGGTGGCGACTGCCGGGCACGTAGACCTCCACCGGCCGGCCGGCCTCCAGGTAGCCCCGGTAGAGCTCGTGGCCGCGCCGCAGCCGGGCCTCGAACTCCTCGCCCGGCACGGCCCGGTCGGCCAGCGGGTGCTGGGCGGCCACCTCGATCAGCACGCCCGGCAGGTGGCGCCGTGCCCGCATGAAGGCCTGGGCCGTGGAGAGCCGCTCGCGCCACCGCCCCGCTGTAGCAGGGGACAGGGCCGACGTGTCACGTAAGTCCATCGCAGACCGCCTCACGATATCGTCCTCACTTCGCCGCGCTCCTCGACGATGGCCCAGGTCCGGTCGAAGTGCTTCCAGCAGGCGTCGATCAGACCGAAGTCCCGGGTCCCGCGCAGTTCCAGGGACGGGGTCTCCGGGGCCCGCGCCGGCGGCAGGGTCAGCGTGACCCATCCCCAGGTCCGGTCGCAGAGAATCATCGTGGACCGCAGGTGCGTGGTGAAGAACCCGATCTCGATCGATCCGGCGGCCGTGCTGCGCGCCCCGGCCTCGCGCACGATCGACCGCAGCCGGGCCTCCACCTCGCGCACCTCGGCCGCGATCGGCGAGCGCTGGTCCCACAGCGACTCGGACTCGTCGACGTCGGCGAGGAACTGCCCGTCGGGCGTCGGCACCAGGACGCGGATCCGGGAGCCGGCCGCGAGCGCCTTCGTCAGGTAGGGCGTCTGGATCTCGATCAGCCGCTTTCCGCTGGTGGACATGATCCCGATCGACGAGGCCTTCCCGAGGTTCTCGCTCAGGGCGTTGCCGGCCTGCCCGTCCACGCTGATCCGGGCCACGCCGATCTGCGTCCCCGGGGCCACCAGGTTCTGCCATTCGGCGGAGAAGGTGTGCGCGATCGAATTGCCCTTGACCCAGCCGGGCTGGGGAGTGTGCCGGACGGCCAGCCGCAGCGCCCTGGTGACGTCGTTGCGCAGGTCGGCGACGGTGCGCCAGGACCTCCAGAGCCGCTCGCGCCGCACCTTCTCGCGGAAGACGGCCAGCCGCTGCGCGTCCTCCGGCGTCGGCTGCCAGCTGTCCGTGTGCAGTTCGACGGGGTCGGCGTGGACGAACACCAGGATGGGCTTGTCCAGCGAGCGGGCGTGGTCGTACTCCCGTTCCGTGAAGCTGACGGTCCCCGCGCCGACGTCCCCGTACCGCGCTCCGAGGATGAGGACGAGGTAGTCGCAGTCGTTGATCACCCGCTCGACGACCTCCCAGGCGCCCTCCGCCCGCGCGTCGAACAGTTCCATGCCGGAGGGGATGTACCCCTCCTTGACCAGCTCGTCGATGACGGCCTCGCGGTGCTGCTTCAGGTCCAGGCTGGTCGAGCTCACGAACACCTGGTAGCGGCGCTCGTCAGGGGCGGTGTCGGCCGGCGGCGCGGTGCCCGACGACGCCGGAGCGCCGGGGTGGGCGTCGGACTCCGCCGGCCCGTAGTAGTTGAAGTTGTTCGTCACCGAGCTGCGCGGGCCGATGGCGTTGCCGGCGACGTCGGCCCCGGCACCGACCCCGCCGCCCCGCACCTCCACGTGCTCGGCCGGCCGCTCGGGCTCTCCCGGGTCCTGCGGCCTGCGCCGCCGGAAGCGCGACCCCGGCATCAGCCGGCCACCTCGCCGCCCTCGCCCAGCGCGTTCCCGGCGACATCGCCCCCCGCGGCCACCGCTCCCTCGCCCTCGGCCGACACGGCCCGCCCCGGCCCGGACACCCCGCGCGGGGCCGGCGGCGTCCCCGTGACCCTGCTGTCGGCGCCGATCGCGTTGCCCGTCACGCTCCCCCCGGCGGCGACGGCACCGCGTCCGCCGGCCCGGACGGCGCCGCCGTCGTCCTGCCCGCCGCGCCGCAGCGCGTACACCGAGGCGACGAGCCCGGCGAGTCCGACGACCGCCCCGACGACGGCGCTCGCCCGCTCGGCCCCGGCGGCGTCCCCGAGCACCGCCCACAGCGCGAGCGCGACCGCAACACCCGTACAGGCCGAGGCCGTTGACCAAAACAGCAGGCGCATGTGCGATGCCCTCCATCACAGCGACAACCCGGTGAGACCGTAGTACCCGGCCCCCGCTCGCACCACGCTCCGGAGGAGCCCCGAACCGGGTCGCGCATCCGGCGACGGACACCGCCGCGCCGTCGGGACCGGCTCCCGGTGCGCCGGGTGGCCCGAACGGGGTGCCCGGAAAGGAGGGTGCGCCGGGCGGCCGGGATCGGCGCGCCCGGCATCTTCACACCATTCGGTCCGCCCCGCTCGCCGACGACTGGTACATCCAGTGGAAGAACACCACAGCCGATCCCGACGCACCGGTGAAAGAAATCCGACCGAAACTGACCTGTCGTTCGGACCAGGACGTCCTCTGGCGGGGGTCCAACCGGACCCCCGAGGTCATCTTCGCCGACGGGCTGCGACCACAGGGGGAGAAGACATCCGAAGACCAGCGCCAGTACAACTGGGTCAGCCCGAACGGCTCGGCCTGACGGCACTCCGTGGACACCGCGCTGCCCGGGGGACCGCGTTCGACGGTCCCCCGGGCAGCGCGGTGTCAGCGGCCCGTAAAGTTAGCTTAGGCACACCTAATATCATGGGCGCTTCGCCCTCGCGCGGACAGCGGCGGTACGGACCTCACATCCCGACGCGCGCGGCCCGCTCCGGTGTGCCTGCCGGAGAGCTGCGAGAACGGGAGTGGAGATGCTGGGTGGCGGTCGGGACGCCAGACGTCCGCACGGGGAGCTGGTCGCGGACGTGCTGGCGGTGCTCTGGGCGGCCGGGGAGCCGCTGACCGCCCAGCAGGTCAAGGAGACCCTGAACCAGGGGCTGGCCCGCACCACCGTGGCGACGATCCTCACCCGCCTGCACGAGAAGGGCACCCTGGTCCGCTCCCGCCCCGGGCGGTCCTTCGCCTACGCCCCCGTGGAGGACGCTGCCGGACTGGCGGCCGGGCGGATGCGCCGGGAGCTGGAGAAGGAGCCCCAGCGCGACCTGGTGCTGAAGCGGTTCGTCTCCTCGCTGTCCGAGGACGACGAGGACGTCCTGCGCCGTCTGCTCCTCGACACCCGCCCCGAGGCCGAGGCCGCTGCTGGAGCAGCCGCCGAACCCGAGGACCGCGCATGAGCCTGGTCCTGGTGCTCGTCGCCCTGGCGCTGCTGGTCCCCTGGGCCGCGGTGCCGGCGGCCCGCCGCCTGGCCGTCCTGCTGCCGCCGCGCGAGGCCTCGTTCACCCTCGCCGGCGCGGCCGTCCTGCTGGCGGGCGGCACCGCCGCGGCCCTCGTCGGCCTGTTCCACGTCCCGTTCCTGGCGGGTCTGGAGCACCTGCCGCTGTCCCGCGTCCTCGCCCGGTGGCCCGCCGTGGTGCCGGTGTCCGGCGCCGCCGGGGTGCTGCTGGCCGTCCAGGCCGTACGGCTGGGGCGGCGGTGGCGGAGGCAGCGCGCGCTGCTGGCCCGCGCCTGGGAGCTGACCGGCGGCGCGACCAGCGACGGCGACCTGCTCGTGGTGGCGGGCGAGGAGGCGGAGGCCTTCGCCCTGCCCGCCCACCGGGGGCGTCCCGGCCGGGTCGTCGTCTCGGCCGGCATGCTCCGCGCGCTGGGGCCGACGGAGCGGGCGGTGCTGCTCGCCCACGAGCGCGCCCACCTGAGGGGCCGCCATCATCTGCTCTCCGCCGCCGCGGACCTCGCCGCCGCCGTCCACCCGGCGCTGGGCCGGCTGCGGGCCGACCTCGACTTCCACCTGGAGCGGTGGGCCGACGAGCAGGCCGCCCGCGCGGTCGCCGACCGGCGTACCGCCGCGACGGCCATCGCCCGGGCGGCCCTGGCCGGGTCGCCGTCCGTCCGCCACGCCACGGGCCAGCTGCTGTCGGTGAGCTCCGGTCCGGTGCCCCAGCGCGTCCAGGCGCTCCTGGGCCCCGCGCCCGCCCGGCCGACCGGCCACCGGGCGCGGGCCGCCGTCGCCCTGCTCGCGGCCGTCGCGGGCGCGACCCTGCTCGGCGTGGGCCTGGCCTACGGGCTGCACGAGTACGTCGAGTACGCGGCCCGGGCCCTGCTGGCGCACGGCACCGTTTGACGACATCGATGTAGACCAACTGTTCGGGCCCGGGTATGGTGAGCCTCGGCTTGCGCGCGCGGGCCGTGCCGCCGTCGTCCGTCGACGGTCAGCCGTCCGTCGGGGACCGTGTCCACCCGGTCCCGGGGCCCGGCGCTCCCGTGCGGATGCCACCCCTGTGGCCCCCGGCCCGAGAACACGGCGGCCTTCCCGGACGATTGGACCTGCTGTGTACGACGGGAGGACGGGGTCGACGAGCCCCTTCGAACAGACCGTCTACCTCCTGTCGACAGCCGGCCGGGCGGCCGACCGCCTGCTGGCCGAACGCCTCGACTCGCGCGGGATGGGGCGCGCCCACCAGACGCTGCTCTCCGCGCTCGCCCAGCTGGGGCCGCACGGGCGCCACGACCTCGTCGAGCGCGCCGCCGCGACCGGGACCGACGCCGACCAGGCGCTGGACGACCTGCTGTCGGCGGGCCTGGTCCACTCCATGGTCGTCCACATCGGCGGACGGCAGGAAGTGCTGACGATCACCCCGGCCGGGCAGGCGGCGCTGGACGTGCTGCACGAGGATGCCTCCGCCGTCCAGGAGGACCTGCTCGCCCCGTTGACGAAGGGCCAGCGCGCCGAGCTCAACTCCCTGCTGCGGCGGGTGTGCGCGGCGGCCGGCCGCGGCGCGGGACGCCGTACGCCCGCGCGGCCGGGCCCCCGCTGGGTGCTGACCGGCGGACAGCGCCGGAGGTGGGTCGTCGAGCAGGACGCCGCCGCCGGTGCGGCCGCGCGCCCGGACAGGGCCGCGCCCGGCCGGTGAGCACGGCGCCGCGACCGGCGGGGCTCCCGTAGCCGGTGCGGCGCCGGGTCAGCGCACGCTGCCCGCGGGCTGCTTGCTCACGGACGGTGCGGACAACGGCCCCCCGAGCGGCAGGACGTGGTCGGCGCGGCCGGTGACCAGGGGAAGGTCGTGGCTGACCAGGACGACCGCCAGGCCCCGGCCGGTGCGCAGGCCGTCGAGGAGGTCCATGAGCGCGGCGGCGGTGTCGGTGTCGAGGGCGGAGGTGACCTCGTCGCAGAGCAGCACGTCGGGTTCGGCGGCCAGGGCGCGGGCCAGGGAGACGCGCTGGCGCTGCCCGCCGGAGAGCTCGTGGGGGTGGCGGGCCGCGTAGTGCGCGGGCAGGCCGACGGCGTCGAGCAGTTCGGCGACGCGCTCCTCGCACCGGGCGGCGGGCAGGGCGAAGTGCAGCTTCAGCGGCCGGGTGAGGGTGGCGCCGACGGTGCGGGCGGGGTTGAGGGCGCCGAGGGGGTTCTGCGGGACGAGCTGGATGCGGCGGCGCTGGTCGCGGGTGCGGCGCCGGTAGGAGGCGGCCAGCGGCTGGTCGTGGAGCGTGAGGGTGCCGGTGTCGGGCGTGTGGAGTCCGGCTAGGGTGCGGACCAGGGTGGTCTTTCCGCAGCCTGACGGGCCGACGATTCCGGTGAGGGTGCCCGGGGTCAGGTCGAGGTCGACGTCCGCGAGGACGGTGCGCCGGGTGCGGCCGCTGCCCGTGTGGGCGCCGAGCGCCCGCACGCTCAGCACGGGGCCGCCGCCCTCGGCAGGCCGGGGCCCGCTCTCGGCCACCACCGCCGCCGGGCGGGCCGGCGCGGGCGGCGGGGACGGCGCGGACGACGGGGCCTGCGCGGGCCACAGGGCGAGAGCGTCGTCGGCGCAGCGGGCGACGAAGTCGGGGTCGTGGCTGGTGAAGGCGATGGCGATGCCGTCGCGCTCGGCGATGGAGCGCAGCAGCTCGGCGATGTCGTCGCGCAGGGCGGCGTCGAGGCCCGCGGTGGGTTCGTCGAGCAGGAGGATCTCCGGCCGCCGGGCGAGGGCGCGGGCGAGGGCGACCCGGCGCTGCTGGCCGCCGGACAGCCCCGCGGTGCGGCGGTGTTCGAGGCGCTCGTCGGCGGGCAGCCGGACGGTGCGCAGCAGTTCGGGTACGGAGGTGCGGCGGCGGTCGGCGGCGGTCTCGGTGACGAGGCGCTCGACGCGCATCCGCGGGTTGAGGCCGGAGCCCGGGTCCTGGCCGACGAAGGCGAGCCGGTGGCGGCGGAGGCGGCGCAGTTCCTCGGGCGGCAGGGCGAGGATGTCCTGGCCGAGGACGTCGACGCCGCCGGCGCTGACGCGGGCGCCGGGCGGGAGGGCGCCGACGAGGGCGCGCAGCAGGGTGGTCTTGCCGGCGCCGGAGGGGCCGGTGATGGCGTGGACCCGGCCCGGGACGAGGGCGAGGTCGGCGTCGGTGAGCAGGGGCGTGTCCCCGAGCATGACGGTCAGGCCGGTGGCGCGGGCGGCGGGGTCGGGGGCGCTCACAGCGGGGGTGCTCACAGCGGGGGTGCTCACAGCGGGGTCTCCGGGGTGGGCCGGGCGGGGGCGAGGGCTTCGGCGGCGAGGTTGACGCTGATGGCGAGCAGGCCGATGGCCAGGCAGGGCGCGCCGACGGCCCAGGGGTTGAGGGTGATGCCCGCCGCGTTCCCGCGGATCATCAGCGCCCAGTCGGCCTCGGGCGGTTGGGGGCCGAGCTGGAGGAACGCGGCGACGGAGACGATGTAGACGCCTTCGACGAAGCGCAGGCCGAACAGCGCCAGCAGGGTGGAGCGCAGGTTGGGCAGGACCTCGCGGAGCATCAGGTGCCCCAGCCGTTCGCCGCCCGCGGCCGCCGCCTCGATAAAGCCGGTGGCGGCGATGGGGGCGGCCGCGGCGGCGACGATGCGCACCGCGTACGGGATGCCCAGGAGGACGGCGGCGGCCGCGACGGCCAGGCGTCCTCCGGCGGGCCAGGCCAGGGCGATGAGCATGATGGCGAGGACGGAGGGCAGGAGGATCGTCAGGTCGGCGAGGCGTTCGATCCACCGGCCCAGCCGGGGCCGCAGGGCGGCGAGGATGCCGAGGGCGGTGGCGGCGGCGGTGACGACGAGGGCGATGGCCAGGGCGGTGGCGATCAGGGGCGCGCCGCCGGTCAGCAGGCGGCTGAGGACGTCGCGGCCGAGCTGGTCGCCGCCGAGCGGCGCGTCGGCGCCGGCCCCGGCGTACGGGAAGGTGACCGGGGTGTCGATCGGGTGGGGCGCCAGGAACGGCCCCACGAGGGCGAGGAGGACGAGGAGCAGCGCGGGGACGGCGCGGACGAGGGCGCGCGCCCTGCGCCGGGTGGCGGGCGCGGGGGCCGCTGCTGTCGGGGCGTCGGCGGTCATCGGCGCTCCTCTCCGAGGGCGGTGGTGCGGACGAGGTCGGCCAGCAGCAGGAGCAGGCTGATGGCGGCGCCGGCCGCGGCCACGACGCCGGCGATGAGCGGGGTGTCGCGGTCGGTGATGGCTCCGGCCAGGACGGCGCCGATGCCGGGGTAGTTGAAGAGGGTCTCGACGACGACGGTGCCGCCCAGCAGCATGCCGGCCGAGGTGGCGATGCCGACGGCGATGGCGGGCAGCGCGCCGGGGAGCATGTGGTGGCCGAGGACGCGCCGGCGCGGCAGGCCGTCGAGGACGGCGGCCTGGACGTGCGGCAGTGCGGCCTGGTCGGCGAGGGCGCCGCGCACGATGCGGGTGTTCCAGCCGATCTGGGGGACGGCCAGGGAGAGCAGCGGCAGGACGAGCATGGTCCAGGATTCGGGGGCGCCGTCGGGGCCGGTGAGGGTGACGGCGGGCAGCCAGCCGGTCCACTGGGAGAGCAGGAGCAGGAGGGCGACGGAGACGACGAACTCCGGCAGGGCGAACGCGGCGGTGGAGAGCGCGTCGACGGCCCGGTCGGTGCGCCCGCCGGGGCGCAGCGCGGCCCAACTGCCCAGGGCGAGGGCGCCGATGGTACTCAGGGCGAGGGCCAGGGTGCCGAGCAGCAGGGTGTTGGGGAAGGGGCCGGCGAGGACGTCGGTAACGTGCTGGCCGCGCGCGGTGGTGCCGAGGTCGCCGGTGGGCAGGCTGGTCATCCAGTCCCAGAAGCGTTCCGCGACCGGGCGGTCGAGTCCGAGGGCGGTGCGGCGGGCGGCGAGGTCGGCGGCGGTGACGCCGCGGTCGGAGGTCGCGCCGGCGGCGTCGCCGGGGAGGAGCTCGACGGCGGCGAAGACGCCGGCGAGCAGGACGACGAGCATGGCCAGGCGCCGGGCGGCCTGCCGGGCGACCCGGCCCGCACCGGGGATGATGCGGGCCGGGACGCCGTGCGGCTGAAGGGTGGTCAACGGGACAGCCAGGTCTTCTCGAGCTGGACGCGGCCGTAGCCGGGGAGCTTGGGCAGGTCGCGCACGGCGGCGCCGGCGAGGTCGATGCCGTCGGCCATGCCCCACAGCAGGTAGCCGGACCTGGCGAACTCGATCTCCTGGAGCTGGTGCAGCAGCGTGCCGCGCGCGGCGGCGTCGGCGGTGCCCATGGCGGTGCGGTAGGCCTCGTCGAAGGCGGGGTCCTTGAAGCCGGACTCGTTCTGGCCGGCGTCGGAGAGCATCGTCTTGGAGGCGAAGAAGACGACCGAGTCGTTGGTGCCCCAGTACGTCGTGTAGAGCGTGCCCTTGAGCCAGGTGGCGTCCCAGAACACCTTGGAGTCCTGCTTGACGACGTTGATCTTCACGCCGGCCTCGCGGACCTGGGTGGCGAACAGGGTCGCGGACTCGGCCAGGCCGGAGATGTCCTCGGTGGTGATGAGGTCGTAGGTCCGGGAGGTGTCGAATCCGGCGTCCGCGAGGAGTTGCTTGGCCTTGGCGAGGTCGCGGGTGCGCTGGGGGATGTCCTTGGCGAGGGCGGGGTCGCCGGTGCCGAGGATGTCGTTGGCGACGCTGCCGTAGCCGGAGAGGACCTGCTTGACCATCGCGTCGCGGTCGACCGCCAGCTTCAGCGCCTCGCGCACCCGGGGGTCGGCGAAGGGGCCGTCGGCGGTGCGCATGACGATCGGCATCGCCATGTCGTTGGGGCGGCGCAGGATCCGGACGTCCTTGCGGGCCTCGGCGGTGCGGGCGGCGACGGCGCCGACGTTGGAGGCGACGTCGATCTGCCCGGCGAGCAGGGCGTTCGCCATGGCCTGGGGGCTCTCGAAGAGGCGGACCTCGACGGCGTCGAGGAGGACCTTGCCGCCGTACCACTGGTCGTTGCGCACCAGGCGGGCGTTGCCGTCGCGGTACCAGTCGAGCTTGAACGGGCCGGTGCCGGGGGCGCCGGCGATCGCGTCGTCCTTGGTGTCCTTCTTGAGGACGAAGGTGGTGAGGCGGGTCTGCAGCGGCAGGTCCGCGTTGGGGTAGTCGGAGACCAGGACGACGGTCTTCGGGTCCTCGGCCCTGATGCCCTCGGGCTGGATGCCGGGCAGGCGGCTCTTGCCGGCCGGGGTGTCGCGCAGGCGCCGCAGCGACCAGACGACGTCGTCGGCGGTGACGGGGGTGCCGTCGTGGAAGACGGCGCCGTCGGCGATCGTGAAGCGCCAGGTCGTCAGGTCCTCCGACGGCTTCCAGGAGGCGGCCAGGCGCGGGACGGTGTTGGCGGTGTCCCCGGGTATCGCGAGGGTGTCGTAGAGCAGACTGATGATCAGGTAGTCGCTCTCGTTGGCCTGGGTGCCGTGCGGGTCACGGGTGATCGCCGAGGCCTTGCCGAGGGCGCCGACCTTCAGCGTTCCCCCGGCGCGGGGCTGTGCGGACGCCGTACCGGCCGGTGCGGCGTCCTTGGATCCGCCCGTGCCGCTGCCGCAGGCGGCCAGCGCACCGGCCGCCCCGATACCGGCACCGGCCCACAGCAGCTGTCGTCGGGTGACGCGCACGTTCGTTCCTCGTTTCGGGTTGAGCTCGTTTTGCTTAGGCTTACCTACCCTAAGTTCGAGGCCGCCCGCAACCCGCCCGGCGGAGCGCACGCTCATCCCGGCCATGCGCCCCTCACTCCCAAAACACCGCGTGAGCAGCAGGATTGACCCTGCGCGGCCTGTGCGCCGCCACCGGAAGCCGAGACTACGTAAATGTAGACATCCGATTTGGGTAAGGCTTGCCTTACTTCGAAGTCGTTGTTACGTTCATGTCGTCCGGCCGTTCGAGCCGCCCCGGACCCACGCCCCACGCGCTGCTCCCGCCCGTCCCACACCGGTGCGGTGATGCCGCGTGCTCGCACGCCCTCTCCCGTCCCGCCCCCGGAAGGTCCCGCCGTGCCCACCTGCCCTGCCCCGGTACGCCGCCTCGACACCGCCACCGCCCAGGAACTGACCGACACCGCCGCCGAGTTGCTGGCCCACCACGGCTCCGCCACCAGCCCCGACCTGCTGGCCGACCTGCCCGCGACCCGCACCCGGCTCAGCGCGGAACTCCGGCACGCGCTGCGCCCGGTGGACACCGCCGACGGCCTGTTCGTGCTGCGCGGCCTGCGCCCCGACGACACCGAACTCGGCCCCACGCCCGGCCACTGGTCGACCGTCGGCGACGCCGGCGCGCTGTGGGACGTGACGCTGCTGCTGGTCTCCGCCCTGATGGGCACCCCGATCGCCTGGGACGGCCAGCAGGACGGCCGGTTCGTGCACAACATCGTGCCCTCGCCCGGGCACGAGAGCGAGCAGACCGGCGCCTCCAGCTCCGTCCTGCTCACCCCGCACACCGAGGACGCCTTCCACCCCGGCCGCGCCCACCTGCTGCTGCTCTGCTGCATGCGCAACCACGACCGGATCGCCACCACCGCGGCCGGCGTACGGCTGACCGCGCTCGCCCAAGCCGACCTGGAGCAACTGAAGCGGCCCGTCGCGCCGATCCTGCCCGACGACGCCTACGAGCAGGCCCAGCAGTTCCCCGGACGGCCCGCCCCGGTACCCACCCTCTTCGACTCCCCCGACGGCCTGACCATGCGCTACGACCCCGCCTACACCCCGCTGGAGGGGACGGACGAGGCCTGGCGCGGCGCCTACGAGCGCCTGGGCGAGGAGCTGGCCCGGGTGTCCGTCGCGGTGAGCCTGGAGCCGGGCGACGTCCTGGTCGTCGACAACGACCTCGTCGTCCACGGCCGCGTCCCCTTCCGGGCCCGCTACGACGGCACCGACCGCTGGCTCAAGCGCGCCTCCGTCCGGGTCGAGGACCGCCCCACCCGCCCGCTCGCCGAGCACGACGAGCACGGCTACGGCCAGGCCGCCCTCACCGCCTGGGCCTCCTGACCGCCCGCTCTCCCCCCTGCTTTTCCAGACGCCGCCTCACCGAACCGAAAGGGCACCCGCGTGGACCGGGACGACACCACCCTGCGCGTACTCTCCACCAGCGACCTCGCCGGCCTGGACATCACCCTGGCCGACGTCGTCGACACCGTCGAACAGGCCTACCGCACCCTGGCCGCCGGCCGGTCCGACAACCCCCGCAAGCTCACCGTCCGGCCCGCCGACGGCCACTCCGTCTCCTACGCCATGCTCGGCCGCGACGGGGTGCGCAACGTCGTCGCGTTCAAGACCTCGTACAAGCACGGCCTGGACAAGGGCCGCGACGAGCAGCACTACTACACGACGCTGACGGTCTACGACGACGTCACCGGCCTGCCGGTCGCCATGATGGACTGCTCCCGCATCGGCTCGCTGCGCACCCCGGCCGTCTCCGCCCTGCTGGCCCGCGAGTGCGCCTCCCCCGACGCCGCCACCGCGCTGGTGATCGGCACCGGCACCCAGGGCCGCCTCGCGCTGCCGTTCCTGCTCACCACGCTGCCCGGACTGAAGCGCCTGCTGCTCTCCGGCACCCACCCCGACGGCATCGCCGCCGTCCGCCAGGAGCTGGAGCGCCACTTCCCCGGCCGCGAGCTGGAGTTGGTCACCGACCTCGAAGCGGCCGCCCGGGACGCGGACGTCATCGTCGCCACCGCCGGCGGCCACACCCCCGCCGCCGTCGAGGCCGACTGGCTGAAGCCCGGCGCGACCGCGATCCTCGTCGGCCACGGCCTCGCCCCGTCCACGCTGCACCGCGCGGACCGGGTGATCGCCACCAGCGAGGCCCAGATGCGCGTCACCGGCACCGACATGGCCGACGCCGACGGCACCCTGCCCGCCGTCGACCTGGAACTGCCCGCCGCCATCTCCGGCGCCTCCAACGCCCGTACCGCACCCGACCAGCGGATCTTCGCCTACAACAGCGGCCTGGTCGTCACCGACATCGCGCTCGGCCACCGCTTCGCCCAACTCGCCGCCGACCAGGGCCTGGGCACCGAGGTGGACCTGTGGCGCTGACCCTGCCCGCCCACCCCGACCCCCTCGCCGAGCGCCTCCACACGAGCGGCCTGCTCCACGAACTCGCCCACGGCCTCGGCGGAGGGTTCCACTACCTGCTGCCCGAGCGCTTCGACGCCAACCTCGCCGCGTTCCGCGCCGTCCTCGCCGACACCGGCGTGGACGGGCGGGTCTACTACGCCAAGAAGGCCAACAAGGCCGCCGCGTTCGTCGAACGCTGCGCCGCCACCGGGGCCGGGGTCGACGTCGCCTCGCTCGGCGAGCTGCGCGAGGCGCTCGGCCACGGCGTGCGCGGCGAGGACCTCATCGTCACCGGCCCCGCCAAGTCCGAGGCCCTGCTGCGCATCGCGGCCCTCCAGGGCGCGCTGATCGCCGTCGACGCCCTCGACGAACTGGAGCGCGTCCTGCACCTGGACGTCCCCCGGCCCGTCCGCCTCCTGCTGCGCCGCCACCCGCCGGCCCAGCCCCGCAGCCGCTTCGGCCTCGACGACGACCAGCTGGACGCCGCGCTGTCGCGCTGCGCCGCGGCCGGTGAGCGGGTCCGGATGGAGGGCTTCAGCTTCCACCTGTCCGGCTACGAGGTGCGGCCGCGCACCGACCTCGCGGGCGAACTCGTCGACCTGTGCCTCAAGGCCCGGACGATGGGCCTGCGGGCGGACCGGATCAGCATCGGCGGCGGCTTCGCCGTCGACTACGTGCCCGCCGACGCCTGGGAGCTGTTCCTCGCCGAGCAGGAGCCCGGGCACTACCACGGCGGCAGGGCGTTCACCACGGGCGACTTCTACCCCTACCACTCCCCCGTCGCCGGGGCCGACGCGCTGCGCTCGATCCTCACCGGCCGTCCGGGCGGGCAGGGGCCCGACCTGGCCGAGCGGCTGCGGGAGGCCGGCGTGACGCTGCTGCTGGAACCCGGACGCGCGCTGCTCGACCGGGCCGGCTCCTCCGTCTTCGTCGTCCAGGGCGTCAAGGACCGGGCCGGATACGGCATCGTCACCGTCGACGGCACCAGCCTGAGCCTGTCCGAGCAGTGGTTCAACAGCGAGTACCTGCCCGAGCCCGTACTCCTGCCCCGCTCTCCCGGCCAGGCGGCCGAGGAGTACCGGGCGTGCGTCGGCGGCGCCAGCTGCCTCGACTCCGACCTCCTGACCTGGCGCAAGATCCCCTTCCCCGCCCGGCCCCGGGTCGGCGACCTCCTCGTCTACCCCAACACCGCCGGCTACCAGATGGACTCCAACGAGTCCCCCTTCCACGACCTCCCCCTGCCGGCCAAGGTCGTCGTCCAGCACGAGGACGGCCGACCGCGCTGGCGCCTCGACCGCCGCCCCGCCCTCTGATCCCACTGATCCGACGCCGCCCACCGCGCTCACCAGGAAGCCCCCCGCCATGACCGACGCCCTGCACCGCCCCCCGGTGGTCACCCGGATCTCCGACCTCATCGGCTACACCCCGCTGTTCGAACTCGCCCGCGCCGACAACGGCGCCCGCCTGCTCCTCAAACTGGAGATGTTCAACCCCACCGGCAGCGCCAAGATCCGCATGGCCCGGCAGATGGTCCTCGACGCCGAGGAGCGCGGACAGCTGCGCGAGGGCGGCCACATCATCGAGTCCACCTCCGGCAACACCGGCCTCGGGCTGGCCGTGGTCGCCGCCGAACGCGGCTACCGCTTCACCGCCGTCGTCGACAACCACGCCGCCGCCGACAAGCTGCGCGGCATGAAGGCGATGGGCACCGAGCTGGTGTACGTCGACGCGGACACCGACGGCGAGGAGCTGCACACCGCCGCCCGCGAGGAGCTCGCCGAGGAGATGGCCCGCGGCAGGGACAACACCTTCTTCACCGAGCAGCACAACAACCCCAGCAACGCGGTCGGTTACCACGCGGTCGGCCGGGAGATCGCCCAGGCCCTGGACAACCGGGTCGACGTGCTGGTCGGCGCCGTCGGCACCGGCGGCGGGCTGTGCGGCACCGCCCGCGAGCTCAAGGCGTACGTGCCGGACGTGACGGTCGTCGGCGTCGAGCCGAAGGGCTCGATCGCCTTCGGCCCGCCCGCCCACGACTACTACCAGTCCGGCACCGGCACCCCCGAGGGCGCCACCATCGGCCTGCTCGTCGACTACGACCTCATCGACGAGGGCGTCAAGGTCGGCGACATCGAGGCCTTCGCCACCGCCCGCGTCGTCGCCCGCCGCACCGGGCTGCTCATCGGCGGCTCCGCCGGCGGCGTCGTCCACGACGCCCTGACCCGCCTGACGACCCTGCCGCCGGACGCCGTTATGGTCGCGTTCATCAACGACGGCGGGGAGAAGTACCTGGACACCGTCTTCAACGACGACTGGATGACGGCCCGCGACCTCCTCGACGAGGCCGTCGAGACCGACATCGACGAATCCCTCGCCAAACTCCGCAGGCCCTGACACCTCCAGAGACGTGACACCCAGAGACGTGACACCCACCATGCAGCAGCTGACCACCCTGGCGCGCGACAGCCGCGCGCTCGCCGCCCTCGCCGTACCGCTCGCCCTCACCCAGCTCGCCCAGGTCGCCCTCACCACCACCGACACGATCATGATGGGCGTCCTGGGCACCGAGGCCCTCGCGGCCGGCGGCCTCGCCCTGGTGATCTTCAACCAGCTCCGCACCATGGGCGTCGGGCTGGTCACCTCCGTCGGCAACCAGGTGGCGGCCGCGGCGGCCCGGGCCGAACGCGCCGGAACCGCCGAGCCCACTGGAACCACCGCCGACGCCGACACCGACGCCGCCGACCAGGAAGTCCGGGGCCTGGTGCGGGCCGCGATGGCCGTCGCCACCCTCGCCGGACTGGCCGGCGCCGTCCTGATGGTCCTCATCGGCCAGGCCGCCACCTGGCTCGGCCAGGACGCGGAGGTCGCCCACCGCGCCCAGGGCATGCTCGCCGCCCTCGCCCCCGGCCTCGTGCCCTGCCTCTGGTTCCAGGCGATCCGCCAGTTCACCGTCGGCATGCGCCGCCCCCAGGCCCTGCTGCGGATCACCCTCGCCTCCGTCGCCGTCAACGCCGCCCTCAACTGGGCCTTCATCCACGGCACCTGGGGCCTGCCCCGGCTCGGCCTCACCGGCATCGGCGTCGCCACCAGCAGCGTCTACCTGCTGTCCTTCCTCGCCCTCTACGCCTCCGCCCGCCGCGACGACCGGCTGGCACCGCTGCTGAGCCTGGACTTCTGGCGCGCCGACGCCGCGACCGTCCGCCGCCTGCTCGGCCTCGGCACGCCGATCGCCGCCACCTACGGCTCCGAGGCCGGGTTCTTCTCCGTCACCGCGCTGCTCGCCGGCAGCTTCGGCCCCGCCGCGCTCGCCGCCCACACCGCCGTCAACCAGCTGATCTACATCGTCTTCCAGGTCGCCGTCGGCCTCTCACACGCCGCGTCCATCAACGTCAGCCGCGAACTCGCCCTCGGCGAGTACGCCGCCGCCCGCCGCATCAAGAACACCGCGCTCGCCTGCGGCGCCGTGGTGATGGCGGTCGTCGGCACCCTCTACCTCGCGCTCCCGGACCTCGTCCTGCGCCCCTACTTCGACCCCAACGCGCCCACCGACCAGCAGGGCCTGAAGATCGCCACCGGCCTGCTCGTCGTCGTCGCCGTCCTGCAGTTCTTCGACTGCGCCCAGAACATCGGCGTCGGCCTGCTGCGCGGCCTCGACGACACCAGGAGCGGCTTCCGCATCACCCTCGTCGGCTACTGGGCCGTCGGCCTGCCCGCCTCCTGGCTCCTCGCCTACCCCCTCGGCGGCGAGACCCGCGGCCTCTGGTTCGGCCTGCTGATCGGCCTCGCCACCACCGCGGTCCTCCTGCTGCGCCGCTACGGCCGCGCCCTCACCGCCAGGGCCGCCACGGCACCCGACGCCGTCGCCGCCGGTGCCTGACAGCCCGTCGGCGGTGCCGGAGGGCGGGTGCCACCCCGCCCGCCCTCCGGCGCACCACCCTGCTCCGCATCCACCCACCACCACGTGAGACTCCCCCATGCACGCTGCCTCGCTCGCCGCCACCGCCACCCCGTACGTCCTGCCCCCGCTGTGGCGCGTCCTGACCAAGGCCGGCTACTTCCTCGGCCTCAGCGCGGCCATCGGCACCACCGTCACCTACGCCACCACCGTCCGCCCCGCCCTGCGCGGCGCGGACCCCGACGACTCCAGGGTCCTGCGCACCAGGGCCGCGACCTACCTGGCCGTGTCCGGCGTGGTCCTCCTGGTCGCCGGCTACTTCCAGCTCGCCGCCCGCCTCGCCCGCGCCGGCAAGGGCATGCCCTTCGGTGACGCCCTCGCCCCCGGCAGGCTCTGGGACTACCTCCAGGCCCCGGCCGCCAAGGGCGCCTGGATCGCCCAGGGCACCGTCCACCTCGTCCAGAACGCCGTCCTGGCCGCGACGGCCGTCCTGCTGGCCGCCCTGTTCGTCCCCGCCGTACGCCGCCAGGTCGACGCGATAGCGCTCACCGCGCTGCCGGCCGCCCTCGCCGTCACCCTGATCGCCGCCGTCCCGACCACCACCCCCGCCGGACTCGACCGCTGGCTCGACCTCCTCCTCGACCAGGCGCACATCGTCTCGGGCACCGTCTGGCTCGGCGGCCTCGCCCTGCTCGTCGCCCTCGCCGGCACCCGCGGCCGGCTCGGCACGGGCGCCGGCCTGCTGTGGGCGGACCTGTGGCGCCGCTTCAGCCTGGTCGCCATGGTCTGCGTCGCCGCCGTCACCGTCTCCGGCCTCTGGCTCAGCTGGAAGCACGTCGGCGCGGTCTCCCAGCTGTGGGCCACCGGCTACGGCCTCGCCCTGCTCGTCAAGGTCCTCCTCGTCCTCGGCCTCGTCACCGCCGGCGCCTTCAACCAGTTCTGGCTGATGCCCCGCATCGCCCACGCCCGGCGCACCGACGACACCTCCTCCCTGCTCCACCTCACGCTGCGGCACTTCCCGAAGGTCGTGTGGGGAGAGGTCGCCCTCGGCGTCGCCGTCCTGGCGGTCGTCCCGTTCATCACCGGATCGGCGCGCGCCGAGGCCGCGGACGCCAAGGCCGTCTCCTCCGGCACCGTCTTCGCGGCCGGCGCCGCCCTCGTGCTGGCCCTCGGCGTCTCCCTCTACGCCACCGCCAAGGCCTCCGACGCCCTCGCCCGCCGTCAGGGCGCCACCGCCTGACGACGGACGTGGGGCCGCCGACCCGGGTCGGCGGCCCCACGTGTCCCTCCGCCCGCGCGTCGTCGACCCGGGCACGAACCAGGCAGCGGCAGTCCGGAGGCGGAGACGCCGCCCCCGGGCAGCGGACCGGACGCACCCCGGCATGACCCGCGTCATCGCCGACATCTCGGTCTCCCCGGACGGCTTCGTCACCGGCCCCGACCCCGGACCGGACAACGGCCTGGGCACCGGCGGCCCGGCCCCGCACGCAACTCCCGGGAGGCCAGGAGGGGTTCACGTGCGGGGCGCCGCTCGGATACGGGTGGCGGGTGCCGGGGTCAGCCCGCGGCGCAGCCGCCGTTCCGGCAGTCCTGCCAGGGGTCCCAGGGGCCGCCCGGAGCCTGCTCGGAGATCCGGGCCGTCCACGACGTGGCGTTCCACATGTGCGCGAGCACCGTCAGCCGCCCGTCCGCCGACTGCGTGACGGAGGAGGGAGTGGCCACCCCCGCCGGGAGCGGGCCGGATCCCAGGTCGTTCCAGGAGCCCCAGACCCCGGGGGCGCTCTGCTCGTTGACGTACAACCGCGGGCTGCCCGAGCCCTGGTAGACCTCGAAGAAGGCCAGCGTGCCGTCCGCCCGCTGGAAGGCCACCGGTGGCCCGAAGAACCTCGGCACGCCCGCCCCGGCGGGGCCGAAGGGCTCGGGCGCCGACCACGGACCGTCCGGGCCGGCCTGGTGGATCCGTACCAGGACCGACGACTGGTATCCGATGGTGAACACCTCCAGGGCGCCGTCGGCGTCCGCGGCGGCGGTGAGCACCAGGTTCTGGAAGTTGAGGCTCATGCCGTTGACCTGGCTCCAGGCGCCGAACGGGCCGCCGGGGGCGGACTGCGTCCGGTACCAGATGGTCTGGCCGGTGGCGTAGTCGGTCGAGAAGACCGCGAACCGCGCCTGGGTGCCGTCGGGACGGGTGACCGTGGTGGACTGGCCCTCGGTGCCCGGGGGAGTTCCGGTGTCCCTCGGCAGGCCCGTCTCCGCGTCCGGTGCGGCGAGCACCGACGCCGGTGCCCCTGTCCGCACCTGCGCCTGCGCGGTCGGTGCGAGGAGGCCCACCGCACTGATGAGTGCGGCGCAGACGGTGGCCACCGCCGTGAATCGCCGTGGGCTCTTCGGCATCGCTGGTTCCTGCCTTCCGATCGGTCGTCGAGGCCCGGCGGGGCGCGGGCCGCCGGCCATCCTGCCCGCCGGGCGACGGGTTCGGGCGCCCGCACCCGGGAATGGCCTCAACACGCGGGCCGCACCCCTGCACCGTGGAGTCCACGGCAACCGTCCACTCCACCCGGCCCACCGCATCGTCGACCTGGACGTGTTCCAGCAGCTTCGCCCAGGCCTCGGATTGTCGCACCCGACAGGTTCAATGGAACCGACGAGTCGACCGACGGGAGCACCGCGCATGGAACCAACCTTCTTCTCAAGTCCTGAGGAGTTCCGGGACTGGCTGGAGGAGCACCATGCGACTGCCTCCGAATGCCGGGTGGGCATGTGGAAGAAGGGAACGGGCAAGCCCACCCTGAGCTGGTCGGAGGCGGTCGACCAGGCCCTGTGCTACGGCTGGATCGACGGCCGGCAGAGCCCGATCGACGACTTCTCCTGGACGATCCGGTTCACCCCGCGCAGGCCGCGCGGCAACTGGAGCCAGGTCAACCTCCGCAAGATCGAGGAGCTGACCGCGCAGGGGCTCATGCGGCCGGCCGGCATCGCGGTGTTCGAAGCCCGTGACCGGGGCCGCGAGGAGAAGCCGGTCTGGGAGTTCGAGGCGGCGCAGCTGGCTCGTTTCCAAGCGGAACCGCGGGCGTGGGAGTGGTTCAGAGGGCAGGCGCCGTCCTACCGCAAGTCGGCGATCCACCATGTGATCAGTGCCAAGCGGGACGAGACCCGGGAGCGGCGGTTGGACCAGCTGATCGCCGACAGCCTGGAGGGGGTGCGGCTCAAGCCGTTCCGGCGCCCCGGAACCTGAGGGCCCGGCAGGCCCGCCGACTCGTGACCAGGCGACTGCCGAACGGACGAACCCACCCTGTTGAACGGAACTGTTCTCGAAGCCCTGCCTCGTCCGCTTCAAGACGGGTGAAGGTCTCCGCGGGTGCGCGGCCGGCCGTATCGTTCGACGAGGGCGTTGCCGATCGAGGCCAGGTGGTCTCGCACACCCGGAGGGCCGGTCACCTCGACCCATTCGACCAGCCCGGAGAGCTCGCCGGCGAGGATGTACTCATTGGGGCCGCGGATCACGACCTCGATGCGGCCATCGGTCGTGGAACCTCCCACGTCGAGCCGGTCGCCGAGCGCCATCCGGAGTATGCCTATCCCGTCGGGTGTGCATACCGCCTGGACCTCCAGCGGCGTTCGTTTGCGATCGACCTCTTCGGCGATCTCATTCCAGCTCTCGGCAAGGTCGAAGTCCCCGGGTCGGTGCACAGGGTCGCCGGTCGGGTCAGCGGACGACACGCGGTCGATCCGGAAGACCCGTCGGCCGGTCCCGGTGTTGGAGACGAGGTACCACACAGGACCTTTGGCGACGATGCCCAGCGGGTGGACGGTTCTCCGGGTTTCGACGCCTTTGCTGTCGACGTAGCCGAGCGACACCTGGACGCCGCTGATCACCGCGTCCTGGAGTTCGTCGAGGAAGCGCGGCGGCCGGTGCTCGATCCGGCTCGCCCCCCATCGCTGCGGGTCCACGACCAGCGACGCCGCCGCTGCCTCGGCCTGCACCTGGAAGGGCTTCGGCAGGGCATGGACGAGCTTGCGCAGGGCTGCCTTCATCGCCGGCGTCGCATCCGAGGCCGGACCGACGGCCAGGAACAGGGCGCGGGCCTCACTGGCGGTCAACCCGGACAGGTCGGTACGAGCGCCGCCCACGAGGCGCCAGCCGCCACCTCGGCCCTGTACGGAGTACACGGGCACCCCGGCCATGGCCAGTGCGTCGAGGTCGCGGCGGGCGGTGCGCTCGGAGACGTCCAGCTCTCGGGAGACCTCTGCGGCTGTCACCTGCTCGCGCCGTTGGAGCAGGAGGAGTACGGCCACCAGCCGATCGGATCGCATGCTGATAAAAGTCTCATGGAAACCGGTCATGGGGTGACCGGTTTGGGGAGCACGATGGCGACATGGCCTCATCGAGGAGGTCGACCGCCGGCGAACGCCCCAGAGAGGAAATGCAGTGTTCGATCCAGCAGAATTTCCCGAGCCCACCCTCGTCCAGGTCAACGGTGTGGAGCTCGAAGTCTTCGAGGCAGGCCGAGAGAACAAGGGCAAGCCCATCGTGCTCTGCCACGGCTGGCCGGAGCACGCCTTCTCCTGGCGTCACCTGATGCCCGTCCTCGCAGCGACCGGCTACCACGTCATCGCACCGAACCAGCGGGGCTATGGCAACTCATCCCGCCCGACCGAGGTGACGGACTACGACATCGAACACCTGACGGGTGACCTCGTCGCGCTCCTGGACCACTACGGCTACGAGGACGCCACCTTCATCGGCCATGACTGGGGTGCGTTCGTCGTCTGGGGGCTGACCCTGTTGCACCCCGACCGGGTGAACAAGCTGATCAACCTGAGCCTGCCTTACCAGGAGCGCGGAGAAACGCCGTGGATCGAGGTCATGGAGACCTTCCTCGGCGGCGACTTCTATTTCGTCCACTTCAACCGGCAGCCGGGCGTCGCGGACGCCGCATTCGATGCCAACACCTCCCGGTTCCTCCGCAACCTCTACCGGAAGAACGTGCCCCCCGCATCCCCAGAACCGGGCATGGCGTTCATCAACCTCGCCAAGGCGGAAACAGCACTCGGTGAGCCCGTCATGAGCGACAGCGACCTGGCCGTCTACGTCTCCGCGTTCGAGACGTCGGGATTCACCGGCGGCATCAACTGGTACAGGAACCTCGACCGCAACTGGCACCAGCTGGCGGACGCGGACCCGGTCATCAAGCAGCCCGCCCTCATGATCTACGGCGACCAGGACTTCGCGATCCCGAGGTTCGAAAGACTGGCAGAGTTCGTGCCCAACGTGGAAGTGGTCGGCCTGGACTGCGGTCACTGGATCCAGGAGGAAATGCCGGAAGAAACCAACCAGGTGATTTCGGAATGGCTGGAGCGGCAGGGCTGGAGCCTGTCCGACAAATGATCACCGAGCGGGTGCATTGCTCGGTCCAATTGCCTTGCCGTCCTGACGTCGGCCAGTAGGCGTCACCCGTAGGCGTCACGGCCCCGCGTGCGGGCGGCACCGTCAGGGCCGTCCCCGCTCCGCGATGGACCGGGTGACGGCGGCCAGGTGGTGGGAGGTCTCCCAGGCGCGCCGCTGGCTGGGGCCGCCGGGACCGGCCGCGAGGCCGTCGGCCCGGAGGCGGATCTCACCGTCCCCCCAGGACAGTTCGTCGTTCGTCCGACCGCCGAACCAGACCTCGGCCCGGGTGAGTTCGCGGCACAGCCGGAGCGTGTCGATCCCCGCCATGCCGACGGCCCGCACGACGTGCCAGTGCCGCCCGCTGGTGTAGCGCAGGTTGACGGGTGCGGCTCGCACGCGGGCGGGAGCGGGCGGCTCGGGGTGGGTGACGCCGTGGTCGCCGAAGTCGGGCGGTCGGCCTCCGGCCCGTCGGGCGACGCGCTCCCAGAGGTCGAGGTCGTGGCGGCGCAGCGCGGTGAGGACGTGGGGCGTGACGCGGCGCAGGGACGGCGGGAACGCGCCGCCGGCGAGCGCGATGCGCCGCCAGGGCAGTGCGCGGGCCCAGGCCAGGACCTCGGTTGCCCGTGGCACGAGGCCGGTGACCGTGTCGGCGTCGGGGAGGTAGCCGGCGTCGAGCAGCAGGTCGGTGTCCGGCGGCTTGAGTACGACGGCGTCGAGGGTGCGGCGGACGTCCTCGGTCAGTTCCCGGGGGCCGTGGGGCAGGTGGTTGAGGTCGACGCGCAGGCACCCTCCGGCGCCGTGGGCGAGCTGGGCCTGGCGGGTCTCGTCGAGGGAGCCGTCCGGGTCGGTGGTGCGGAAGGCGGGGACGAGCGTGTGGAGCCACTCGCGGAAGGCGTCGCTGAGCCAGCGCATCGCGTGGCCGCGGAAGCCGGTCCCCACGGCGCCGTATTGCCAGAGCTGCCCGCAGTCGACGGTCACGGTGAGGTTGCCGGGCAGGTGGTCCCCGGCGTGGTCGGCGAAGGTCTGCACGACGTCGGCCAGGCGCTGGTCGGGGTGGACTTCGAGGAGCGGGCGGATGCGCGCCTGGACGTCGGCGCTGATGTTGCGAAGGGCGATGAACTCGCCCGCCTTGCCACGCAGGATCGGTACGTACTCCATCGGCATCCCCCTGCTGACGGTGGCGCGTGCGTTACCCGGGGTTACTGTCGCCCCGCCAGTGTGCGACGCCCGCCGCCGTCGCACCAGGGCGCGCACCCGGCGCAGCGGGCGGGCGCGCGGCGACGGCGTCCACCGGAGCGCGGGGTCGAGTCCGTGCCGCATGACGAAAACCGGACGGCCTGCCGGTCGTCGTGTCCGGGCCCCGCCGCCCGGAGCCCGCGTCACCCCTCCTCGGCCTCCCGGAGGGGGCGCAGCAGCTGGTCGAGGCCGAACTCGAAGCGCTCGTCGAACGCGGTGTCCTCCATGTGCCGGGCCACCCGGTCGAGCGCGGGGTAGCCGCCGTCGGCGAGTGCGGGGCCGAGGCTGTGCTCCTCGTCGGAGGCGCGGAGTGCCTGTTCCTCCTGGGTCAGGCCGAGCGTCAGGTACTGGATGCTCCAGAACGTCCAGGCGGCCCGGCGTTCGTCGAGTCCGGTGCTGAGCAGGGCCGCCACGACGTGGTCGGCGAAGCCGAGGGTCGCGGGCTCGGCGGCGTAGGTGCCCGCGACGACGGCCGCGCCGTCGCGGTGGGCGAGCAGGCTGCGGCGGTAGCGGCGGGCCAGTTCGCGCACGCGCTCGGCCGGGGCCTCGGGCAGGTCGGAGAACCGGACCTCGGCGACGATCGCCTCGGCCATCAGCTCCAGCAGCCGGGCCTTGGTCTTGGCGTGCCAGAGCACGGTGTTCATCCGTACGCCGAGGCGTTCGGCCGTGCCGCGCAGGGACACGGCGTCGGCGCCCTTCTCGTCGAGCAGTTCGAGCGCGGCGTTCACCACGGCGGTCGGGTCGAGCCGGGGCCGCGCGGTGGTCCGGGGTTGATTCTTGGTCACCGACCAAGTGTACTGGAGGAGCCATCGTTGGTCAGTGACCAAGAAAGGGGGCTTCGCCATGTCCGAAGCCACGCACACCAGCACGCACGCCTCCGCCCTCGCCCCCGCACCGGACGCCACGCACCAGGTCGTCATCGCCGGCGGCGGACCGGTCGGCCTCTGGCTCGCCTGCGAGCTGCGGCTCCACGGCGTGGACGTGACCGTGCTGGAGACCCGGGCCGAGCCCGACCCGCACTCCCGCGCCCTCACCGTCCACCCGCGCAGCCTCGAACTGTTCGCCGCCCGGGGGCTGGTGGCGCCGTTCCTCGCCGAAGGCCTGCGGGTGCCCAGCGGACACTTCGCCTCGCTCACCAGCCGGATGGACTTCTCCCGGCTGGACACGCCCTACCCGTTCACCCTCGCCCTGCCGCAGGCCCGCACCGAGGAACTCATCGCCGCCCACGCCGAGGCCGTCGGCGTCCGCCTGCTGCGCGAGCACCGGGTGACCGGTCTGACCCGGCACGAGGACGCGGTGACCGTCGACGTCGACGCCCCGGCCGGGCCCCGGCGGCTGCGCGCGGCCTACCTGGTCGGCTGCGACGGCAGCCGCAGCACCGTGCGCACCGCCGCCGGCATCGGCTTCCCCGGCACCGCCGCCACCCGGTGGGCCTGGATGGCCGACGTCGTCCTCGACGCGCCGCCGGCCGCGCACTCCGTCTCCACCGAGCACGGCACCGTCATGGTCTTCCCACTGCCCGACGGCCTCCACCGGGTGGTCGGCAACGACGCGCGGAGCGTCCGGGAACGACCCGAGACCCCCACCGTCGAGGAGCTCCGCACCCGGGTCCGCCGGATCACCGGCACCGACTACGGCATGCGCGACCCGCGCTGGATCTCGACCTTCGGCAACGCCACCCGCCAGGCCGAGCGGTACCGCCACGGCCGGGTCCTGCTCGCCGGCGACGCCGCCCACACCCACTTCCCCGCCGGCGGCCCCGGCCTCAACGTCGGCCTCCAGGACGCCGGCAACCTCGGCTGGAAGCTCGCCCAGACCCTCGCCGGCACCGCCCCCGACGGCCTGCTCGACAGCTACCACGCCGAACGCCACCCGGTCGGCGCCGACCTGCTGCGCAGCACCCGCGCGCAGACCGGCCTGATGACCACCTACACCCCGGAGAACCTCGCCATGCGCGACCTGCTGGGCGAACTCATCGCCGGCGTCCCGGAGTTCTCCGACATCCTGGCCCTGCGCTCCGCCGGGCTCGCCGTCACCTACCCGCCCGCCGACCCGTCCGGCGCCCACCCGCTCACCGGCACCCGCGCCCCCGACCTCGCCGTCCACGGCAGCGGCACGCTGCTGCCCCTGCTGCGCCGCGGCCGCTACGTCCTGCTCGACCTCGCCACCGCCCCCGACGCCCCGTCACCGCTCGCGCCGCTGGCCCACGACGTGACGCCCGGCCTCGACGTCCACACCGCCCCGCCGGCTGGCGACCGCCCGGCAGGCCACCGCCCGGCCTGGTCCGGCGTCACCGCCGCCCTCGTCCGGCCCGACGGCCACCTCGCCTGGCTCTCCACCGACGCCGACCCCCGCGACGCCGCCCGCGACGCGGTCACGGCGACGCTCGCCCGCCGGTAGCCGCCGACCGCGGCCGTACGGGCGCACGAACGCGCGGGGCGGTGGTCTTCGCGGGGTTCCCCACCGCGAAGACCACCGCCCTGCGCATCGCGCCACGCGGGTCGATCAATGACCCGCCGGCTCAGACGCCCGCCGCGATCCGGCCGTAGTCGGTCCAACCGCCGTGGCCGTCACCGCCGTTGTTGAGGAAGGCGGTGGTGGGGCCGGTGGTGACGAGGTAGTCGGCATGGGCGTCACCGTTGATGTCGGCCAGCGCCACCGTGGCCTGGTCGGTGGTGAGCCCGGTCGCCGTCCGGCCGTAGTCGGTCCAGCCTCCGTGGCCGTCGCCGCCCTTGTTGAGGAACGTGGTGATGGAGCCGTCCTGGTTGATGACGTTGTAGTCGGCCCGCCCGTCACCGTCGAGATCGGCGAAGCGGACCCGGCCGCGGTCGGTGGTGAGACCGCCGGCGACCTTGCCGTCGTCGATCCAGCCGCCGTGGCCGTCACCGCCCCGGTTGAGGAAGGCGCCCACGGCGCCGTCCGGCTGGGTGATGAGGTAGTCGGCGCGGCCGTCGCCGTCGAAGTCGGCGAAGGTGACCTGGGAGGGGTCGGCGGTGAGCCCGCTCGCGACCTGGCCGAGGTCGTTCCAGCCGCCGTGGCCGTCACCGCCCTTGTTCAGGAAGACCCGGACGGACCCGTCACCGTTGATCAGGATGTAGTCCGCGCGGCCGTCACCGTCGAAGTCGGCGAAGCGGACCCGGCTGCGGTCGCTGGTCATCCCGGTCGTGACCTGCCCCAGGTCGCTCCAGCCGCCGTGGCCGTCACCGCCCTTGTTGAGGAGGACCCGGGCCGAGCCGTCGTCGTTGAGGACGATGTAGTCGGCGCGGCCGTCGCCGTCGAAGTCCGCCCAGCGCACCCGGCCCGCCCCGCCCGACTCCGTACCGGCGTGGTGCACCGGGGCCGGGGCGGCCAGGCCGTCCGTGAAGGCGCGGTCCAGGGCCTGGTCGAAGGTCTGCGCCAGCCGCTGGTAGCCCAGGTCGTCGGGGTGCAGGCCGTCGGCCATCTCGGCCGGGGTCAGCGCGGGCGCGGCGGTGTAGCGGACCTTGCGGCCCTGGGCCTGCTTCGCGAGGACGGCCTGGCTCAGGGCGCTGTTGTAGTCGGCCACCTGGGCGGTCAGGTTCGGCGTGGTCGGGATCAGGCCCATCACGAGGACGGTCACCCCCGGCCGGTCGGCCAGGATCCGGTCGATCAGCGCCGACGTCCGGTCCGCGGCGTGCGCCTTGTCGGTGCCCCGGTCCAGGTCATTGATGCCGATGTGGAGCAGGACGACGTCCGGCTGGGCAGCGGCCAGCCATCCGTCGACTCCGGCCAGAAGGTCGTTGACCATGGACCCGCTGTGGCCCTCGTTGTCCGGGTCGAGCACCGCGCCGTTGCCGCGCGAGCCCACCAGGTCGACGGTGTAGCGGTTCTGCTGGGCCACCAGGTCGGCGAGCGGTCCGCGGTACCCGGCGTCGGTGGTGCTCCGGTACCCGGCGGTGATCGAGTCGCCGAGCGGCATCACCCGCAGGACCGGGGCGGGCGTCGGTGCGGCGGCGGACGCGGTGGGGGCCACGGCGGCGAGTGCGGCCACTGCGGTCACCGCGGCCATGGCGAGTGTGGTGGTGCGCTTCACGGGGTTCCTTCCCTGTTTCCGGTCGCGGTTCAGGCGCCGGCGGCGATCTGGCCGTAGTCGATCCAGCCGGGGTTGTTCCGGTCGTCTCCGCCGTTGTTGAGGAAGGCGGTGGTCGGACCGGTGGTCACGAGGTAGTCGGCACGGCCGTCACCGTTGATGTCGGCCAGGTCGACGGTGTTCTGGTTGCTGGTCAGACCCGTGGTGATCTTGGAACGCAGGGTCCAGCCGCCACCGGTGTCACCACCGTGGTTCACGTAGCTGGTGATGCTGCCGTCCGGGTTCACGATGTTGTAGTCGGCACGCCCGTCACCGTCGATGTCCGCCCACTTGATCCGCGAGGTGTCGGCCGTGACACCGCCGGCGACCTTGCCCAGGTCGCTCCAACCACCGTGGCCGTCACCACCCTTGTTCAGGAACACCCGCGCCGAACCGTTGTCGTTCAGGATGACGTAGTCCGCACGGCCGTCACCGTCGAAGTCCGCCCAGCGCACCCGACCCGCCCCACCCGACTCCGTACCGGCCGAGGACCCCCGGCCGTCGATCGGCGATACGTAGCCGCTGACGTGCTTCGACCCGTACATCCCGCCGGCGGTGATGGTGCCGCGGGTGACCTGGCTGTTGCCCTGGTTGCCGCCGATGGTGCCGACGGACCCGTCGGAGTTGACCGAGACGACCAGCGAGACGTGCTCCGCGTAGCCGGAGCTGTAGTTGAAGACGGCGGCGTCACCGACGCGGGGGGGTCGAGTGCAGACCGGAGCCGTACTGTCCGAAGCTGCCGGCCCCGGAGGTCAGCCCCGAGACGTTGACGCCGTTCTGCGCCCAGACCCAGCGGGCGAAGTCGGCGCACCAGTTCTCGCCGCAGCTGGTGTAGTAGCCGCTACCGCCAGCGCTGTTGGTGTCGCAGGCGCCGTGGCCGAGGTTGGCCTCGGCGGTGCCGACGATGTTCGACCCGACACCGGCGACGGCGATCTGGGCTCCCGCCAGCATGAGGACGGGTGTGACCGCGGCGGTGACCAGCGTGCGGGCGGAACGCTTGCGCATGGTGGGTTCTCCTGTTTCGGGCATGGCTGGGACAGGCGTGGTACGGCAGTGGAGGAACGGTCCGCGGGTCGGGCGGTGGCGACGGGCACGGAGACCGGGACCGGTGTTCAATAGGCGCGGGGCGGGACGGCTGCCCTGCAGGAGCAGCGGTCGTGGGCGCCCGCGGCGGTGCCGGTTAGCGGTGCCGTTTACTGCCAGATCATGTTGTCGTCGTGCACGTCGGCGGCCTCAACGCGGGGGACTGAGGCGGTGGCGTGCCCGGCGACGGACAGGGCGACGGCGGGCAGGGCGGCGGCGACGGCAAGGGTGACGACCGCGGCGGCCTTGGCGAGACGGGTGCGCAGCATGGTGGGGCCCTTCAACGGAGGCGGGGCCGGGTGGGTGGAGCGGCCGGACCGTGCGTCCCGCGGTGCCGCTTCGTCCTGGTGGCCTCGCCGGCCGGTGCTCCCGGCCGGCGACCTCTACCTTCGTCGTGGCCCGAGGCGGACGGAAGGGCTGTCAGGTGGACGGAAACGTCCCCTGCCGGTTTCGTCCAGCGGGGCCGGATCGGGACAGTTCCAGTTCTTGACATCCTCACCCGCCTAAAGGCGAGTGATTCCCGCCTGTCGCACCGTTGCCCGGTACGGCTTCGGGTGGGTTCCTGCTTCACCGCGCTGCGCCGGAACGCGTTCCGGTCTCACCTGCGCTCCACAGGCCGATACCGCCAGTCCGGCGGCCTTGGCGACGTTGACCGCCGCGTTGACATCCCGGTCCAGGACAGCCCCGCACGCCCCGCACGTCCACTCCCGGACACCGAGGGGTTTGGGGCCGTCCTTGACGCCGCAGTCCGAGCACACCTGCGAGGTCGGCTCGAAGCGGCCTGTCCGGTGGAAGGCACGCCCGTAGCGGGCGGCCTTGTACTCCAACATGGTCACGAACGCCGACCACCCGGCGTCGTGCACGGACTTGGCCAGGCGCGTGCGGGCGAGTCCCTTCACCGCCAGGTCCTCCACGGCGACCGCTTGGTTCTCGCGGATCAACCTGGTGGAGAGCCGGTGGTGGAACTCGCGCCGCGCGTCGGCCACCCGCGCGTGCGCACGGGCGACCCTGACCCGGGCCTTGTCCCGGTTCTTCGACCCCTTCACCTTGCGACTGAGCACCCGCTGCGCCTTCTTGAGCTTCTTCTCGGCGCGGCGCAGGAACTTCGGGCTGTCGATCTTCGTGCCGTCCGAGAGCACGGCGAAGTGGGCCAGTCCGAGGTCGATGCCGACCGTGGCGTCGGCCGCGGGCATCCGCTCACGGTCGGCGGCCGGGTCGGTCCCGACCACGAAGGAGGCGAAGTACCGCCCGGCGGCGTCCTGGACCACGGTCACCGTGGACGGCACCGACGGCAGCGGGCGCGACCACTTCACCCGCACGTCACCAATCTTCGGCAGGCGCAGCTTCCCGCCGTCGGTGATCCTCCATCCGGCGTTGGCGGTGAAGCGGATCGCCTGCCGGTTGTCCCTACGGGACTTGAAGCGCGGCGGTCCGGCCTTTGGCCGTTTGCCCTTGATGCCGTCGAAGAAGTTCCGGTACGCGGTGTCCAGGTCCCGCAAGGACTGCTGCAGGATCACCGAGGACACCTCGCCGAGCCAGGCACGCCCGGGGGTCTTCTTCGAGACCGTCAGCCGCTTGGACAGCTCGGCCGACGTGACGAACGGCAACCCGGCCGCGCGGGCGTCCTCACGGACGCGGAGCGCGTCATTGAAGACCACCCGCGCACACCCGAACGACCTTGCCAACAAAGCACGCTGACCAGCGCTCGGGTACACGCGGAAGGCATACCGAAGCTGCACGATGCCCACCGTAGCAGTTTGGTTCATGGCACCGCGATGGAATCCGAATCCCGATATGCGCACCGGCCGCCATGTCGTCCACAACCTGCACGTCCACTTGGTTTTCGCCACGAAGTACCGGCGCAGGGCCTTCACGGACGCCATGCTGACCCGCTGCGAAGAGATCACGCGGGACGTATGCGCGGACTTCGAGGCCGAGTTGAAGCAGTCCAACGGCGAACAGGACCACGTCCATCTGCTGGTGCACTACCCGCCCGAGATCCAGCTCTCCAAGCTGGTCAACAGCCTCAAGGGCGTCAGTTCCCGAAGGCTCCGACAGCCGTCGCTGCCGACCCGGATGATCGTGGTCGACCGCGCCACCGCCGTCATCCCGGTGAACAGCGAGGACACGGCGGCGGCGGCCGTGGTGCTGACCGGCCACGGCACGCTGACGGCCCTGTGCGCGCTGTTCGAGAACGTCTGGGACGCCGCGCGGCCCCTGGTGGGCCCCGCCGTGCGCGACTCCCGGGGCCTCAGCGGCCAGGAGTCGGCCGCCCTGCGGCTGCTCTCCGAGGGGCACACCGACGAGGCGATCGCCAAGCGGCTGGGCGTCTCGCCGCGCACGGCGCGGCGGATCGCCACGGAACTGATGGAGCGGCTCGGCGCCCGCAGCCGGTTCGAGGCCGGTGTGCGCGCCGTCCAGCACGGCTGGCTCCCGGCCCGGGTCTGAGCGGCGCTCCTCCCGAAGCGGAGGAGCCCGCGCCCGGTCAGCCCGGTCAGTCCGGCACCACGTTCGACAGCGGCAGGCCCGCGAAGAAGGCCACCGCCTCCTCCCGCCAGTGCGGGCGCCAGCCCTCGGCCTCGGCGCGGGCCGCCTCGGCGCAGCGGCGCATGTCGGAGCGGAGCCTGCCGTCCACGCCCAGCTTCCGGGCCAGCTCGCGGACGTGCTCCACCGTGTCGTCCGGGCAGTGCGGGTCGCCGAGCGCGGACTCCACCACGGCCCGCTGGGCCTCGTCCGCGGCGGCGAGCAGGGCGCTCACGGCGTAGCTGCGGCGTCCCGCGCGGAGGTCGGCGCCGGTGGACTTGCCGGTGGCGTCCTCGTCGCCGAACAGGTCGAGGTAGTCGTCGCGCAGCTGGCCGCCGATGCCGACCAGGGTCGCGTAGCGGCGCAGCCGTGCGTCGTGGGCGGCCAGGTCCGCGCCGGCGGCCAGCAGCCCCAGCCGCAGCGGGGCGAGCACCGAGTACCGGGTGGACTTGTACTCGCAGACGGTGTGCAGGAACTCCTCGTCCGGGAGCGACCGGAAATCGCGTTCGAGGTCGACGATCTGGCCGGTGACGGTCTCGGCGCCCGCGTTCAGCTGCACCTCCAGCATCGCCTGGCGCAGCTCGGCGGGGACGTCCGCCTCCAGCAGGACCCGCATCGACAGGAAGGCGGCGAGGTCACCGGCCAGGACGGCCAGGCCGAGGGCGGTGCGGCCCGCCTCCGGGAACTCCCGGCGGTAGGCGTAGTAGGTGGAGGGGCCGCCACGGCGTACGGGCGCGTCGTCGATGATGTCGTCGTGGACGAGCCCGTGCGTCTGGAGCAGTTCGATGCTCAGCGCGGCCTCCGCCAGGCCGGGCACCGGGTCGGTGGTCACCAGTCGGGCGGCCTCGTACAGCAGGGCGACCCGCAGGCGCTTGCCGCCGCGCAGCGAGAGGTCCCGCAGCAGCTCCAGGCAGCGCGGGGTGAAGCGGCTGAGCGGCGGCGTGTCGAGGCGCTCCGGCAGGGCGGCGAAGTAGGCCTCGAAGCGGAGGTCGAACCGGCGCCGGTGTCCGGCGGCTCGTTCGCGGGCGGCTGCCATGATCGTCTCGTTCACGGGGCCCAGCCTCGCATCCGTACGGGCGCAGCCGCGCGGCCGGGGTCGGAGTCGGGGTCGGGGCGGGCCCGTGGGCGGGCGGCCGTTGCCGGTGGCCTCCGCGCCTTGCCGGCGCATCCGCATCACCGCCTATCGGCGGTCACTTCAGCCGTCTTTCGGCCAACTGTGCGAAAGGTCTGGTCGCCGTCACGGCGCCTCCCTAGAGTGGCCGCAATCTTCCGCAAGTGACCCTTTCTTCACGCTGGTTCACCGGACCTTCACACCGGCGCACCGGCCCCGGGACGTTCAGCGCAGCCTGTTCCCACCATCGAGCCGTCGAGCCGGAAGGGCCGGGTCCATGACGCAGGCGTTCCAGTCCCCCGGCTTCGCCGCGCTCGCGGCCGACCGCGCGGTCGAGACCCGGCTCGTCGAGGAGCGCTGGCAGGCGGTCGCCTGGGACCTGGGGACGGGTCGGCGCCGGGTGGTCACCGACCGACCGGAAGGCGTCCACCTCAGCGAGATCGAGCCGGACGGCGAGGCCATCTGGTGGTTCGACGCCGACAGCGCCGGTGAGGGGCGGTGGTGGCGCGAGCCGTTCGCGGGCGGAACAGGCGGAGCGGGCGGAACAGGCGGAACGGGCGGCGCGGCGCTGCACGGCGTGCCGCCCGGGCGGGCCTACGGCGTCGCCTTCGACCGGACGGGCGCGCTCGCGGCGGTGGCCGTCGGCGTCGACGGCGCCTCGCACTGCTACGTCGGACCGCCCGCGGGCGAGGCCCGGCTGGTCGGTTCGGCGCCGGGCTACCTGAGCCTGGCCGACCTGTCGCCGGACGGCCGGCTGCTCGCCCTCGGCGGGCGCCCCGACGGGGACGACTCGGTGCTCCTCTGGCCGACGGACATCCAGCCGGACGCCCAGCACGACACCCCGGTGGACGGTCCGCTGCGGCTCGCCGGGAACCGCCGACTGCGGCTCTGGCCGATCGAGTTCAACCCGCTCGCGGTGCACGAACCGGAGCTGCTCCTGGTGGCCGAGGAGGACGAGCGGTACACCGTCGCGACCTGGCGGGCGAGCACGGGCCTGCGAAGACACCCGGGGCTCTCCTTCGACTCGCAGATCTCGGCCGGCTGGTACCAGGGGCCGCGCGGGGTGCTGATCCAGCACGAGCGGGCCGGGCGGAGCCGGCTCCTCCTCGCCGAGCTCGACCCGCCGACGGGACAGGAGGCGACGCGCGTACAGACGCACGTACAGGCACACGCACAGTCGCGCGCACAGTCGCGCGTACAGGAGATCAGCACCCCCGGCGGCACCATCCACGACCTGTCCTGCGCCCCGGACGGCACCCTGCACTGCGTCTGGAGCCGGGAGTCGACACCGCCCCGCCCGCTGGTCCTGCGCCCCGGCACGGAGGTGGCGCACCACCCCGACCCGGACGGCGGCGACACCTCCCGCACCCGGCGCTGGACGCCCCGGCCGTACGGGCGGATCCACAGCTTCGTCAGCACCCCGGCCGGCCCCGGCCCGTGGCCGACCCTCTTCCTGGTCCACGGCGGCCCCTCCACCCACGACCGGGACTCCTACGACCCGCGGGTGAACGCCCTGGTCGACCGCGGCTACGCGGTGGTGCGCACCAACTACCGCGGCTCCACCGGCTACGGCGCCCGCTGGCAGCACGAGTACGGCCACCGGGTCGGCCTGGCGCAGATCGAGGACCTGGCCGCCGTCCGCGCGGAGCTGGTCGCCGACGGTACGGCGCTCGCGGAGCGCACCGGCCTGTGCGGCTTCTCCTGGGGCGGCTACCTGGCCCTGCTGGCGATGGGCGCGCAGCCGGAGCTGTGGTCGCTCGGCATGGCCGCGCAGCCGATCGCGGACTACCCCGCCACGTACCGCACCACCACCCCCGCACTGCGCGAGCTCGACCGGCAGCTCTTCGGCGGCACCCCGGACGAGGTGCCCGAACGCTACCGAGCCGCCGACCCGCGGACGTACGTGCACCAGGTCCGCTCGCCCGTCCTGCTGGTCGCCTCGCGGACCGACGAGCGGTGCCCGCCCGACCAGGTCGCCCGGTACGCCGCGGACCTGCGGCGGCTGGCGGTGCCGCACGAGCTGCTCTGGGTGGACGGCGGCCACTACAGCCGCCGGACCGCCGACCACCGATCGGTGCTGGCCGCGATGGTCCGGTTCGCCGAACACGCCTGGCCGCCACCGCTCCCCCGGCCACCCCGGGGCGACCGCCCCGGGGTTCCCGCCGAGTCGATGGAAGGAGGTGAACACCCATGAAGCGACGCAGCATCCAGAACGACCCGATCAGCACCCCGGAGCGTGACCGGGGCGCCGTGGTGGTCCAGAACTTCGCGCTCGACATCACCAAGGCCGCGCCGGTCGCGCCTGCCCTGAAGGGGCAGCCGAAGCCGAAGCCGGAAGCGAAGAAGTGACCCCCCGTCGCTCCGGGGCACCCCGGTGACCAGTGCCACGAGGTAGAGCTGCGGCATGGTCAGCACGCCGAGCGCGGCGGCCGGCGGGATCGACCCCACGGCCAGGCAGCGCA